>NZ_JABJVY010000019.1:0-110982 GCF_040750475.1 Amorphus sp. 3PC139-8 | reverse complement strand
GCGGGCGGAAAACCGGTACCCACTTTTCCTCATCCCGCAAGATCAACCCCTTCGGACCGAAGGGATAAGTTGATCGCTTTCATTCTTAGAGCGGGATGCGGGCGGAAAACCGGTGCCCACTTTTCCTCATCCCGCTCGAATTACGCCTTGGCGCGCATGGCGATCGCCACCGCCACTGACGTCACGACCATGCCGGCGATCTGCACGATCGTCAGCGTTTCGCCGAAGAACAGGAAGCCCATCAGGGCGGTGCTGGCCGGCACCAGGAAGAACAAGGTGGCCACCCGCGAGACCGCGCCGGCGCGAATCATCAGCATCAGGAGCGAGACCGCGCCGATCGACAGCACGACGACCAGCCACGCGAGCGTCAGAACGAAGATGGGAGACCAGTCGATCACCATCGTTTCGGTGAAGGCCGCAAGCGGCAGGCAGACCAGAAAGCCGCCCATATATTGGCACAGCCCTCCGACCCAGAGATTGAGGTCGGTGACGACGCGCTTCTGGTAGATGGTGCTGGCGGAAATAGCGATCATCGCGACCACCACGGCGGCGATGGTGGCCGGCGTGATGCCGCTTGCCGACAGCGTGAAGCGCGGCCCGAGCACCAGCGCGACGCCGACGATGCCGACCACCAGGGCGATCAGGGTCCGGGTGGAAAGCCGTTCGCCCAGCACCAAGGCCGCGCCGATGGCGGTGGCGATCGGCTGCAGCGCGACGATCAAGGCGGAGACGCCGGCCGGCATGCCGTTCGCGATCGCCCAGAACACGCCGCCGAGATAGAGGCCGTGCATCATCATGCCGATCACGACCGAATGCAGCAGTGCGGTGCGATCGGAGGGCCAGCGCGCCCGCGTGACGACGATGGCAAGCCCCATCAGCGCCGACACGAGCACGAAGCGGGCGGTCAGGAAGGTGAAGGGTTCGGCGTACGGTGCGCCGAACTTCGAGCCGATATAGCCGGTCGACCAGAGGACGACGAACACGATCGGCATCGCCTGGGTGACGAGGCCGCGCTTGGCAGCCCTATCGATGTCTGTGCTTTGAGCCATTCTTCTTCTTCTTGAAGCGATCGGCAGGGGATGCCGAAGGAGGATGGCCCAACCAAATCATCCCGCTTCCCGACAGGCAACGGCCGGAGAGGGCAAATTGCTTGGACCAGCTCTGCGTTAACCGCATGCTAACCATAACGGCGGCTTTCTGGAGCGACGGGGCGGAGCGGTCCGCCCGTACGTCCAATCAACCATATGGAGGCCGCCATGAGCCGTCTGGTCGCGCTCCTCGTGATCGCCGCCACGCTCGTCTTCACGATGTCGGAGGTCCTTGCCGGTTCGCAAACGGTCCGCGTCTGGGACCCGCGCAACGAGCGCTGGATCGACTATCGTCCGATTGGGGCGGAGCCCAAACGGCCGGAGCGACCGAAATATCGCTACTATGACCCGTCCTCGAGTCAGTGGCGCACCTACCAGGCCTCCCGTGAAGAGATGGAGGAGCGTCGCCGCGAGGCGTTCCGGCGCCGTATCGTTCCCTTCGAGACCAGCGAGGCACCGGGCACCGTCATCGTCGATACGGCCGGCCGCTATCTCTATCTGGTTCAGCCGGGCGGGCAGGCGATTCGCTATGGCATTGGTGTCGGACGCGAAGGCTTCACCTGGGCCGGCGTCGAGCGCGTCACCCGCAAGGCGGAATGGCCGGATTGGCGCCCGCCGGCGGAGATGCGCGCCCGCCAACCCTTCCTGCCGGAGTTCATGGCCGGTGGACCGCAGAATCCGCTCGGCGCCCGCGCGCTCTATCTAGGCGCCACCGTCTACCGCATCCACGGCACCAACGAGGATTGGACCATTGGCTCGGCGGTTTCGTCCGGCTGCATCCGTCTGACCAACGAGGACGTGTCCGATCTCTACGAGCGCGTGCCGGTCGGCGCCAAGGTGATCGTGCTCGGCCCCCAAAGCGACCGCCGCATCGTTCAGGCTGCTCTCCAGGCCGACGAGTGAGGGGGGCGGGACCGTCGATTACACGTCTCGATCGACGGTTTCTTTGAGTTTCCGGATCGTTGCGACGGATAAAAACATGCGGTGCCGTTGGCTGGGGAGTGGCGTGAAGCCGTAGCCGGCATAGAGAGACGTGCGGCGTGCGACGGCCTGGTCGTCGCCGTCGTCGAGGATGTCGAGAACCAAGACTGCGATCCCCAGGTCCTCCGAAATCGCGAGAACGCGAAACAGGGCATCGATGAGCAGGTCGCCGCCATAGCCCTGTCCTTGAAAGCGTTGATCGACGCCGATCATGGACAGGAAGGCGGCCGGAATCGAGCCGTGCGACGGACGGTTCCGGGCAAATTTCGGCGGAAGCTCTTGGTAGTCGATGGCATGGGCGTTGAGCGCGTAGAAGCCGACCACACGGCCGTCGGGACCGGCCATTACGAAGACGCGGGTGTTTCCGGCCGTGGCAAGCTTGTTCGCCGTCTTGCGGAAATAGTTATCGACCTGGGCGACGCCGCTGGAAAAGCGCGAGCGGTCATGTCGGGCCGGATCAAGGGTCTCAATGACGACCTGCGCGCGCGACGCTTGCGTCACTTGGAGGTGACGCGGGCAGCGTGACGCTGTGCGGCCGAACGAAGCTTGTCGGTCGGCTCAAGCGGCGTCTCCAGTGCCTTGAAGAAGGCGTCATGGTCGACCGGCGCAAGCATGGTGCGTTCGTGGGCTGCGATCGTCTCCAGCGCCGAGGCATAGGCTGCGTTCATCGTGAAGACGGAATCGTCCATTCCCGCCAGGGCGGCGGCGCGTTGAATCGTGCGCTTGATGTGCGGTTTTGCGCGGAAATTCATCCGCTCGCTGGCCCGCTCGCCGATATCTTTGGTGTGCTCGTCGGAGCCGCGCATGAAGTCCTCAAAAGGCGCATCGTGTATCAGAGATACCTCAATGTACGTCGATTAGGTGTACATTTCAATCAAGTGCTTCGCTGTCACGCCCAGATCGCGATTGGCAATCCACGCGCATCGTGCGCCGGTGGATCGGGGAAGGGGCGGGCCGCGCCGGTGGCGATCCGCCGGGCGATCAGGCAACAGGCGGCGGCATCGAGCCGGTCGTCGGCGCCGACACCTTTGGCAAGCGGCGCCTGAAACAACGCCGTAGGTAGACCGCAACGCTCCAGAAGCGCGCGGCGTTCGTCCAGCCCGGGCGGATCCGGCCGGCTTTTGACTTTCTTCGGCAGGGACATCGCCTGCTCGCCGTTCAGCCGCCAGAAGGCGACTTCCGGATGGACCTCGAACACCCGAGCGATGAGCAGCGGTTCGGCTGTTAAAAGCGCATCGATCTCGCGGATCTTGTCGAACAGGTAGAAGCACTGCTTGGAGACGGCTTTCGGCGGATCGGACGTTGCGCGCGCAATTGCGCAGGCCTCTTGGAAGCTCTGCGCAAAGACCGCGCTGCGCGACGGCACTGAGAACACCGAGGACTGCCGCATGCCGAGCAGCGGACGCACGGCGCGTTCCGGCCCACGCCCGTCCGGACCTATCCGTTCGGGCAGGCCGATCGGCATATCGACGGCGACGATCGTGTCGTCGGGCAGGCGGGCGAGCAGATCGGCGAAGCGGACGGCCACATGGACGATCGGCGAGGCGTTCAGGTCCGCGTCAGTGACGACCGCGACCCAACCGGTACGGCAGCCGTCGACGCCGGCGATCGGCCGCGGCGCCAAAATTCATCCCTTCGCTTCGGCAAGCCGGCGCATCTGCACCATCGCCATCGGTCGGGGAAGTCGGCCCTGTTCGACCACGATCGCAAGTTCGTCGGCGCCGGCCCTGGCCGAGCGCGCCACGATCTCGAACGCGCCGGCCGCCGTGCGCTCCAGCGCCAGCTCGTCACTCGCGCCGGCGAGGATCTGGTGGGCTAAAAGACCGGCCGCGAGATCGCCCGCGCCGCGTGGGGTGTGGGCCACCAGCGGATGTTCGGACGCGAACGCGCCGTGAGGCGTGGCGTAGACCATCGCCACGGAGTTGCGCATCAGCGCGGGCACGGAGGTGGCGAGCACCCGCGCCGGCCCGAGCGCACGGGCGGCGGCAAGGGCGGCGCCGACGCTGTCGGTGGGCTGGCCGGTGAGCCAGCCGAGCTCGTGGCGGTTGGGGGTGGCGATATCGGCCAGCGGCAAGAGCCGATCGCGGATCGCCGTGGCGGTGGCTTCCGGAACGTAGAGACCGGCCTCGTCGCCGATCACCGGATCGCAAAAATAGAGAATTTCCGGTCGTCGGGCCTTGGCGGTTTCCACCAGGCGGACGAGCGCGGTCGCCTGATCGGCGGCCCCGAGATAGCCGGTCACGATGGCTCCGACCTCGTCCAGCCAGCGGCTGTCGGCAAGTTCTTCCACGCCTGCGGCGAAGCCCCCGGCATCGGGGACGCTGCGGGTGGCGCGGCCATGGCCGGGATGCCAGGGCAGGAACACGGTCGGCACCGCCCAAACGGGATGGCCGAGCCGTTCCAGAGCGAACCCAGTCGCGCGCAGCCCCACCGAGCCCCGGGCGACGAACGATGTGGCGACGATGACGGCCTGTGCGGCGTCCTGGTTCATGCGCTCATCCTGGGAGACCGATAACCGGCGTCCGACTCGCAATATGACCAACGCAGGCGATTCGGACCGAAGAGCCCCGTTCTCGGCCCGAACGCGCAGAAGATCAATCCGCTTCGATCCGTTCAGCTTTTCACCGAATCGCCGAACGGGTCGAACCAATTGCTATTGCGCATTTCCGGATGGCCAGCCGGTTTCCGCTTGGCCTGGAAACGCTTTAGGAAGTCGCGTGGGTGGCAACCAGGAAGCCTGGGTCGCTGCGGGTCGCCGGATCGGCTGGATACTGTGTGACCAGCAGGGTCGCGCCCGGCGTGAAGAGCGTGACTAGCCGCTGGCGCACATCGGCATCGGCGGTGATGCGTTGCAGCGGGTCAGCGGTGGGCACATCCGGCTCTTCGCTGCCATCGGCGGTTTCGTAGCGGATGGCGGTCCAAGTCGCCGACGCACCGGGCGAGGTGGCCTTCATGAGATAGACGGTGCTGCCGATCGGCGGGCCGTCCTTGAAGGAAATCGGGCCTTCGAAGGTGAGTTCGCCGTTTTCCATCACGTAGATCTTCTGGTCGGCGGCGGAGGCGATCACCGAGGCCGGGACGGCCGCGGCCGAGGCGGGAGCGGCATCCGGATCGGCCTTGTCGCCGTCGGTCATGATGGTCTTGGCGAGGGCTTCGCTGTCGCCGTCCTCAGGCAAGAGAAGGCCGGGATCGAGCAGATCGGAGGGGCCGGAATGGCTGTCGGCGACGATCACCGGGGTGCCGAGCTGGGTGATTCCGAACAGATCCTTGGAGAAGGCGAGCGGCAGGTGGATGCAGCCGTGGGAGGTCGGGTAGCCGGGCAGGTTGCCGGCATGCAGCGCGACACCCGACCAGGTCAGCCGTTCCGTGTAGGGCATCGAGGCGTTGTTATATTTGTCGGAGTGGTGGACCTTGTCCTTCTGCAGGATCGTGAACACGCCCGTCGGCGTTTCGTAGCCCTGCCGTCCGGTCGAGGAGGTCGAGACCCCGATCAGCACGCCGTCGCGGTAGACATAGGTCTTCTGCTCCGGGATCGAGACGACCACCACGACGAGGCCGTCCGGTGCCCGGTCGGGATCCCAGAAATAGTCGCCCGGCTTCATGTCGGCGATGTCCTGCGCGATCGTTGTGCGCGACAGGATCAAGCCTCCGGCGGCGGAGGCGGCAAGCGTGCTCAAAAACAGGCGGCGGTCGATCACGACGAGGGTCTCCCGGAGCGGACGGACGTCCTGATCCGTCCCGCGAAGCCAAACGATGAAAGCGAAAAGGGCGGACGCAGCATCGGAGCCCGCCAAGGGATGATCCTGCCGGACCTGTCGGTCCTGGGCGGCGGATAGTCCCATCCTCTTCTTTCGTGTGGTTTGGTTAACGCCGGGTTTCGAGCCGCTCCGCTTTTCCTGGAAATGCTCTATGCGCCGGGCGCTGCGAGCCGCCAGACCGTGGTGTGCTTGATCTCGCTGTCTTCCAGGGCGCGGGTGACTTCCACCCGGTAGTCGGCGAGGGCTTGCAGCCGATCTCGCGGAAGGTAGGAGCGGCCGGGGTCGCCGATCAGAACGTTGGCGCCGGCCCGATACGCCGTGTCGAGCCAGGCGATGACGGCCTCGGACATGGGCTTTTCGTAGAACACGTCTCCGGCGAGCAGGAGATCCGCGTCCGAAGGCGGAGCGGCCAGGACATCGGCGTGGCGGACCTCGACGGTTACGGCGTTTTCGGCGGCATTGAGCGCGATCGCATCAATGGCGAAGGCGTCGATTTCCGTGGCGACGACCGTCGCAGCCCCGGCCTTGGCGGCGGCGATCGCGACCAGGCCCGAGCCGCTGGCGAAGTCGAGCACGCGTTTGCCGGCCACCAGCTCCGGCCGATCGAGGATGTAGCGGGCCAGCGCTTGGCCGCCGGCCCAGGCAAAGGCCCAGAAGGGTGGCGGCAGGCCGATTTCCTGGAGCTCCTCTTCGGTGCGCTCCCAGAGCTCGGTCGCTTCGTCGGCAAGATGCAGCCGGATTTCCGGCACGTGCGGCGGCGTCAAAAGTCGGGTGTGGGCCAGGATGAAGGCGCGCCGGCGCTTCGGCCCGGCGTCGCCGTCCGCAGGGAGGTCTGAGGTTAAGCCTTCACGCCGCCCATCGCGCATACGCGCTCCCATTCGGCCTCGGTCACCGGCTGCACGGAGAGCCGCGAGTTCTTTACGAGGGCCATCTCGGAAAGCTCGGGTGTGGATTTCACCATATCAAGCGTCACGGGCGTCTTCAGCGGTTTTACCGCCGCGATATCGACGCAGTACCAAGTGCCGGTCCCGTCGGTGGAATCGGGATGCGCTTCGGCGATCACCTTCACGATGCCGACGATCTGCTTCTCGTTGACGGAGTGATAGAAGAAGCCGAGATCGCCCACCTTCATGGCCTGCATCTGCTTCTTGGCCAGGTGGTTGCGCACGCCGTCCCATTCCTGTCCGGCCTTGCCGGTCTTGACCTGGTCGTCCCACGACCAGGCCCCGGGCTCCGACTTGAACAGCCAGTATGCCATTGCCGGCCTTTAGAGTTTGGCGCCGACGGTCGCGCGCCAGGGCACGACCTGCACGGCCTCGAACAGGCCCGCGCCGGCGTACGGATCATCGGCCAGGAACGCCTGGGCGCCTTCGAGCGTGTCGGCCTCGACGATCAGCATCGAGCCGATCGACGCCGCTCCGTCCTCGGTCACGAACGGTCCGCCGAGCTTCACCTTGTCGGGGTTCGCTTCCAGCCAGGCGATATGGTCGGGCCGGACATTGGTGCGCAGGTCGGCGGAATTGGGCTTGTCCCGGCAGATCGCGACGAACAGCATGGGCGTCCTCTCGTAGAATGGCTGATTGTGTAGTCTCGATTGCCGTCCTGGCTAGCGTGATTTGCTGGGAATGGCCAGACGGCGCGGAAAATCAGTCCTCCTCGCGCTTCAAGGGTCGGCTGAGCAGCGCCTCGATCGCCGCGTCGATGGTGAGCTTGTCGGAGAGCACGGCGGCGACGGCTGCGATGATCGGGGTGTCGACCTCCAATCGCCGGGCGATCCGGAGCGCCACCGGAGCGGTCGCCACCCCTTCCACCAGCGGCCCGCCGGTGCGGGTCTCGGCAACCGTCGTCTCGCCACGGCCGAGCTTCTCGCCGAATGTGAAATTGCGCGATTGCGGGTTGGTGGAGGTCAAAAGCAGGTCGCCCAGGCCAGAAAGCCCGGTCAGCGTCTCGCGCCGACCGCCATCGGCCACCCCGATCCGGATCAGCTCGGCAAGCGCGCGCGTGGTCAGCGCGGCATGGGCGCTGGCGCCGAGCGCCCGGCCGATCACGATGCCGGCAGCGATCGCCAGCACGTTCTTGAGCGCGCCGCCGATCTGGACGCCGCGCACGTCTTCGGAGGCGTAGGGCCGGAAGGACGGCGCCGCGAAGCTTTCCAACAGCACCGGCGCGACTGCCCGGTCGACGCTTGCGATCGTCACGGCCGTGGGCAGTCCGCTTGCCACTTCTCGGGCAAAGCCGGGCCCGGACAGGACCGCGATCCGCCCATGTGGAATGGTCTCGGCGATTACTTCCGACAACAGCCGTCCAGTGTCGCGCTCGATGCCCTTGGCGGTGATGACGATCGGAGTGCGCGGCGCCACATGGGGCGCGACCTCGGAGGAGACCGCGCGGGTGGTCTGGGCCGGGGTGGCCAGCACCACAACATCCGCCGCGGCGGCCTCGGCGAGTTCGCCGGTCGCGATGATTTCCGGACAGAGGCGAATGCCGGGCAGGTTCGGGGCGCTCCGCTCCCGGTTGATGGCCTCGACGGCCTCGGGGCGGCGGGCGTAGAGCTGGACGCGACCGCCGGCGCGCGCCGTCACCTGGGCAAGGGCCGCGCCCCAGGCGCCGGCGCCGATGATGCCAATGGTACGGGGCGTGGCCATATCGGGTCAGACCTTCACGCCCAGACGACCGTAGCCGACCAGCGGGGCGGCATCCGCATCGAGCGGCCAGCGCGGCCGGGCGGTGATCTCCGGGTCGTCATCGAGCCCGGCGGCGGCGCGTTCGGCGCCGGCCCATGCGATCATCACGCCGTTGTCGGTGCAAAGCCGGCCGGGCGGCACCACCAGCCGGCCACCGGCATTTTCCGCAGCCCCTTGGAGAGCGGTACGAACGGCGGTGTTCGCAGCCACGCCGCCGGCGGCGACCAGGGCAGGGGCGGTGGCGCCATACTCGGCCCGGAAGCGGGCGAGCGCGCGGGCGGATTTGATGGCGAGCACGTCGGCGATCGCCGCCTGGAAGCTCGCGCAGATGTCGGCGATCGCCTTCTCGTCGAGCGGATCGGTACGTTCGGCGGCGAGCCGCACAGCAGTCTTCAATCCGGCGAAGGAAAGCGCGAGATCCGGCCGGTCCGCGAGCGGCCTGGGAAAGGCGAACCGGGTCGGGTCGCCGGTGGCCGCCGTCTTTTCCACTTGCGGGCCGCCGGGATAACCGAGCCCGAGCAGCTTTGCCGTCTTGTCGAACGCCTCGCCCAGCGCATCGTCGATGGTGGTGCCCCAGCGCCGATAGCGGCCAACGCCCTCCACCAGGATGAACTGGCTGTGACCACCGGAGACCAGCAGAAGCAGATAGGGAAAGGCGAGACCGTCGGTGAGGCGTGCCGTCAGCGCATGGGCTTCCAGATGGTTGATGCCGCGAAAGGGCAGACCGGCGGCGGAGGCGATCGCCTTGCCCGTGGTGAGCCCAACCAGCAGGCCGCCGATCAGCCCCGGCCCCGCGGTGGCGGCGACGAGATCAAGGTCGGAAAAACCCAGCTCCGCGTCGGCCATTGCCTTGCGCACGACCTCGTCGGCAACCTCGACATGGGCGCGCGCGGCAATTTCCGGCACCACGCCCCCATAGGCGGCATGGGCCTCTACCTGGCTGCGCACCACGTCCGACAGGATCCGGCCGGTTCCGTCCGGCTGTAGCTGAACCACTCCTGCTGCGGTTTCGTCGCAGCTCGTTTCAATGCCGAGGACGATCATTCGGGCCCGGTTGTCTATGAGTTCATGACGTCGAGCGTTTCCAGGCGAAGTGGGAACCGGTTCGCCGTCCGGAAACGCGTCATAACAGCCTCTAAAGCCTTTTCGGCTCGGATGGAAACATCTAAGCGCCCAGAAATGGCTCCAGATTCAACAGGTTGAGCAAGTCCTTTTCGTTCAAATCGGCTCAATTCGGAGAGGACATGCTTAAGGACGGACGCGGTCGGAAATCCCAAGGACCGGCTTGGCCGGCGGCGGGTGCACCGTTATGGTCCGTCCCTTCTTCTCTGCGGTAGCACTGGACGAGCGCTTCGTGCAATTGGAACGCATCAGGATCGGAACGCGCGGCAGCCCGCTGGCGCTTGCGCAGGCTCACGCCGTACGCGATGGGCTGGTGGCCTCGGCCGGACTAGAAGCCGACGCGGTCGAAGTCGTGGTTATCAAGACGACCGGCGATAAGGTGCTCGACCGGCCGCTCGCGGAGCTCGGCGGCAAAGGGCTGTTCACCAAGGAGATCGAGGACGGCCTCTTGGATGGCTCGCTGGATGTCGCGGTCCATTCTGCAAAGGACGTACCGACCGTGCTGCCGGACGGGTTGGTGCTTGCCGGCTATTTGCCGCGCGAGGATGTCCGCGACGCTTTTATCTCGCTGACGGCGAAGAGCTTCGACGATTTGCCGGAGGGGGGCGTTGTCGGTACCGCGAGCCTGCGCCGGGGGGCGCTCGTCAAGCGGTTGCGGCCGGACCTGAAGGTGGTCAACTTTCGAGGCAACGTGCAGTCCCGCTTGCGCAAGCTGGAAGAGGGCGTGGTCGATGCCACGCTGCTCGCCATGGCTGGGCTCAACCGGCTCGGCCGGCCGGATGTCGCCACCGCCGTTTTGGAGATCGACCGGTTTCCGCCCGCGCTCGGCCAGGGCGCGATCGCCTTGGAGATCCGCGCAGACGATGCCGCGACCAAGGCGGCGCTGGCGCCGCATCTGGACAAGGCGACTGGGATCGCGCTGGCAGCCGAGCGGTCCTTCCTGGCGACCCTCGACGGCTCCTGCCGGACCCCGATCGCCGGTCATGCCACGCTCGACGGCGACCGGCTCAGCCTGCACGGCCTGATCGCCACGCCGGACGGAGCTCGGGTGGAGGAACAGACCCTCGACGGCACACTCGCCGAAGCCGATTCCATCGGCCGTGCCCTGGGCGCGGCGTTGAAGGAACGCGGCGGCCCCGATTTCTTCGTGGATTGGGTCTAACCTCCTTATGCGACTGCTGGTGACCCGTCCGATGCCGCAGGCGGAAGAGACCGCCGATCGGCTTGAGGCGGCGGGGCACGAACCGGTGCGCGCTCCGCTCCTGGAGATCGTGCCGGATCCGACCGTGAGCCTGGCGCCCTGCGATGCGGATGCGATCGTCCTGACGAGCCGCGGTGCGGTGCGGGCGATCTCGCTTCATCCGGAAAAAGAGCGGATCTTCTCCCTGCCTGTGTTTGCCGTCGGTGATGCCACGGCGCGCGCTGCGCGCGCGCTGGGCTTCGGTGATGTGCGCTCGGCCGGTGGGGATCTTGCCGCCGTGGCCGAGCGGATTTCCGCGGAAGAGGTGAAACCGCACCGGCTCCTGCATCTTGCCGGCCGGGACAGGAGCGGCGATCTCGCCGCGCTGCTTCGGCCTGCTGGCATTCAGGTCGAGACACGGGTGGTCTACCGGGCCGAGCCGGCCACGGCGCTTCCCTCGGATGCCGCAGAGGCGCTGCGGGCGGGCACGCTCGACGGTGTCCTCTCCTTTTCGCCGCGTTCGGCCGCCACGTTGCTCACCCTTGCCGAGGCCGCCGGGCTTAAGGAATCGCTGATGCGCGCGCGACATTATTGCCTGTCGGAGGCGGTCGCCGATTGCCTGCGTGACGCTGGTGCCCGCGATGTGGCGGTTGCGGCAACGCCGGATCAGGATGCGTTGCTGGCGCTCATTCCGGCTTAACGAGCGGGTGGGACAGGGCCGTCGTGCGGCCATCGAACCGGTCGACCCGGGACGCGGCCCGTGCCAAATGGTGTATAACGGACCTTGGGTCGCAAATGAGTGGCGGCCCGGCTGAGTCAGACGGGGATGGAGATGGCGGCGAGCAACGATCCGAGCGATCCGAAAAGCGGAAAGGACAGGCGGAATCCGCCGGTCATCGATCTGCCGGCATCGGAAGTCCGCGAGGAAACCGCGCCGAAGGCAGCCGGGACGTCTGGCAAAGACCAAAAGCCCGGCGCCGGCTCGTCCGAGCCACCGTCCCAATCGTCTGGAAAGGCCAAGGCCGACGAGATGTCCGCTTCGTCCGGTGACAAGCCGTCCGACACGGGATCGGGTAAGCCGTCGGCCGATCAGCCGAAGTCCGACAGCGAGCCGGCCGACACCGCGGAGGCGACGGGGGCTGCCAAGACCGCCGCTTCCCAAGAGGCGAAGGACGGCGAAACGCCGAAGGACAGCTCAACCGGAGGCGAATCGCAGGCGCGCCCGCGCACCAGCGGCGTGCCGACCACCGGTCCGCGCAATGGCGAGGACGCGTCGGAGGCCTCCGAGACCCCAGCCGCTGCCGACGCGCCGCAAGGCGCCGGCCGCGACGCGGATGACGATGACGACGACGTTCGCATGCCGCCGCAGGAAATCACCATCGTACGCCGTGGCAGCGGGTTCGGCGGGCTCGTGCTCGCTGCCCTGTTCGGTGCGGTGGTGACGCTGGCTGGCGGCTTTATCGTTCTGAAGAACGGGATCGTGACTCTGGAAAACGCCGCCTCCTCGAACGGTGGATTGGGCGCGGAGCTGCGCGGCCGGATCGCCGGTCTGGAGGACCGGCTTCGCTCGGGGTCGCAGGGCGCGAGCGACGAGATCGAGAACCTCAAGTCTTCGCTCGCCTCGGTCCAGAGCAACCTGCACGACCGCGTCTCGAACCTGGAGTCCAGCGTTCAGTCGAGCCAGTCGGCGCCGGCGGTGACGCCCGATGAGGTCAATGCCCTCAAGACTTCCCTCACCAATGTTGCCGACCAGTCGGGCCAGGCGCTGAACACGGCCAAGCAGGCGGCTGCGGATGCCGACAAGGCGAATGCGACGATCAGCCAAATCAACCGGTCGCTGGACGCCATCCAGACGTCGGAGGGCTCGCTGAAGACGACTCTCGACAACCTGTCCGGCACCGTGAGCAACCTGTCGGGCACGGTCTCGTCGCTGTCCTCGACGGCGTCCGATCTCTCCGGCCGTGTGGCCGCGATCGAGAAGCAGCTTGGCGGTCCGGGACCGCGCGAAACGGCGGCTCTTGCGGTCGCCACCGCGATGCTGGACCAGGCGCTGCGAACCGGCGCGCCCTTTACGGCCGAGCTTGCTGCCGTGACCTCGCGGGTCGACGATCCCGCCCTGATCGCGCCGTTGAAGCCGTTTGCCGACAAGGGGCTAATGACCCGGCAAGCCCTGATCGATGCCTATCCCGAGGTCACCACCGCCGTCTATGAAAGCGTGCGGGGCTCGGCGTCCCAGGACGGCTTCGTCTCCGGTCTTTTGGCCAACGCGGAATCGCTGGTGCGCATTCGCCGCACCGGAGAGGCCGGCGGCGGCGGGGTCGGCGCGACGCTGGACCAGATCCGTAGCGACCTCGACGACGGCAATCTGTCGGCGGCGGCTGATGCTTGGCAGAACCTGCCGGAGCCGGCCAAGGCGGCCTCCAAGGAGTGGCATGATCAGCTTGCTGCGCGTGCGGCCGCCGATCAGCTCGTCAAGAAGGTCGGCGACGACGTGCTTGCGAGCCTCGCCCAGACCGACGGCGGGGGCGCCGCTCCGGCCGCTTCGTCTTCCGCCACGCCCGGCAACTGATCGAGCGAGACCAGCACGATGATTCGCGTTCTCCTCTTCCTTCTCCTGGTCTTCGCGCTGGCGCTTGGCGGAGCCTGGGTCGCCGATCGTCCGGGTGCCGTCGACATCAATTGGCTCGGCTATCAGATCCAAACCTCCACCACCGTGGCGCTGGCCGCGCTCGTGGTGCTGATGGCGGCGGCGATCATCCTGTGGGGGTTGTTTCGGGCGATCCTCCTGTCGCCGGGCCGCTTGTCGCGCTTCTTCGACCGTCGCCGCCGGGAAAAGGGCTATCGGGCACTCTCCAACGGTTTGATTGCGGTCGGGTCCGGCGACCATCGCCTGGCGCGCCGATACGCCGTCGAGGCCCGTCGCACGCTGCCGAACGAGCCGGCCGTGGGCCTGCTTGAGGCGCAGACGGCTCAGCTCGGCGGTGACCGCAGCCAGGCGCGTGCCCTGTTCGAGCAGATGGTGGGCGACAGCGAGACCCGGCTTCTCGGTCTGCACGGGCTCTACATTGAGGCAAGCCGCGAGGGGCAGGCGGAGGCCGCGCAGCATTATGCCGACGCCGCCGCGGAAATCGCGCCCAGCCTGCCCTGGGCTGCGGAGGCGCAATTCGAACATGCCGCCGCGCGCCGCGATTGGGAGGCCGCGACCCGCATCCTGGATCGCAACACCCACAACAAGCTGGTCGACAAGGCCAAGTCGCGCCGCCTCAAGGGTGTTCTCCTGACGGCAAGGGCGCTCGAGCTGGAACTCGGCGAGCCGGAAAAGGCCAAAAGCCTTGCGCTGGAAGCTCACAGCCTGGCGCAGGATCTGGTGCCCGCGGCGACCGTCGCGGCCCGGCTTCTGGCGCGTCTCGGCGACATCCGGCGCGCCGGCAAGGTGGTCGAGCAGACCTGGAAGCGCGAGCCGCATCCCGAGCTGGCGGAAGCCTACAGCCATATTCGCCACGGCGATGCGGCACGCGACCGGCTGAAGCGGATGCGCTCGCTCGCCGCCTTGCGGCCGACCAGCTCCGAAGGCTCGTTCGCGATCGCCGAGGCCGCGATCGATGCGCGTGAGTTCGACGAAGCGCGCCAGGCCATGCGGCCGATTTTAGAAAACCATCCGACCCAGCGCGCCTGCCTGCTGATGGCGGAGCTGGAAGAGGCGGAGACCAACGACCAGGGCCGCGTCCGCGAATGGCTGTCGCGGGCGCTGCGCGCGCCGAAAGATCCGGCCTGGACCGCCGACGGAGTGGTCTCCGACACCTGGGCGCCGGTCTCTCCGGTGACCGGGCGGATCGATGCGTTCGAATGGAAGGTACCGGTGGAAGCGCTCGGCGGCGTTGTGGAGCCGCCAATCGACAAGGCGCTTCTGGAGCGTGCCGTGCCCGAACTGAAGACGGTTGGCCCAAGCGAGCCTGCTTCGGCGGATGCGGCCGTGGTGGCGGTTGCGCCGGGCTCGGCTTCTGCGAGGCCAGCGTCGCCTGCGCCGAACCCTGCTGCGCCGGAGAAGCCGCAGGCGGCTGCCCCGGCTGCCCCTGTCGAACCGGACGAGATCGTGCCGCCGCCCGCGCCGCCGTCTGCTGCCGTCCCGCCGAAGGACGCCGAGACGGTCACGGACGCGGACCACGAATCGCAGGAGAAGGCGGCATCGGCTTCGGACGACGCGCACAAAGCGGCTGCCAACGAGCCCGCCCCCGAACCGGTCGAGGAGAAGGCGAAGACCGAGAAGGCGCGCGCGGGCAACGGCGCGAACCATGCTTCCACGGTGACCTTCCCGCTGCAGTCGGCGCCCGACGATCCCGGCCCGGAAGGATCCGACGAGGAGGACCCTCAACCCAAGCGGCGGCTGCGGTTTTTCAACTAACGACCCGTTCCGCTTTTCTCCGAATCGTGGAGCGGCCTAAGTTCTCGTTTCGACGCATTTCCGGACAGCCAACCAATTTCCGCTTGGCCTGGAAACGCTCTTGGCGGAGCAGGGCCGGACGTCACAACGGGCGTTCAGTTTCCGCGATATGGTCGGATTTGGTCAATCGGCCAAGCCGGCCTATAGTCCGCCCGCACCGACCTCCGCCTGCGGGCGATACATCGCTTGCGTGCGGGGAGGACGAGATCGACCCGTTCTTGTCGACAAGAGGAGCCGCGCGCGCGGATGCACCGCGGCGGCTCCAAGGACGACACGATCAGAGGACGACCAGCGAGGGGGAGCAGCATGCCCGATAGCGCGTCCGAGCGGCTTTCGCGCGTCTACAGCGCCACGAACGATGCGGAACGGCTGGCAGCCTATGCCGCCTGGGCAAACGACTACGAGAGCGACCTTGCCCGTTTCGGCTACCTGTTGCCTTCCGTCGCGGTGGCGCTCGCCGCCCGTCATATCGGGGCCGGTGACGGACCGATCCTGGATGCCGGATGTGGTACCGGGCTGGTCGGATCGCTTATGTCGCTGATTGGATTCGGACCGATTGTCGGGATCGATCTCTCGGAGGCGATGCTGGGCGAAGCCGCGCTCAAGAACGCCTATGAGAGCCTTCTGCCCATGCGTCTCGGCGACCAGCTCGGCTTCGATGACGACGTGTTCGCCGCGGTGATGTGCGTCGGAACGCTGACGCCGGGCCATGCGGGCCCCGAGGCTCTCGCCGAACTCCTGCGGGTGGTGCGTCCGGGCGGCCGCATCGTGTTTTCGCTCCGGGCCGACGAGGGCATCGAGCCCGAGTATGGCGAGACGATCGAAAAGCTCCAATTCGAAGGCCGCTGGCGCCATATCGAATCGAGCCCGGCCTTTGCCGGTATGCCCGCAGAAAGCACGGCGATCGTGCATCGGATCCACGTCTATTCCAAATGACGGCTGCCGATGGGGGCTAGATCCGTTCCGCTTTTCCGGGCTCGCGGAGCGGGGCCAAGTTATTGTTTCGAAGCGTTTTCCGGACGGCCAACCGGTTTCCACCTGGCCTGGAAACGCTCTGGCACGTTTGCCGGTTCGATAGTGGCCCCGAACGGCCGGCCGGAAAAATCCTGACTAAAATCTTCGATATTTTAGCTGACGCTACTGGACGGGGCTCGCTCCGCCAGCTATTTTTGAATTATTCCAATTTCATCCTGCACCGGAGAGCTGACACATGAAGGGCGATCCCGAAGTCATCGATTATTTGAATCGTGCCTTGAAGCACGAGCTGGCCGCGATCAACCAGTATTGGTTGCACTATCGCATGCTTGACGACTGGGGCTTCACCCTGCTTGCGAAGAAGGAGCGGGAGGAGTCCATCGAGGAGATGCAGCACGCCGATAAGCTGGTGACGCGCATCATCTTCCTGGAGGGGTTCCCGAACCTGCAGACGCTGGAAGCGCTGCGGATCGGCCAGAGCATCAAGGAAGTGCTGGAGTGCGATCTGGCAGCGGAATATTCGGCCCGTGCGCTCTACACCGAAGCCCGCAAGCTTTGCCGGGAGAAGGACGACTACGTCTCCATGGCGCTGTTTGAGAGCCTGCTCGGCGACGAGGAAGGCCATATCGATTTCCTGGAGACCCAGCTTCACCTGCTGGAGTCCATCGGTACCGAGCGCTACTCGATGCTGCAGTCGGCTCCTGCGTCGGACGATTAAGCAAATCCCAGGAAAAGTGGGAACCGGTTTTCCGTCCGGGATTTGCGGTTAAAAAAGTGCTCACGCCGGCTCGCTTTGCTCGCGGCTGCGCGGGCGCGCCCTGACCGGGCGGCGGACCGTCGTCCGCTGGCTTCGCGAAATCCCAGGAAAAGTGGGAACCGGTTTTCCGTCCGGGATTTGCGGTTAAAAAAGTGCTCACGCGAGCGAAATCCGGACGAGAAGGGGGCGCAGGCGTGCCCCTTTTTTGTTGAGTAAGCCGTCGGCCTAATTCTCATCCAGACGAACGACAGCTCCACCCGCGGCCTGGGCGTCGTCCGGGTCGTGAGTGACCAGAAGCACGGGCAGGCGGCGCTCCCGCGCTGTGTCGAAAACGAGCTGACGGATCTGGGCCTTCAAGGCGGCGTCCAGCTTGGAGAAGGGCTCGTCGAGGAGCAGCGCACGCGGCTGCGCGCTCAGCACCCGGGCGAGAGCGACGCGGGCCTGCTCGCCGCCCGATAGGGTGGCCGGATCGCGGTTTGTATTGCCGGCAAGTCCGACTTCGGTCAGTGCGTTGTCGACCGCTTCTGCGCGCGCGGCCCGCTTCACGGACGCCGGCAACGCGAAGCGGATGTTGCCGCCGACGGAAAGATGCGGAAACAGCAGCGCATCCTGAAACAGGAGTCCGACGCGTCGTTCGGCGGCGGGAAGCCGGGTGAGGTCGAAAGTACCGATTCGAACCGTGCCGCGCGCGACGAAGGGCGGACGCAAGAAGCCTGCGACATAGGCCAGAAGCGTGGATTTGCCGCTTCCCGAGGGGCCCATGATCGTCAAGACCGCACCGGCCCGGATGGTCGCGCTCAACGCCAAAAAAGGCATGCCGTCCCTGGCGATCTCGACATGATCGAGGACGAGGTCGGTGTCCGCGCTCATGTCTGGGCCTGTCGCATGCCGAGCCGGTTGCGAAACACGATCGCGGGTACGGCGAGCGCGACCATGAAGCCAAGCATCGGCAGCACCATTTGCAGCACCGCATAAACCCCGACAAGGCGTCGGCTGCCACCGGCGGAAAGCGCGATCGCCTCCGTCGTGACGGTGGCGATTCGGCCCCCGCCGATCAGGAGCGTGGGCAGGTACTGCCCGACGGAAACCGCAAATCCGACCGCTGCGGCCGTCAGCACTGCCGGAGCCAGGAGCGGCAGCCGGACCCGGAAGAACACGGTCCAGGGTCGCGTGCCGAGCGCGGTCGCGACCTGGCCGTAGCGCGGGTCCAACGCGCGCCAGGGATCGCCGAGCGACAGGAACACATAGGGCAGCACGAACACCAGGTGCGCGAAGGCGACGGTGGCGAGCGATGGCGTAAATTCGGCGGCCAAGAGCAGCA
The DNA here is from genome assembly GCF_040750475.1 of Amorphus sp. 3PC139-8. Classification (NCBI taxonomy): domain Bacteria; kingdom Pseudomonadati; phylum Pseudomonadota; class Alphaproteobacteria; order Hyphomicrobiales; family Amorphaceae; genus Amorphus; species Amorphus sp. 3PC139-8. The sequence goes on along the minus strand of NZ_JABJVY010000019.1, from coordinate 92,675 downwards.
CCTGTAGCCCGAACAGGAACGACACCTGCGGTACGACCATCGGCACATAGACGAGGGCAAGGGCGCGGCGGCCGGGCGGGCGGGCGCGTCGGCTTTCGTTCTCCAGGCAGGTGAGCGCGAGCAGCAAGGCCGCAAGCGTGGCGAGGGCGGCGATTGCTGCCGTGGTGGCCGTCAGGCCGGTGGTGGCGCCCGCCTGGTCGCGCCAGGCGGCGAATGTCCAGTGGGTCGGCAACGCATCGGGGAAGCGCCAGACGGCGGCGACCGACCAGATCGCGAGACAGAGAAGGCCGAGCCCGATCGCGGCGGCGCACACAAGCGCCAAAGCGGCGCCGATCCCCCGCAGGCCGCCATCGCGGCGATAGCGCCAGCCGGAGCGGACCATCGCGCATCCAATCGTTTTCACCAGCGTCTCGAACGCAAGCCACAAGAGGAGAGCGGCACCCGTGACGGCGATTTGCAGGAGCGCGCCGGCGGAGGCGGCGAAGCGGCGGGCAAGGTCGGGGTCGCCCATCCAGGTCACCAGGCGCACCGCAAGCGGGGCCGGCGTCGTGGGGCCGAGCACCAGCGCCACTTCCACGTTGGAGGTCGCGAACGCGATCACCGCGAAGATCGGCAGTCGAAGCTGAGGATAAAGCCGCGGCAGAACGGCGAAGGCGAAGCCGGAAATTCGGCCATAGCCGAAGCTGGCGGCGACACGCGTCAGCCGGTCGGCATCGGTCTGGGGCAGAGCGGCAAGCGCCATCAGGAGCAGGAACGGCACTTCCTTCGCCACCAGGGCGGCGATCACGGCGAGCCCGGCCGGATCGTGCACGATCAGAAGGTCGGGTGGCCGCGCAAATCCGGTCGCCCAAGGCGAGAATAGCCGCATCAGGAAACCGGACGGGCTGATCAGAAGCGCCAGCCCGAGTGCGGCGGCGGCATGGGGCAGCGCCAGCAATGGCGACAGCATCCGGCGCATCCAGAAGAAGGTGCGCGTTCCGGACCAGCCCGCGAGAAAGAGGAGCGTGATCGTGGTTGCCAGCAATGCGGAGGCCAGTCCTGTCCACAGGCTGAGTGCGACCGATGTGGTAAGTCCCGGCTCGGCGAAGAGCGCCCGGAAGGGAGCGAGCGAAAGCGTGTTGCCGCCGAGCGCCGGCAGATAACCGAACGCCGGCAAGGCAGCCCCGGCAAGCCCGGCGGCGACCGGCCCGATCAAAAGCGCCAGTGTGATCGCCGGGCCGAGCCGCAGCATCGACGGGGGTACCTTTTCCTCAATCAGCGCATCAGCGGTTCCCGTAGCGCGCCACCCAAGCCTCTTCCAGACGTTCCGTCCAGCTCGGGTGCGGTTCCGGCAGGGTCGGCCGCATCTGGGAGGGCGGCAGCAGGGCGGGATCTTCCGTCAGCGCATAGAACAGCGCCTGGTCCTTCGGGGGCAGGGCCGTGACGTCGAGCACCGTCGGATCGCCCCAGATCGTGGGGTCGGCCTTGCGCGCTTGGGCCTCCGGCGAGAGCAGGAAGTCGGCCACCACCAGCGCGCCCGCTTTGGCGTTGGCGTTGAACGGGATCGCTACGAAATGGGAATTGCCGATGGTGCCACCGTCGAGGATGAATGGGCGGACGGTGTCGGGCAGCTCGCCGTCGGCAATCGCCGCACTCACGTCGGCGGGGTTGAAGGTGAAGGCGAGATCAGTCTCCGAATCGGCGAAGAGTTGGCGCAGCGCGGCGACGTTGCGCGGATAGGCGGCGCCGTGGCGCCAGAGATCCGGCGTGATCTTGTCGAGAAAGGCGAACACCGGCCGGCTTGCGGCCGCGAAGGCCTCCTCCGTTGCCGGCTTCGACAACAAGTCTTTGTCGGGCGCAAGCGTGACCAGGAGCTGTTTCAGGAAGGTCGTGCCCAGAAAGTCGGGCGGCTGAGGGTAGGTGAAGCGGCCGGGATGGGCGGCGACATAGTCGGCGAGTGCGTCGAGGGTGGTCGGCGCGTCCGGCATGGTCTCCAGATTGCGAAAGAACACGAGCTGGGCCATACCCCACGGCGATTCCAGACCATCGGTTGCCAGCGTGAAGTCCGTCGTCACCGTCGGTTTGCCCTCGGTATCGACATAGCGCCAGTTCGGAAGTTTGGTCGCCCAGCCGGGCGTCATCAGAAGATCGGTCCGGCGCATGGCGGCGAAGTTCTCGCCGTTGATCCAGACCAGGTCGACGCTGCCGCCGCTGTCGCGACCGGCAGTCTTCTCCGCCAGCACCTGTGCGACCACGTTGGCGGTGTCGCTGACCTTGACCTGGACAAGATCGATGCCGTAGCGCGCCTTCACCTTCTCGCCCACCCAGGCGATATAGGCGTTGATGCGCGGCTCTCCGCCCCAGGCGTGGAAATAGACGGTTTCACCTCGGGCCTCGGCGAGGACACCGTCCCAGTCGGACGGGTCCGGGGCCTCCGCGGCGGCATGGGCGGCTGCGGCGATAACAAGGACAAAGGCGAGCAAGCTCTTGAGGATGGCCACGGAATCCGATCCTGCGCAGGTGGGGATGAGGGAGCGTAGTTGCGTGGGCTGGGCCTGCCAACCGGCTCGCGCAAGGAACACGCGACCGTGACGACGCTTCCGGTCGAAGCCGCATTGCCGGAGCTCTTGGGCGCGCTGGAGAGGGGGGCTGCGGCCGTGCTGGTTGCGCCGCCGGGTGCGGGCAAATCCACGCGCGTGCCGCTGGCGCTTCTCGACACCTCTTGGCGCGGCGACGGCCGGATCCTGGTTCTGGAGCCGCGCCGGCTGGCCGCGCGGGCGGCTGCGCGCCGCATGGCCGAAACGCTGGGCGAAAAGGTCGGCGAGCGTGTCGGCTACCGGGTTCGGATGGACGCGCGCGTGTCGGCCGCAACACGAGTGGAGGTGATCACGTCGGGCGTGTTCACCCGCATGATCGTTGACGATCCGGAACTCTCCGGCGTGGCGGCGGTGCTGTTCGACGAGGTGCACGAACGCGCCCTCGATACCGATCTCGGCCTTGCGCTCGCTCTCGACACGCAAGGCGCGCTCAGGCCGGATATCCGGCTGCTGGCCATGTCGGCCACCGCGGATGCCGAGCGCATCGCGCGTCTTCTGGGCGATGCCCCGGTGATCGTCAGCGAGGGGCGCAGCTATCCGGTCGAGACGCGCCACCGAGCGCCTGCATCCGGTACCCGGATGGAGGAGGCGGTTGCGGATGCGGTGCGCCATGCGCTCGCGACCGAGACCGGGTCGATCCTGGCCTTTCTGCCAGGCCGCGCCGAAATCGAACGTACGGCGACGCGTCTGTCGGATCTGCCGGACGGCGTCGACGTGGTGCCGTTACACGGTGGCCTCGATGGCAAGGCCCAGGACGCGGCCATCCGTCCGGCCAGGTCCGGCCGGCGCAAGGTGGTGCTCGCCACCCCGATCGCGGAAACCTCGATCACGATCGAGGGCGTGCGGGTGGTGGTCGATTCCGGCTATGTGCGTCGGCCGCGCTTCGAGCCCGCGACCGGGCTCACCCGGCTCGTCACCGAACGCGTCTCGCGCGCTGCCGCCGACCAGCGCCGCGGCCGCGCCGGCCGCACCGAGCCGGGCGTGGCGATCCGTCTCTGGCCGGAGGGCCAGACGGCGGCGCTACTCGCGTTCGATCCGCCGGAAATCCTGGAGGCGGATCTATCGGCGCTCGTGTTGGATTTGGCCGAATGGGGCGTGAGCGATCCGGGGCAACTTTCCTGGCTCGATCCGCCGCCGGCGGCCGCCTGGCGCGAGGCGGTGGCGCTTGCCGACGCGCTTGGCGCGATCGATCGAGCGGGCGCGCTGACGGCGGAAGGCAAGGCCCTGCGCGCGTTGCCGCTGCCGCCGCGGCTCGCCCACATGGTGCATGCGGCGGCGGGAACCGGAGAGGCCGGGCTTGCGGCCGAGATCGCGTTGATCCTGACCGAACAGGGGCTTGGCGGACGCGACACCAGCCTCGCCCATCGCATCGAGAGCCTGCGTCGGGATCGCTCGGACCGGGCCCGCACGGCACGAGCCGTCGCGCGGGGCTGGGCAGAGGCCGCCGGCGGCGCGAAGGGCGAGGGGCGGGCGATCGTTCCGCTCCAGGTCGGTCGGCTGACGGCACTCGCCTATCCCGATCGGGTCGCCCAGGCGCGCGGCCAGACCGGCGGCTTCCGCACGGCAGGGGGTCGCGGGGGACTTCTCGATCCCGCCGATGCGCTCGCTCGCGAAGCCTTCCTGGCCGTCGCAGAGCTGCAGGGGGCCGCCCGGAACGCGCGCATCCTGCTTGCCGCGCCGCTGGATGCCGCAACGATCGAGACCACATTCGCCGACCGGATCGAGGAGGAGGACGTCTTTGCTTTCGATCCGGAGGTTGCCGCCGTGCGCCAGACCAAGCGGCGCCGGCTGGGGGGGGTGGTGTTGTCGGAGCGCCGCACGGTGCCGAAGCCGGGACCGGAGACCGTGGCCGCCCTTCTGAACGGCGTGGCAAAAATCGGCCTCGATCGGTGGCCGTGGTCTAACGTTGCTCGCCAGCTCCGCGATCGGCTGGCCTTTTTGCATAGGACGAATGGCCCGCCATGGCCGCAGGTCGACGATGAGGCCCTCGCGGCCGGCCTTGGCGATTGGCTCGGCCCGTTCGTGCCGACGGCCGTCGCGCTCTCCGGCATCAAGGCGGGCGACCTTGAGGCCGCGCTTTCGGCGCTGGTGCCGCCGGATCGACCCGGCGATCTCGACCGGTTGGCGCCGGCGCGGGTCGAGATCTCGTCCGGACGCAGCCTTTCGATCGACTATGACGGCGAAGAACCGTCGATTTCGGTTCGGGTCCAGGATCTGTTCGGGCTCGCCGTCCATCCGTCGATCGCCGGTGGCGACGTGCCTTTGGTGGTGCATCTTTTGTCGCCGGCCGATCGACCGATCCAGGTGACGCGGGACTTGCCGGGCTTTTGGCGCGGAAGCTGGTCGGATGTGCGCAAGGATCTGAAAGGGCGCTATCCCAAGCATAACTGGCCGGAAGATCCGACCAATGCCCCGCCGACACGACTGAAGAAGCACGTGCGGTAACCTTTTGACCTCGATTGCGCCGAAATGGTGCGATGGGGTAACCAAGCGCGATGCCGGGGCGGACCATCGTCCCGGCCGTTTTCCTTTGCCGAAGCGATCGGACGTCCCAGAATGGCTTTTCCCGAGACCGCGCCGCGCGTGCCCGAAGGCACTCGGATCTACGCCGTCGGCGATGTGCACGGCCGCGCCGATCTTCTTGGCCGGATCCTCGCCGAGATCGAACGCGACGTGACGCGCAATCCCTGCGACGACATCGTCGAAGTGTTTCTCGGCGACTATGTCGACCGGGGGCCGAGTTCCCAGGAGGTTCTGCGGATGCTCCAGGCCGATCCCGCCCACGATGGCGAGCGGATCTGTCTCAAGGGCAATCACGAGGAGATGGTGCTCGATTTCCTCGATGATCCCGAGCTGCTGGTGCTGTGGATGCAGAATGGCGGCCGGCCGACGCTGCAGTCCTACGGCGTGAGTCCGCCGGCGGAGGTGGGCCGGACCACCATCGGCCAGGCGCGCGACCAGCTCCGCGAGGCCCTTGGCCGCGATCTCGATTTTCTCAAGAAGCTGAAGCTCAGCCACGTTGAGGGCGACTATCTGTTCGTCCATGCCGGCATCCGGCCCGGCGTCGCGCTGGAGGCCCAGGATCCGGAAGATCTGATGTGGATCCGGGAGCCGTTCCTGTCCCATGCTGGCCCGCTTCCCTATTTCGTCGTGCATGGCCACACGCCGGTGGAAGCACCGGAGATCAAGCCGTTCCGTCTCGATATCGACACCGGCGCCGTCGCCTCCGACGTCCTCACCTGCCTCGTTCTCGAGGAAGAGACGCGGCGCTTCCTGACCACCGGTTGACGCGATGACCCTTCCTGTCGACGCGACCGTTTCCGGCGCCTTCCAAGCGACCCGCCACCGTGGCCTGCGCGTGGCCATGGTGCTCCAGATCCTGACCGCGCTCGCGGTCATGGCCTGGCTGGGACTGACCCTCCCGCCGATGCTCGCCTCTACTCTGGCAACAGCGGCGGCGCCGATCCTGCTGATCGGCCTGATCTATGCGCGCGTCATCGGAACCCGCGCCGATCGGCCCTGGATGGCCTTTGCCGTCTTCGGCCTTGATGCCGTCTGCATAGGGGTACTGATCGCTACCGGGCCGTTCGCGAGCGGTCCGGGAATTGTCGCTGGACCTTTGGTGTCCGGCGCCCTGCTGGTGGCTCTTTCCACATTTGCACTTGGCTCGCGACTGGTGGTGTGGACCGGGATCGCGATGACGCTCACCTGGTGGGGCGCGTGGATCTGGTGCGTCTCCGGGGCTGAGGCCAATCCGGGCACGCTTTTCGGCGCCGGCGCGATCGCGGGAACGCTGGCGCTGCTTGCGGCGACGGCCGTGCTGGCCGTCATGATCGCCCTGGTGCGCCGCGCGATCGTCGAAGGCGAGGAAGCCGTGGAGGCGCGTCGGGACGTGGAGGGTGCGTTCGGGCGCTATTTGCCCGAAGCGATCCGCGAAGAGATCCTGGAGACGGAAGGGGCGTTGGAGCCGACCGAACGCGATGCGTCGGCGATTTTCGTGGACGTCGCCGGCTTCACGCTTTTGGCGGGCGATCGCGCGCCCGGAGATGCGGTCCAGATCCTCGATGCCTTCTTCACCCGGGCAAGCGCGATCGTGGGCGAGGCCGGCGGCACCATTGTCGCCTTCGTCGGCGATGCCTTTCTGGCGACCTTCAATCTGCCGCTCGCTACCGAGAGCTATCCCGACCGGGCGCTCTGGGTGGCGCGGGCGCTGCTGCATGCTTCGCGCAAGGAGGAATTCGCCGGCGCGAAGCTGGAGCTTGCGATCGGAATCGCGACCGGCCCGATCGCGGCGGGCGCCGTGGGGACCGACCGTCCAGCCTTCATGGTCTACGGCGATACTGTCAACCGGGCCCAGCGGCTGCAGGCGCTGAACAAGGAGCTGCAGTCGCGTATCCTGATCGATGCCGAAACCGCAAACGGCCTCAGCGCGGAAAGCGATCTGCAGGCCATCGGGGGTGTGGAGCTTCGCGGTCGTGAGGCCTCCGTTGCGATCTTCGGCGTGTAGAGCCGGATCGCCAGAGGCCTGATGAACCGGAATTCGGTTGGAAAAAGACCCGCGGCCCGGGAGTCCGGCTTTGGATCCCTTCCGCTTTTCTCGGACTAGCCGAGCGGGTCTCCGTTATTGTTTCGACGCGTTTCCGGACGGCCAACCGGTTTCCACTTGGCCTGGAAACGCTTTAGCTTTGCGCCCCGGCTGCCGCGTCGAGCGCATCGATCACAATGCGCTCGGTCAGGATTTGCGGCAGGACGCGGGGTGCGCCGTCGCCCTTGGGATAGACCAGATAGAGCGGCACGCCGGCGCGCCCGAAGCGCTCCAGAAGCGCGGTGATTTCAGGATCGCGCCGGGTCCAGTCGGCGTGCAGATAGGTGACGCCGTCGCGCTCCAAGGTCTCGCGGAAGGGCCGGCCGAGGGCGACCCGCTCGTTGACCTTGCAGGTGATGCACCAGGCGGCCGTGACGTTGACGAATACGGGCGCGCCATCGGAGCGAAGCGACGCCAGGCGCTCCGCCGAGTAGACTTGAGCGCCATCCTCGCGCGCGGCGGCGGCGTCGGCGGACGCGGCATCGGCCGGCGGCGTCATGGTTGGGGCAAGCAGGCCGACGGCCGCGACGAGCCCGAGCACGGAAAACGCCATCGCGACGACGCGCCCGCCTTTCAGCCCGTGCTGCAGCAGACCGTAAAGCCAGCCGGCGAAAGCTAGCAGCACGCAGCCGACCAGCGCGGCGAACATGGCATCCACACCGGCCTGCTGGGCGAGCACCCAGATCAGCCAGGCGGCCGTGGCGTAGACCGGGAAGGCAAGCACCTGGCGCAGGCGGATCATCCAGGCCCCGGGCTTGGGCAGTCGGCGCCCGATCGCCGGGACCAGCGAAATGATCAGGAAGGGTAGGGCGAGCCCGATCCCGAGCGCGGCGAAAACGGCGAGCGTGACGCCGGTGCCTTGGGTGAGGGCGTAGCCGATCGCGACCGCCATGAACGGCGCCGTGCACGGGGTGGCGACCACCGCGGCGAGCACGCCGGTGAGGAACGATCCGGTCGCGCCGGACGTGCCGTGAACGGCCTGGCCGGCGCGCGTGAGCCCGACGCCGACTTCGAACAGCCCGGAAAGGTTCAACCCGACCAGGAACAGGACATAAGCGAGCACGGCGACGACGATGGGCTGCTGGAGCTGAAAGCCCCAGCCGACGGCGGCTCCGCCTGCCTTGATCGCGATCAGCCCGCCCGCCAGGGCCAGGAAGCTTGCCAGAATGCCGGCAGTATAGGCCGCACCTTGGGTCACGCGTCGCGACATGGTCTCATGGCCATGGCCGACGAAGGCGACCGCCTTCAGCGCGAGCACGGGGAACACACAAGGCATCAGATTGAGGATCAGGCCCCCGATGAAGGCGAACAGGATCGCTTGCACCAGCCCCGGCGATCCGGCGGTCGCGGCCGCATTGTTGCCTGGGCTGGTGCCAAGTTCGGCCGTCGGGGTCCCGCCTCCCGAGGGCGGCGAGGGGGACTTATCGACAGCGGCGCTCGCGATTTTGGTGGGCGTTCCTTCCACGGGGCCAAGCGCATAGCCGGCGTGGACGTGATCCTGTGTCGCCACGGTCAGCACGCCGGAGGGCGCCGTTTCGGCGAACTTGGCGTCGGGCGTTAGCGACAGCACCAGCCGACCGTCCCGGACGGAGACGTCTTGGGGGGACGAATGATCGATGACGCCCCATTCGGCGGGAAAGAAATAGGCCTCCGACACGGAAGCGAGATCGATCCCCTCCGGCGCGACCACCAGCGATCCGCCGTCCTCCGTCGTCTCGAAGTGTGCCGGCCAGTCGACCGGCTTCGGCAATGCACGTTCGGCGTTCAGGAAGGCGAAGGCGACGGAGGAGGCCGGCAGCGTTTCCGCGCCGGTCGGGATGGTGAGTTCGGCGCTGCCGCTTTCGGGAATGCAGATATCGGCGCAGACCAGCCAGTCGACCTCGATCGTGGTCGCAAACGGCTTACCGACCTGCCAGTCGGAAGGGACGGTTACGCTGGTCAGCAGCGTCTCGGTGTCAGAATAGCCGTAGTTCACCAGCGGTGGATAGGGCAGGCGGTGGGGCACCGGCCAGCGGATCGGGCCGGCGGCGGCGCCTTCGGGCAACGTCCACGTGATTTCCGTCGGTGCGCCGGAATCGCCCGGATTGCGCCAGTAGGTGTGCCAGTCCTTCGCGACGCTCTGGCGGACGGCGATATCCACCGTGTCGCCGGGCGCGACCGTTTCGGCGCGCACCAGAATCTCGGTGGAGATGTGCGGCGTCTCGATCTCGGCGCTCGCGGCCCGTGCCGGGGACGCCAACGCCAGCATGCTGGCCACCACCGGCGCGGCCCAGAGAAATTTGCCGACGTTGGAACGATTTCGGAGCGTTGCGCGCTTCATAGGCCGAGGGGGTCCTTTCTTGCCGACCTTCGTCTAACGCCGCATCCGGCCGTTCTCTAGAACATTGGCCGTCACTTTTTCGGGAAAAAGATGCGAGGCCTCCCGGACGTTGCGTCGCAGCCCACGGATGGTTGCCGTGTCGGCAGGATTTCCCACATTGATGGCGAAACGACGGAGGCTGTTATGCGCAACGACAATGTGATGTCCGAAACCGAGAGCAAGTCGATCGCCAAGGGGCTGGCGCGTGTGCTCGCCGACACGCATCGCCTCTATATCAAGACCCACGGGTTCCACTGGAATGTCGAGGGACAGCGGTTCCGGACGCTGCATCTGATGTTCGAGGAACAGTACACCGACCAGTGGAACGCGCTCGACACGATCGCGGAGCGGATTCGCGCGCTCGGCCACTATGCACCCTCCAGCTATGCCGATTTTGCCGAGCTTGCGTCGGTGGAGGAAGAACGCGGCGTGCCAGGCCCCTGGGAGATGGTGCGCAAGCTCATTCACGATAATGAGATCGTGGTGCGCACCATGCGAGAGATCCGGCCAACCATCGATGAAGCCGGCGACGACGCTTCGGCGAACATCCTCGACGATCGCCTCGTGGAGCACGAGAAGCAGATCTGGATGATGAAGAGCATGCTGAAGGACGTCGACGAGAAGGATCAGGTCACGGCCTCGATTCTGAACGATTTGTCCTGACCGAAGCGATCGGTGCTCTGACCTGAATGAGAATGGCTTCGGGCCGAATCGGCTCGAAGCCATTTCGCTTTTCGGCGTCCCTCGCATCGGCCGCCGGAGGTGCCGATGGTGGCGCCGACTGGACCGATCAGCCGGAGCAGATGATGGCCCAATTTCACCGCCCGCAGGTCACGCAGGGCGAGATGCGGCGTCGCGAAATCGAAGATCTCGGCGCGTTGGGCAGTGAAGTGCGCGATACGCTCGACCGGGTAAGTCGAATCGCCTCCACGGCATTGGGCATGCCGATTGCTCATGTCAGCTTCCTCGATGCCGAACAGCAGTGGGTCCAGGCGGCCGTGGGGGATTTCCACCGGAAGCGTTCCGATCCAGGAGACGTTCTGCATCCATACGCTTGAACGCAACGAGGTATTCGTCGTCGAGGATGCCGTCCACGATGCGCGCTTCGCGGACAATCCATATGTTCGCTCAAGCCCCAACGTCCGCTTCTACGCGGGCGCGCCGCTCGTCACCTTCAACCAGGTGCCCATCGGCACGTTGTGCACGATCGATCGTAAGCCGCGCTCGATGACGCCGGCCGAACGCCAGATCCTGGTGGATCTCGCCGCGCTGACGATCAACCAGCTCGAAGTCGGTCGCCAGGCGCTGACCGATGGACTGACGGGTTGCTGGAACCGGCGCATGCTGGCCCGCGTGTTTGCTGCCGAGGAGCGCCGGAGCGCCGGGGTCGGCGCGCGTTTCAGCGTTGCCGCTCTCGATCTCGACTATTTCAAGCGGCTGAACGATCTCTATGGCCATGCCGCCGGCGATGCCGTTCTGGTTCGTTTCGCCGAACTGGTGCGCGAGCGGCTGAGGCCTGAGGACTGGCTGTTCCGTCTCGGTGGGGAAGAGTTCGCCGTCCTGATCAGTCACTCCGGCTCGCACGATTGTGCTGCGGCGGTCGATCGGCTGCGCGGGGCGATTGCGGAGGGGCGCCGCTTGCCGGTGTGGCGCCGGTGAGCTTCAGCGCCGGTGTCGCGGAATTCGGGGAAGTCGCCGAGGGCGGACCTGCAGAAAATCTGGCCTCGATGCTCGAACGGGCCGACCGTGCGCTCTACATGGCCAAGGAGGCCGGGCGCGACCGCGTGGTCCGTTTCTCCGGCCGCGAGATGTTGTCGTAGGGAAGGCCTTCGATGTCGATTGCGATCTGGTGCGTTGTGATTGCGAGCCTGCTGCCGTTCGTGGCGGTGTATCCCGCCAAGGCCGACCCGCAGCTTGACAACCGCGATCCGCGCGCTCGCCATGCCGAGCAGACCGGCTTCCAACGCCGGGCCTATGCGGCCCATCAGAACTCGTGGGAAGCCTTTTTCCTGTTCGCCGTGGCTGTGATCGTGGCGGAAACCAACGGCGGTCCGGCTTCGGCGATCAATGCCCTGGCGATCGTGTTCGTGATCGTCCGGCTCGCCTACATCGCGGCCTACTGGAAGGGCTTGAGCTTCCTGCGCTCCGGGATCTGGACCGCCGGCTGGATCCTGTCGATGGCGATCTTCCTCAGCCCCTTCTGGGGCTGAGGAGAAGCCTCGCAGAAGTTCCCTCAAGCCTCCGCTCATTCCCGCGAAAGCGGGAATCCATAGTGACTCCGACGTCATTTATGGCTGCGGAGGTCGGGATCCAGCTTCGCCAGCGGTCTTGCCGCCCACCTGGCGAACGGAGCGGACTGGCTGCCCAAGGACCTGCTGATCCGCCCTATGGATTCCCGCTTTCGCGGGAATGAGCGGAGGTCTATTGCGTCGCCCGGACGGCAGACCGGTTCCCACTTTTCTCAGGCTTTGCTCTTAGATCTGCCGCTCGACCATCAGCTTCTTGATCTCCGCGATCGCCTTGGCCGGATTGAGGCCCTTCGGGCAGGCGTTCGCGCAGTTCATGATGGTGTGGCAGCGATAGAGCCGGAAGGGATCTTCCAGATTGTCGAGCCGGTCGCCAGTCGCCTCGTCGCGGGAATCGATGATCCAGCGATAGGCCTGCAGCAGAACGGCCGGGCCGAGATAGCGGTCGGAATTCCACCAGTAGCTCGGGCAGGAGGTGGAGCAGCAGGCGCAGAGAATGCACTCGTAAAGCCCGTCGAGCTTCACCCGGTCCTCGTGGCTCTGGCGCCATTCCTTCTGCGGTGTCGGCGTGACCGTCTTCAGCCACGGCTCGACCGAGCGAAGCTGGGCGTAGAAGTTGGTGAGGTCCGGGATGAGGTCCTTGATGACCTCCATGTGCGGCAGCGGATAGAGCGTCACCGGCCCCTTCACCTCGTCCATGCCGGACGTGCAGGCGAGGTGGTTGATGCCGTTGATGTTCATCGCGCACGAGCCGCAGATACCCTCGCGGCAAGAGCGGCGGAACGACAGCGTCGCGTCGACCTTGTTCTTGATCCAGATCAGACCATCCAGGATCATCGGACCGCAGTCGTCGGTGTCGACGAAATAGGTGTCGATCCGGGGATTGCGGCCGTCGTCCGGGTTCCAGCGGTAGACCCGGAACTCCCGCAGGTTCTTGGCGCCGGTCGGTTTGTCCCAGACCTTGCCGCTCGTAACCTTCGAGTTTTTCGGAAGCGTCAGTTCGACCATGCCACTCGTCCCGGTACAGTTTGGAATGGTGCCAAACATACGCACTGCGCCGCAAAAGGCCAGCGACGAATGCGCCTTTCGGCACACGCGCGGTCGGTCTGAAGGCGAGGACGGACAGTCCCGTTTCGGGTCGCGTCCGCCGGTTGCCACCGACCTGTTCTCGGGCGTCTTCTACGCCCTTGTTTCGAACCGATCAAATAGGGGGCTCTTCTGCGATCGGCGTTTCGTGCATGGCAGAAATGCTGGTCTGCGACCCGCCGTCGCGCCCTGCTTTTCCAACCGGTCATCCGCGAATCAGCATCGCGTTCTCGTCGTTCGCCTGGACGACGCGATAGTTACGCTCGGCGAGCGCTCCCAAAAGATCGCGTTTCCAAAAGTCGGCATGGGTGGTCTCCACCACCACCGCACGCGGCCAGCGCTCCGGATCGACGGCCTCCAGATAGGGCACCAGAGCCTGATCCTCGAAGCCTTCGATATCGAGCTTGATGACGCCGAGCGGTGCCGAATAGGCGGAAAGCCGGTCGGCGAGCCGTACGATCTCGACATCGTAGCCGAGCGAGCGGTCGCCGGAGAAGGAATGCAGCGATGCGCGGCCCTGGTTGCCAGAGGCGTTCGCCCACAAGGTCGCATGCCCCGGTTCGGCCCCTACCGCGACCGGTTCGATCGTGACGCGGTCTTGCAGGCCGTTGGCGGCGATATTGTAGGCCAGCCGGGGACGGGAGACCGGGTGCGGCTCGAACGCCACCACATGAACGTCAGTCGGCGCACGGGCGGCGGTCGCAACGGAATAGACCCCGAGATTGGCGCCGATATCCACGAACAGATCGCCTGGTCGAAGCTGCTCCAGCACGAAGGCGCGTTCGTCGGGTTCCGGCAACCGATGCTTGGCGGCGAGGTCGAAGCCGTCCTTGTTGTCGCGCGGCGAAATCCGGAACTTCAGTCCCTCTACGACGACGTCGATGTCGCGATCGGCGATCAGTGGGCGAACGCGCCGACGCACGGCAGAGCGCAGCCCGGACGGCAAATGCCGCCCGCAGGCGACCGCGAGCAGCGTTCGGATTGCGAGGCTCGGACGGAGGCTGCCGAAGGGCGCATCGATCGCGCCGGCCTCCGTCACATCGCTCATCGCCGTGACCGATGGGCGGAGCTCAATAGACCCGCTTCGCCGGCTGGATATAGGAGATGTCGTTCGACAACGTGAAGGTGTGCACCGGACGATAATCCAGGGTCACCTGCCGGTTCGCGGTGTCGACGAAGGCGAGCGTGTGCTTCATCCATTCGTCGTCGTTGCGGTCCGGGAAGTCCTCACGGGCATGGGCGCCTCGGGATTCCTTGCGGTTCACCGCGGAATCCATGGTCACGACGGCCTGGCAGATCAGGTTGTCGAACTCCAGCGTCTCCATCAGATCGGTGTTCCAGATCATGGAGCGGTCGGAGACCTTCACGTCGTCCGCGCTCGACCAGACCTTGTGGATCAGCTCGTGGCCTTCCTCCAGCACCTCGCCGGTGCGGAACACCGCGCAGTTCGACTGCATGGTGCGCTGCATCTGGTCGCGCAGCTCCGCCGTCGGCGTGCCGCCGGAGGCGTAGCGGAAGTGGTCCAGGCGAGCGAGTGCGGCTTCCCCGGCGTCCTTGGGCAGGTCGGCGTGGGACTGGCCGGGCTGGATCGTGTCGGCGCAGCGATGCGCCGCTGCGCGACCGAACACCACCAGGTCGATCAGCGAGTTGGAGCCCAGCCGGTTGGCGCCGTGGACGGACACGCAGGCCGCTTCGCCGATCGCCATCAGGCCCGGCACCACGGCATCCGGGTCGCCGTCTACCTTGGTCAGCACCTCGCCGTGGAAGTTCGTCGGGATGCCGCCCATGTTGTAGTGCACGGTCGGCAGCACCGGGATCGGCTCCTTGGTCACGTCGACGCCGGCAAAGATCCGGGCCGATTCGGAAATGCCCGGCAGGCGCTCGTGCAGGATCGCGGGATCCAGATGGTCGAGATGCAGGAAGATGTGATCCTTCATCTTGCCCACGCCGCGACCTTCGCGGATCTCCATGGTCATGGAGCGGGAGACCACGTCACGCGAGGCGAGATCCTTCGCCGACGGCGCGTAGCGCTCCATGAAGCGCTCGCCTTCGGAGTTGGTGAGGTAGCCGCCTTCGCCGCGCGAGCCCTCGGTGATGAGGCAGCCCGCGCCGTAGATGCCGGTCGGATGGAACTGCACGAACTCCATGTCCTGCAGCGGCAGGCCGGCGCGCAGCACCATGGCGTTGCCGTCGCCGGTGCAGGTGTGGGCGGAGGTACAGGAGAAGTAGGCGCGGCCATAGCCGCCGGTCGCCAGAATCACCTTGTGCGCGCGGAAACGATGGATCGAGCCGTCGTCGAGGCACATCGCCATCACGCCGCGACAGGCGCCGTCCTCCATGATGAGGTCGAGGGCGAAATACTCGATGAAGAACTCCGCCGAATGGCGCAGCGACTGGCCGTAGAGCGTGTGCAGCATCGCATGGCCGGTTCGGTCGGCAGCGGCGCAGGTGCGCTGGGCGGTGCCCTTGCCGAAATGAGTGGTCATGCCGCCGAACGGGCGCTGGTAGATCTTGCCGTCCTCGGTGCGCGAGAACGGCACGCCCCAGTGCTCCAGCTCGTAGACGGCCGCCGGCGCGTTGCGCACCAGATATTCGATCGCGTCCTGGTCGCCCAGCCAGTCCGACCCTTTCACGGTGTCGTACATGTGCCAGCGCCAGTCGTCCTCGCCCATGTTGCCGAGGGATGCGGCGACGCCGCCCTGGGCGGCCACGGTGTGCGAGCGGGTCGGGAACACCTTGGTGATGCAAGCGGTCTTGAGCCCGGCCTCGGCGCTGCCGACGACGGCGCGCAGGCCTGCGCCACCGGCCCCGACCACCACCACGTCGAAGGTGTGGTCGATGACCGGATAGGCCTCTCCGATCAGGGCCGGCGCACTGCCGTTGCCCGCCCCGTTGCCATTGCTGTCAGCCATGGCATTAGCCTCCGAAACTGATTTTCAGGATCGCGAAGATCGACGCCGCGGCGACGAACAGCGAAAAGAAGGTGTTCGCAATCAACAACAGCACGCGCGTCGGATCGCGATGGATGTAGTCCTCGATGACGACCTGCATCCCGACGCGCATGTGGATCGCGATCGAGGCGATCGTGAGAACGAAGATGATCGCCACCAGCGGCGAGGACAGGCGGTCCAGCACGACGTCGTAGGATTCGCCGGCGAGCGAGATCACCAGCACCAGGAAGAACAGGACCAGCGGAACGTTGGCGAGCGCGGTGAGGCGCTGGATCCAGAAGTGATCTGTGCCGGAACGGGCCGAGCCGAGGCCGCGGACGCGTTTCAGCGGGGTCGTCATATTCGCCATGTCTCTAAGCCTCAGATCGCGATCAGGCCGATGATCCAAAGCAGGATCGTGAGGGAAACGGACCCGATGATGGTGGCCCAGGCGAGGCCCTCGCGGGACTTCTCGTCGAAGCCGCGGCCGGTATCCCAGATGAAGTGGCGGATGCCGCCGAGCGTGTGGTGGATCAGCGCCCAGGAAAAGCCGAACAGAAGGATGATTCCGATCCACGAGCCCATGAAGCCGTTCGCAATTGCGAAAGCTTCCGGGCCGGTTGCGGCGGCCACCAGCCACCAGACCAGCAGGATGGTGCCGAAAAACAATGCACTGCCGGTGATGCGGTGCATGATCGACATCACCATCGTGACGATCGGACGATAGACTTGCAGATGAGGCGACAGAGGCCGGTTTGCCTTGGCGTCGACGTGCGACATTACGCGTTCTCCGGATGGACCGCCGGGCGGTTTCTGTCATCGTTCTAGCCTGCGACCCGCCCCCCGTCAAAGCCGGTGGCGAGGAGGATGGTCCGCGGCTTTTTGCAGCGCCCTCTTAGCAGCAAGTGGGGCTCTGCCCCAATAAATTTGCGCCAGATTGCTTCGGCTCTGCGCCTCACATCACCTGGTTGCCGGCGATGATTCGCTTGTGCAGGTGCACCATGAAGGCGGTTGCGAACATCGGCGTGACCAGATTGAGAATCGGCACCGCCAGGACGCCCGCGATCACCAGCCCCGCCATGAAAATCGGGATCGAATTGGCCCGACGCAGGCGTTTCGTCTCCTCCTCGGAGTGAAACCGCATCGCCGCCGCCTCGAAATATTCGCGCCCCAGCAGGTAGCCATTGACGACGAAGAACGCGGCGACGTTGACGATCGGCACCAGAAGCAGAAGCAGCGCCAGGATGTTGCCGAGGATCACGACGCCGGTGAATTTCACCGTGTGCCAGAGGCCGAGCATCATCGGAATGTCGTGGCCGGGTGCGTCGTGGGGATAGTCGATCCGCTCCACCGTACCGGCGATCTCGTCCTGGAACAGGCCCGCCACGGCGGCGGAAACCGGGGCGGCCAAAAAGCCGAGACCGATGACGAGGCCGATGCCGGTCAGGATCGACAGGATCGTTTCCAGCCATCCGTAGGGTAGGTGGACCCAATGGGCGAGGGCCGCCTGGACCCCGAGCCACAGCACGACGAGGAAGGCCAGCGTGATCCCGAGGGTCTTCAGGAGGACCGGACGGAACGGTGGCGTGAAGATCTCCGAAAAGGCACGAGACGCACTCGCGAGCATGAGGATCCGTCCGTTTGCATCGGGGAATGAGGGCTTGGGACCACGCGGTACGTCGAGCGCCGGGCGAAAAAGCGGGTGCAGGTTCGTCGCCGTCACCGATGCGACCGCAACGCAGGCTCTAAGCCCTTGCCGAGCCGGGCTCAAGTGCGGGTTTAGAGGGGGATTTGGCGGCGGGGGTGGAAAATCGGATCGATCTCTGTAAGGTTCGCGCCACTCATTTCGCCTTTTCCTATCGGGATCCGGTCGTTTCCGCGGTGTGTCTGCGACGGCGATCGGCAGTCTTCGATCAGATCTAGCATGTAAGGAGGACCGACCAATCATGGCCGCGCCGCGCTTCGACGTACTTGGGATCGGTAATGCGATCTTCGATATTCTCGCTCATGTCGACGACGACTTCATTGTTCGCGAAGACCTGGTGAAAGGGTCGATGCGTCTGGTCGATGGCGACGAGATCGCGCGCCTCTACGGCGATCTCGGCCAGGTGGTTCGCATTTCCGGCGGCTCGGGCGGCAACACGATTGCCGGCGTCGCCTCGCTCACCGGCAAGGCCGCCTATATCGGCAAGGTTGCCGACGACGAATTCGGCGAGGCCTATCGCCACGACATGCGCGGCGTGGGCGTCGCCTTCGATTCCAATCCGCTTTCCGGCGGAGCGCCGACGGCGAGCTGCCTGGTGCTGGTCACCCCGGACGGCGAGCGCACCATGAGCACCTTCCTCGGTGCCTGCCAGGCGCTCGGCCCGGACGACGTCGATCCTGCGCTGGTCGCCGATGCCGAAGTGATCTTTCTGGAGGGTTATCTCTGGGATCCGCCGCAGGCGAAGGAGGCTTTCCGCAAGGCCGCCGAGATCGCCCACCAGAACGGCCGCAAGGTCGCGCTGACGTTGTCCGACACCTTCTGCGTCGATCGCTTCCGCGCCGAGTTCCTGGAGCTGATCAAGTCCGGCACCGTCGACATCGTGTTCGCCAACGAGCACGAGCTGCGCTCGCTCTACGAGACGTCGGACTTCGACACCGCCGTTTCCGCCCTGCGCCAGGACGCCAAGCTTGCCGCCGTTACCATGGGCTCGGAGGGCTCGCTCGCCATCACCCGCGACGAGACCCACCACGTGAAGGCCGCGCCGGTCGACAAGGTCGTCGATCTGACGGGTGCCGGCGATCTTTATGCCGGTGGCTTCCTGTTCGGCCTGGCGCGCGGCTTGCCGCTTCCCGACTGTGCCGCGATTGGCGGTCTCGCCGCCGGCGAGGTGATCCAGCACCTGGGCGCCCGCCCGGAGGTGAAGCTGGTCGACCTGGTTCGCCAGGAAGGCTTCAAGGTCTAAGCTTCGGCTCTCTTGGGATGGAATCGATGCGGCCCGCCAAATGGCGGGCCGTTTTTTTATCGCTCACGCCGAGCTCGCTTCGCTCACCGGCTTCGGGCGGGCGCGGCACATTTTCGTGTCCCGGTCGCGGCGCTCCTCGCCTCTTAACCGGGTGGCGCACGGTCGTGCTTGCGAACCCTTTGGGTTCGGGAGTGGTACAAACTCGCTCGGCGCAGGCGGCATCTGGAGGGTGGCTCCCGCCTTGCCGGACCGCACCCACCAGCGCGCGACCGCGCACCGGCCGGTGGTGAGGCCGCGCCCGCGCAGCCGTGCGCGGAGCGCATTGGCGTGAGCGAAAAGGAATCCTCTAAAACGGCCGTCTTTGCCTGAGCGCCGCCTGCAGCGTGCCCTCGTCGAGATAGTCGAGTTCGCCGCCGATCGGCACGCCCGAGGCGAGCCGGGTGACGCTGACGCCCAGTCCGTCGAGCTGCTCCATCAGATAGTGGGCGGTGGTCTGACCCTCCACGGTGGCGTTCACTGCCAGGATGATCTCCTTCACCTCGTCGGAGTGGGCGCGTTCGATCAGGGACGCGATGTTGAGCGCGTCCGGGCCGATGCCGTCGAGGGCGGAGAGCGTGCCGCCCAGCACATGATAGAGCGCAGAGACGGCGGAGGCGCGCTCCAGCGCCCAGAGATCGGCGACATCCTCCACCACGATGATCAGCGAGCGGTCGCGGCGTGTGTCGGTGCAGACGGAGCACGGGTCGGCGGTGTCGATGTTGCCGCAGGACGAACACACCTTCACCGCTTCCGCCACCTCGTTCAGCGCGCCGGCCAGCGGGATCAGCAGTCCTTCCTTCTTCTTCACCAGCGTCAGCGCCACGCGCCGGGCCGAGCGTGGCCCGAGCCCCGGCAATTTGGCCAGGAGCTGGATCAGGCGCTCGATTTCGGGTCCGGTGGTGGCGGCCATGGGCGAAGGGACTGGGTTGGGGGCTGTGGAGGGGACGGATAGGACTTGTTGTTCGCTGCAGAATTTGCCCCACCCTCCGCTCATTCCCACGAAAGCGGGAATCCATAGTGAGCGGGCGATCCGGAGCATCTATCAGCAGTACGAAGACGCGGTGAGCGCGCTCTTGGACGCGTAAATTGGAAAGGCCGGATCCCCTCCACTAGGCCCGATGGATTCCCGCTTTCGTGGGAATCAGCGGAGCAAGGGGGCTGCCCTTCCTCACATCCCCGGCATGCCGGGAGGAATCATGCCAGGCGGCAGGCCGAGGCCCGACATCAACTCTTGGGTCTTTTCCTGAACGGCCGCGTCGACCTTGGTCTTGGCGTCGGCATGGGCGGCGACGATCAGATCCTCCAGGATCTCCGTCTCGTCCGGGTTCATCAGCGAGGTGTCGATCTTGACGCCGAGGAGCTCCTGCTTGCCGTTGACCCGGACGGTGACGAGCCCGCCTCCGGAGGTGCCCTCGGCCTCGACGGCGCTCATCTCCTCCTGAAGGTCGCCCATCTTGGACTGCAGCTCCTTGGCCGCCTTCATCATCTTCATGAAGTCCATGATCTACTCCTCGTCGAGTTCGTCATCCGGCACGGCGATTTCGCCGCCGGCTTCTTCTGTTTCGTCGGCGATGCGGACGTCCACGATCTCCGCGCCGGGAAAGCGCGATAGCACGGCCGCGACGATCGGGTCGGCTGCGGCATCGGCCCGGCGCTCCTCAGCATTGCGGGCACGGGCTTCGTAAAGGGTCTCTCCGCCCTCGTCGGACGAGATAATGACGAGCCAGCGCCGACCGGTCCATTCGGTGAGCCGCTGTCCCAGCTCGCCCGCCACTGTCGGCGAGGCGTTGGGCACCATTGAGACCTCGATCCGCCCCGGCTCGAAGCGCACGGGCCGCATCTCGCGTTCCACGGCGAATTTCAGCTTGGCCGCGCGCATTTCGCCGGCAAGGGCTGCGACATCGGCAAGCGAGGAGAGTTTCGGACCGGTGTCGGGCTCTGCCGCGGCCGTCGGAGCAGGGGCGGCAAACGCCTCCTCGCGGGGAACCGGGTCGGGCCGGGGCGCGCCGCCGCCATTGCTGTTGGCGACGGCACGGGCGGCCGGACCCGACGACTCGCCGGTACGCGCGCCACCGCCGGAGCGGGCGTCCGCACCGCCCTCGCCGGAAAACGCCTTCAAGACGGCATCGGGGGTCGGCAGGTCGGCGGAATAGGCAAGCCGCACCAGCACCATTTCGGCCGCCGCCAGCGGCTTCGGCGCGGTCTGCACCTCCGGCAGCCCCTTCAACAGGATCTGCCAGGCGCGAGACAGCACCGGCACCGAGAGCGACTTGGCGAAGGCGGCACCGCGTGTGCGCTCTTCTTCCGTCACGGTCGCGTCGGCGGCGACGTCCGGCACCAGCCGGAAGCGGGTAACCAGATGCACGAAGGCGGCGAGGTCGGACAGCACGGTCGCGGGATCGGCGCCTGAGGCATATTGCTCGTCGAGCTCTGCGATCGCCTTGGCCACGTCGCCGCGCATCACGGTTTCGAACAGGTCGACCACCCGCGCCCGGTCGACCAGGCCGAGCATGTCCTTGACCGTCTCAGCCGTCACGGCGCCGGCGCCATGGGCGATCGCCTGATCCATCAGCGATAGCGAATCACGCACCGAGCCTTCCGCCGCCCTGGCGATCAGCCGATAGGCCTCGTCTTCGACGGTGACCTCTTCGATGCCGGCGATGCGCGTGAGGTGAGTGACCAGCGGTTCGGCGTCGACCCGGCGCAGATCGAAGCGCTGACAGCGCGACAGGACCGTGACCGGGACCTTGCGGATCTCCGTCGTGGCGAACACGAACTTCACGTGCTCCGGCGGTTCCTCCAACGTCTTCAGGAGGCCGTTGAAGGCCGCCGTCGACAGCATGTGAACCTCGTCGATCACGTAGACCTTGTAGCGCGCGCTCACAGGCTTGTAGCGCGCGGCATCCGTGATCTCGCGGATGTCGTTGATGGAGGTGTGGGAGGCGGCGTCCATCTCGATCACGTCGACATGGCGGCCCTCCATGATCGCGGCGCAATGAACGCCGAGCTCGGGCATGTCGACGGTCGGGCGCTGGACGCTCTCGGTCTCGTAGTTGAGCGCGCGGGCGAGGATACGGGCGGTGGAGGTTTTGCCCACCCCGCGCACGCCGGTCAGCATCCAGGCCTGCGGAATCCGCCCGGTCTCGAACGCGTTCTTCAGCGTTCGCACCATCGGCTCCTGGCCGATCAGGTCGTCGAATGTGCGAGGGCGGTACTTGCGGGCGAGTACGCGATAGGGCGCCGCCGGGACCTCGCGCGGTGATGTGTCGTCCATGACCCGGCGCCGGATCCCTTCCAGAAGGTCGGGGTGGGAGGCTGGCACGGTGACCCGTGCCTGGCTCGTTAGGGCTGCTTCCTTCCGGACCTGACCCGGTTGGCGAGTGGCGCGTCCACTGCCAACCTCCCACCTCTCTATATCAAAGGTCGCCCCCCTTTTGGCAAGGCGTCTGGTCATGCGATTTTCCACAGGCTCGAGCGGGATGAGGAAAAGTGGGTACCGGTTTTCCGCCCGCATCCCGCTTTAAGAATGAAAGGCGATTAACTTATCCCTTCGGTCCGAAGGGGTTGATCTTGCGGGATGAGGAAAAGTGGGTACCGGTTTTCCGCCCGCATCCCGCTTTAAGAATGAAAGGCGATCAACTTATCCCTTCGGTCCGAAGGGGTTGATCTTGCGGGATGAGGAAAAGTGGGTACCGGTTTTCCGCCCGCATCCCGCTCTAAGAATGAAAGGCGATCAACTTATCCCTTCGGTCCGAAGGGGTTGATCTCGCGGGATGAGGAAAAGTGGGTACCGGTTTTCCGCCCGCATCCCGCTCTAAGAATGAAAGGCGATCAACTTATCCCTTCGGTCCGAAGGGGTTGATCTTGCGGGATGAGGAAAAGTGGGTGCCGGTTTTCCGCCCGCATCCGCCTAGAAGCAAGCCGGAACCGATCAGGTTCCTGAGTCGTGGTCCGATGAGACCACGCTCACCATGCTCCAGCCGGTCCGCCCGATGGCCCAAGACGCCGGCAAAAAACGGGAGACCGTCCATGGCCCACGCCTTCGCCCTCGACCAACGCCTCGCCGCCGACAGCACACCGGTAATCGAGCTGCCATTGTGCTCCGTGCGGCTCAGCGCCGACCGCACCTATCCCTGGCTGATTCTGGTGCCCCGCCGGGCGGAGTGCGTAGAGCTGATCGACCTCGACCCCGGCGATCGCGCTCTCCTGATTGAGGAGATCGTGATGGCGTCGCGCGTGCTCAAGGAGCTGACCGACGCGGAAAAGCTCAACGTGGCGGCACTCGGCAATTCCGTGCCGCAGCTTCACGTCCACGTGATTGCGCGCTTCTCCGACGATCCGGCCTGGCCCGGGCCGATCTGGGGCAAGGGGCCGGCACTTCCCTGGGACAGCCTGGAACATGCCGATTTCACCGCCAGGCTGGAGCGCGCGCTCGCCGACGGATGAGCGCTGCGTCGTCCTCCCGCGCGACTTGATTGGGATCGCTCCAGCCTGCACCGTCGGAGCAGTGGTGAGCAGCCGATTCGGCGCTTTCCCCCTCTTGTGTGGTTCGGGAGACAATGCAGCGGCAGCCCTTTCCCTTTTTTCCCGATGTCGAGGCCTCCGCTCGCACCGGGTTTGCCGGCAACCGGATCGACCGTCTTGCCGAGGCGCGGGGAAAGCTGCCGTCGCTGTGCGTGATCGCCGCGCGAAGCGATGCCGGTCTCTATCTGTTTCAGGAGGACAAGGCGCTGGTGACGTCGGGCGACGGCCCGCTCGCGTTGCACGACATCGCGACGGCGGAATCGCTCGGCTTCGATCCCTCGGCGGCGATCCTGCTCGGGTTCGACGACGGTGCGCCCCGGTTGGCCGCACGTGTGACCGCCACAGGCGAAGTTGCGGGATTTCGCGCGGTCGATTTGCGCAGCCTTGCCGTGGAGGCCAGCCTGCCGGCGCACGATCTCGGCGCTCTCGCCCAGGCGCGCAGCCTGCTCAACTGGCACGAGCGCCACGGCTTCTGCTCCAATTGCGGTGCGCGCACGGCGATTGCCCAGGCCGGCTATCGCCGCGATTGCGCCACCTGCGGGGCCCAGCATTTCCCGCGCACCGATCCGGTCGTCATCATGCTGGTGGTCGATGGCGACCGCTGCGTGCTCGGCCGGCAGTATCGCTTCCAGGCCGGGGTCTATTCTTGCCTGGCCGGTTTTGTGGAGCCCGGCGAGACGCTGGAGGACGCCGTCCGCCGCGAGATTTCCGAGGAGGCGGGCCTTCGGGTCGGCGCCGTCGCCTATCACGCCAGCCAGCCCTGGCCGTTTCCCTCCAGCCTGATGGTCGGCTGTTTCGCCGAGGCGAGGTCATTCGATCTCGTCCGCGAGGTGGACGAGCTGGAGGATGTGCGCTGGTTCAGTCGGAATGAGGTGGCGGCGATGCTCGCCGATCGCCACCCCGAGGGCTTCAAGGTGCCGCCGGCGATGGCGATCGCCCATCACCTGATCGAGGCTTACGTTTCCGGCGGCGCGCCGAGATAGGTCGTTTCGTCGCGGGCATCCATGTAGATGTCGGAGACGATCCGCCACACACCATCCGCTTCGCGGGCGAGCACCTTCTGGGAGAAATTGCGTCTGAGCGCGATGGTGCCTTCGGTGGTCTCCTGGCCTTCGATCTCCATGTAGGTCCGTGCCACGGCGACGTCCGCCGTGACCGACCTCACGTCGACGGTGGGCGGGCCTTTCGGCCGGCCTGCCGCGAAGCGCGGATCGCGAAACAGCCCATCGAGATAGGCCAGGATCTCCACACTTCCCTTCAGCGTGGTGCCGAAGGCATTGGTCCAATCGGCGTCGGCCGCATAGGCGTCGGAAATCGGCGTGATGTCGCGCGTGCGAAATGCGGTGGCGACGGCCACCAGCACAGAGCCGATCGCGGCCGCGTCGGCTTCGGCATCTTCATCGACGTCGAGGGGGTCGTTTTCGCCAGACATGGCACAATCGAACCGTTGAAATCTGGAGATTTATTGACGTGCTCGGCCGCGCGTCATGCTTTTTTTCAGGACTCCGGGGCGCAGCGCGCGATTTTCCTCCGGCTCGCGGATCTTCGCGCGAAACGGAGAGGCCGGATAGATGCCGAGCACCCGCAACTCGGTGGAGAAGAAGGCGAGCTCCTCGAAGGCGAGCGCGGCGCTCGGCTGGTCCGGGTGCCCTTCGATCTCGGCGTAGAACTGGCTGGCGAAGAACTGGCCCTCGATCTGGTAGGATTCCAGCTTGGTCATGTTGACGCCGTTGGTGGCAAAGCCGCCGAGCGCCTTGTAGAGCGCGGCTGGAACGTTGCGCACCCGGTAAATGAACGAGGTGACGACCGGGTTGCCGTCGTTGGGCGCGAGCTTCGGCTCGGGCGACAAGATCACGAAGCGCGTGGTGTTGTGGTCGGCGTCCTCGATATCCTCCATGAGGATGTCGAGACCGTAGATCTCGGCGGCGAGCCGCGAGGCGATCGAGGCGCGACTGGGATCGCCGGCCTCTTTCACCTGGCGGGCGGAGCCGGCGGTGTCGGCGGCCGTCAGCGGCAGGAAGCCGTGGCGGTGGATCGTCCGACGGCACTGGCCGAGCGCCTGGATGTGGCTGTGCACGGTCTTGATGTCGGAGATCTTGCTGCCGGGCAGCCCCAGAAGCTGGTGGTGGATCGGCTGAAAATATTCCCCGATGATGTGCACGTCGGAGGTCGGCAGCAGGTGGTGGATGTCCGCCACGCGACCGTTCTGGGAGTTCTCGATCGGAATCATGCCGAGATCGGCGGTGCCGGCGGCCAGCGCAGCAAAGCAGTCCTCAAACGTCGCACAAGGAATCGCTTCGGCATCCGGGAAGACGGTGTGGGTGGCGATGTGCGAGTTGGCGCCGGGTTCCCCCTGGAACACGACGCGGGGATGCGTGCTGTCTGTCATGCTTCGCTTCGTCTACCGCGCGGACCTATCGGCCCCGAGCAAGGATCGCGCGTGCCTTCTCGAGATCCGCGGGGGTATCGACCCCGAGCGGCACGGCGTCAACCACGGCGACGTCGATCCGCATTCCGGCCTCTAGCGCGCGAAGCTGCTCCAGCCGCTCGCGCTGTTCCAGCGGAGAGGGCGGCAGCGCCACGAAACGGGCGAGCGCGGCCCTGCGGAAGGCATAAAGCCCGATATGGTGATAGAGCGGCCCATCGCCCCAGGGCGCGGTCGCGCGAGTGAAATAAAGGGCGCGCAGGCGGTCTTCGGCAAGCGGGCTGCCGATCACCTTGACCACGTTCGAATTGGTGCGCTCTTCGATGTCGGTAATTGGAGCGGCGAGCGTGGCGATGTCGACGGCGGGTTCCTGCAGCGGGGCAAGCGCGGCACGGATCGTGTCCGGCTCGATCGTTGGAAGGTCGCCCTGGACGTTGACCACCACCGCGCACTTTTCGTCGGGATCGATCCGGCAGACCGCCTCGAACACCCGGTCGGAGCCCGACGGATGATCCGCCGCCGTCATCACCGCTTCGCCTCCGGCGGCCTCCACGACCGCCTGGATCTCCGGATCGTCGCAAGCGACGACCACACGTCCGACATCAGTCTCCATCGCGCGCCGCCAGACCTGAACGATCATCGGCACGTCGCCGATCGGCGCCAGCGGTTTGTCGGGAAGACGGGTCGCCTTGCGGCGGGCGGGGACGATGAGAAGCGTCTCGTTTGGCATCGAAGCTCGCGAATGGGCCGGTTGGAGAGGGAACTTGAAGCGTGGGCGCGTCAATTGCGCGCGGTGAAGAACCGATTGCCTCGTGCACAGGCCGCCTTATACGGATAGACATAGAATTATTATAGCGGGTAGTGTCCACCGCGATTTAAGCGCCGCTTCGCGCAGCGTTGTGGCAAAGGCGCGCCCGGGCCTCCGCGACGAGGATGAGGACAAGGATGGATTCGTTCGAGCTTAACAAGATCGCCGGCGCGGTTCTGGGCACTTGCCTTTTTGCCATGGCTGTCGGCGTGCTGTCGGATTCGATCTTCGAAAACCATCCGCCGGAGGAACCCGGCTACGAGATCGCCATCCCCGATGCCGAACATCCCGAAGGCAGCGCGCCTGCGGCGCCGAAGGAAGAGCCGCTGCCGGTTCTGTTGGCCAATGCCAGCGTCTCGTCCGGCGAAAACGCGGTTCGGCCCTGCCAGGCCTGTCACACCTTCGAGCAGGGCGGGGCCAACAAGGTCGGCCCGAACCTCTGGAACGTTGTCGGCGGTCCGGTCATCAGCCATCCCGACTTCAACTATTCGTCCGGCATGAAAGAATGGGGTGCGGACAAGACCTGGACCTTCGAGAATCTGAACGACTTCATCGAGAATCCGCGCGGCACCGTGTCCGGCACGGCGATGAGCTTCGCCGGTATCAAGAATGCCGAGAAGCGCGCCGACGTGCTGGTCTATCTGCGCTCGCTGTCCGACAGCCCGGTGGCCCTGCCGCCGGTGCCGAAGGAGACCGCCTCGGCCGACACCGGCACGGCGACCGACGCGAGTTCCGGTGGCGGCGATGCGGCGAGCGGGTCCGACGCCTCCGGCGGCGAGACCCAGACGGCGGCGGCTTCGGCGGACAGTGGCAGCGCATCGGGCGGTGATGCGTCCGGCGGTGACGGGTTCGTTCAGATGGTGGCTGCGGCCAACCCGGACGACGGCAAGCGTGGCGTTCGCGTTTGCCAAGCTTGCCATACCTTCGAGAAGGGGGGCGCCAACAAGGTCGGCCCGAACCTCTGGGGTATCGTGAATTCCCCGGTGATCCATCCCGATAATGGCTACAACTATTCCGGCGCCATGAAGGAATGGGGCACGGACAAGACCTGGACCTACGATCTGCTGAACGAGTATCTGACGGCTCCGATGAAGGTCGTGCCCGGCACCAAGATGGCGTTCGCCGGCATCAAGAAGGAAGAGGACCGCGCGGCCGTGGTCGCCTATCTGCGGACCCTTGCGGACAATCCCGCGCCGCTTCCCGGCGCGTCCGCGTCCTCCGACGGTCAGTAGCGCCGGGCCGTCCGCGCCTCAATTCATGTGTTTCGGTGCCCGGTCGGGGTGGTTTCAAGCCCCCGGCCGGGCATTAAATTTTCGTCATTGAGGTCATCGGCGGTTTCCCCCTCCGGCAGGCTCCGTAGTATGGGGCCGACTCAGGATCAGGGATGCCAGCGATGATGCGTTTCTTTCCTCTCGGCCTGGCCGCGTTTCTCGCCGCCGCTGCGGTGTCCGCACCCGTGCGCGCCGAGGAGCCGGAATGGCGGCATGCGGCGGCTGCGATCGGAGAGCCGAAATATCCCGAGGGCTTCGCTCATTTCGACTATGTGAATCCGGATGCGCCGAAGGGCGGCACCATCCGGGAGCATGAGAGCGGGTCGTTCGACAATCTCAATCCGGTGCCGCGGCGCGGCGACCTCGCCAGCGGGCTCGGGCTCATCTACGACACGCTGATGACGCCGGCCTACGACGAGTTGGACGTGATGGCCGACTACGGCCTGCTGGCCGAGGCGATGCAATATCCCGACGATTCGTCCTGGGTGAAGTTTCGGCTGCGCGAGGGCGCGCGCTGGCATGACGGCGAACCGGTCACGCCGGAGGACGTGGTCTGGTCGTTCCAGGTGCTGACGGAGAACAATCCTGGCCAGGCCTTCTACTACCGCCATGTGGAGAAGGCGGAGGTGACCGGCGAGCGCGAAGTCACCTTCACCTTCGACCAGGCCGGCAACCGCGAACTGCCGAAGATCGTGGGCCAGCTCCTGGTGCTGCCCAAGCACTATTGGACGGCCGAAGGACGGGACATCACGCGCGCGACCGTAGAGCCGCCGCTCGGGTCCGGTCCCTATCGGATCTCCTCCGTGGTGCCTGGCCGTTCGGTGGTCTACCAGCGCGTGGGGGACTATTGGGCCAAGGACCTGCCGGTGAATGTCGGCACCAACAATTTCGACGAGATTCGCTACGAATATTACCGCGACGAGGACGTGGCGCGGCAGGCTTTCAAAGCCGATCAGTACGACTGGTATCAGGAGATGTCCGCCAATCGCTGGGCAACCCAGTACGATTTTCCGGCGATCGAAAAAGGATGGGTGAAGAAGCTGGAGTTCCCGGATGTCGGTTCCGGCCGGATGCAGGGCTACACGTTCAACCTGCGGCGCGAGCAGTTTCAGGATCCGCGGGTCCGGCGCGCCTTCAACTTGGCCTACGATTTCGAGACCTCCAACGAGATCCTGTCCTACGGCCTGAACGAGCGAATCGATTCCTACTTCGCCGGTACCGACCTTGCCGCCACCGGTCTGCCGGAGGGGAAAGAACTTCAGATTCTGAAGGACGTCGAAGAGGAGGTCGACGGTGAGGGCATTCCGCAGACGGTCTTCACCGAACCCTATGATCTGCCAGTGGGCGGTTCGCCCCAGGCGCTTAGAAAGAATCTGCGCCAGGCGTCCAGGCTTCTGAGAGAAGCGGGCTACGAGCTGAACAACGGCAAGCTCGTCAATTCCAAGACCGGGGAGCCGCTCCAGGTGGAAATCCTGCTGTCGTCGCCGGGTGCGGAACGCGGCGCGCTCTCCTACAAGGCGGATCTGGAAAAGCTCGGCATCGGGGTGAGCCTGCGCACGGTCGACACCTCGCAATATGTCCGCCGGGTGCGGGCGCGGGACTTCGACATCGCGATCTTCGTCTGGCCGCAGTCGCTGTCGCCGGGCAACGAGCAGAACGAGTACTGGGGCTCGGATGCGGCCGACCGGCCGGGATCGCAGAACTATGCCGGCATCAAGAACCCGGCGGTGGACGCCCTGATCCAGCGCATCGTGTTCGCCGAGGATCGCGAGACCTTGGTGGCGGCCACCCATGCCCTCGATCGGGTGCTGCTCCACAACGAATATGTGGTGCCGCAATTCCGGGCGCCGGTGGATCGCATCGTCTACTGGGACAGGATCGACCATCCCGAAACGTTGCCGAAGTTCACGCCCGGCTTCCCAACGATCTGGTGGTATGACGAGGCCAAGGCGAAGGCGATCGCGGAGGCCAAGAAGTGAGCCTGCTTCGATCGCTGTCCCTCAATCGTCGCACATTTCTCCATGCCGGTTCCGTAGGTGCCGCTGGCGCCATGCTGGCGGGGCTGAAGCCGCCGCCGGCCTGGGCGCAAGGCTCGCCCGCAACCGGCGCGCCGCGCCATGGTCTGTCGGTGTTCGGCGACCTCGCGCTGCCGCCGGATTTCGCGCATTTCCCCTATGTGAATCCGGAGGCGCCGAAAGGCGGGATCGTCCGCGTCGTGCCTTGGGAGTGGGGCTTCAACCAGAACCCGGTGACCTTCAACACCTTCAACACGTTCATCTTGGCCGGCGATGCGCCGCCGATGATGGACATGTGCTTCGACAGCCTGATGGTGCGGCAGCTGGAGGAGCCGGATGCCGTCTACGGCCTGGTCGCCGAGACAGTCTCGGTTTCCGACGACGAGAAGACGTTTGCGTTCCATCTGAGGTCGGACGCACGCTTCCACGACGGTTCGCCGCTGACGGCCGAGGACGTGGTGTTTTCGCTGGAGACGCTGAAAACCCAGGGCCATCCGACCCTTCGCCAGATCCTGAGCTGGGTGGAGCGCGTGGAGGCGGACGGGCCCGCAACCGTCGAGGTGGTGCTGAAGCCGGAGGCGAGCAATCGGATGCCGCCGACGATCGCCGGACTGCCGATCCTCTCGAAGGCCTATTACGACACCCACGATTTCGCGCGCTCCACCTTGGAGCCGCCGCTGTCCTCTGGTCCGTACCGGGTCGGCAACTTCGAGACCGGCCGGTACGTGGAGTTCGAGCGGGTAGAGGACTGGTGGGCGAAGGACCTGCCGGTGGCGCGCGGCCAAGCCAATTTCGACACCGTCCGGCTGGAATTCTTCCGCGACCGGCAGATCGCCTTCCAGGCGCTGACCAATGGGACGCTGACCTTCTACATGGAATCGGTCGCGAAGAATTGGGCGACGGCCTACACCTTCCCCGCCGTGCAGACGGGCAAGGTGATCAAGGCGGAGTTTCCCGACAATCGTCCGTCCGGCGCGCAAGGTTGGTTCATCAACACACGGCGCAAGAAATTCGCCGATCCGCGCACGCGCCGGGCGCTCGGGCTCGCCTTCGATTTTCAGTGGACCAACGCCAACCTGTTCTACGGGCTTTATAAGCGTACGGCCTCTTTCTTCGAGAATTCCGAGATGATGGCGACCGGAGTGCCGGCTCCAGAGGAGCTGGCGCTTCTGGAGTCGTTGAGGGGCCAAGTCCCGGACGGTGTGTTCGAGGAGGCGTGGACGCCGCCGGTTTCCGACGGATCGGGCGCCGACCGCACCCTCTTGAGGCAGGCGAACGAACTCTTGCTGCAGGCCGGCTGGACCCGGAAGGGCCGCAGCCTGGTCGATGCGGACGGCCAGCCCTTCACGATCGAGCTTTTGAGCTTTTCGCCGACTTTCGAGCGGGTGGTGCAGCCCTATGCCCGCAACTTGGAGCGGCTCGGCATCGAGATGAATTTTCGGCTGGTCGATCCGGCGCAGTACCAGTCCCGGCTCAACAGCTTCGATTTCGACATGACCGGCCAGCGCTTCGCCTTCTCCGCCACGCCGGGCGAGGGGATCCGGGATTTCTGGACGTCGGAGGCGGCAACAACCGACGGCTCCTACAATCTATCCGGCATCGCCGACCCGGCCGTCGATACCCTGGTGGCCAAGCTCGTCAATGCACCGACCCGCGACGACATGGTGGCCGCGGCGCGCGCGCTCGACCGGGTGCTGCGGCTCGGCTTCTACTGGGTCCCGAACTGGTATCCGGGGCTGCATCGCGTCGGCTATTGGGACCTGTTCGGCTTTCCCGAGAAGCCGCCGCACTACGGCTTTCCGGTGGTGTCGACCTGGTGGTGGGATGCCGACAAGGCATCCGCTCTCGGCAAGAGCCGCTAGCGCGGGATGATGGAAAAGTGGGAACCGGTTTTCCGCCCGCATCCCGCGCCCAAAAAAGGCGGGATGATGGAAAAGTGGGAACCGGTTTTCCGCCCTCATCCCGTGCCCAAAAAGGCGGGATGATGGAAAACTGGACCCTGATTTGCTCCGCTCATTCCTGCGAAAGCGGGAATCTATAGGGAGTTGGTTGTATGGACGGGATCGTCGCGGCGTGAAATCAATCGGTTCTCAGCGAGAAAGACGACGTGCAAAGGATCTCCCAATTGGAGACCGTGTTCTGTGCCATGCTCACTCCCGCTTTGGCGGGAGTGAGCGGTGCGACGGGCGCATGCCTCACCCCGATTTCCTCCGGCTCCAGAGATAGACGATGACCGCCTATCTGTTTCGACGCCTGCTTCTGATCATTCCGACCCTGTTCGGGATCATGTTGATCTCGTTCCTGGTGGTGCAGTTTGCGCCGGGCGGTCCCGTGGAGCGCGTGATTGCGCAGCTTCAGGGTATGGACGTTTCCGCGACCGCTCGCATTTCCGGCGGGGGTGGGGATTTCGCCGGCGGCAGCGAGCCCGGCTCGTCCAGCGGCGGCGGCGACATCACCTCCAAATATCGCGGCGCCCAGGGGCTCGATCCGGAGTTCATCAAGGACCTGGAGCGCCAGTTCGGTTTCGACAAGCCGCCGGTCGAGCGCTTTTTCCTGATGCTTTGGAACTATCTGCGCTTCGATTTCGGCCAGAGCTATTTCCGCGATATCGGCGTGCTTGAGCTCATTGGCGAGAAGCTGCCGGTGTCGGTCTCGCTCGGGCTATGGATGACGCTGATTTCCTACGGCATTTCCATTCCGCTCGGCATTTCCAAGGCGGTGCGCGACGGCTCGCGCTTCGATGTGTGGACGTCGGCGGTCGTCATCGTCGGCTACGCCATTCCCGGATTCCTGTTCGCAGTGCTTCTGATCGTGCTGTTTGCCGGCGGATCGTTCTACGACTGGTTCCCCTTGCGCGGCTTGCTGTCGGAAGGCCTCCGCGGCGCGACCTGTGCACCCTGGAACGCGGCCTTCGATGTGAAGCAGTGCGTCACCGCGGTGATCCCGGACTATTTCTGGCACCTGACCTTGCCGATCATCGCCATGTCGCTGTCGGCGTTCGCCACCACCACGCTTCTGACCAAGAACTCGTTCCTGGAAGAGATCCGCAAGCAGTACGTCATGACCGCGCGGATGAAGGGGCTGACGGAGCGCCAGGTGCTGTACGGCCACGTCTTCCGCAACGCCATGCTGATCATCATCGCAGGCTTTCCGGGCGCCTTCATTTCCGCCTTCTTCACCGGCTCGTTGCTGATCGAGACGATCTTCTCCCTCGATGGCCTTGGTTTGCTGGGCTTCGAATCCATCATCAACCGCGACTA
Source organism: Amorphus sp. 3PC139-8 (assembly GCF_040750475.1). Taxonomy (NCBI): domain Bacteria; kingdom Pseudomonadati; phylum Pseudomonadota; class Alphaproteobacteria; order Hyphomicrobiales; family Amorphaceae; genus Amorphus; species Amorphus sp. 3PC139-8. The sequence goes on along the minus strand of NZ_JABJVY010000019.1, from coordinate 59,603 downwards.
TGCCGTGGTGTTTGCGACCCTCTACATCTTCTCGCTGGTCGGGCTCGTCGTGAACCTGGTCACGGACCTCACCTATATGTGGGTCGATCCCCGGATCGACTTTGAGAGCCGGGAGGTTTGAGGCCGTGGAAGCACGCATCGATCCCTCGGGCGAAGAGGTGGCGGCGGTGGCGTCCGCGCCGGCCACCGGCAAGGGCGTGTTCACGCTCACCCCGCTCAACCGCCGGCGCTGGCGCAACTTCAAGGGTCACAAGCGCGGCTACTGGTCGCTTTGGATCTTCCTGGTCCTGTTCGTCCTCACGCTTCTTGCGGAGTTTCTGGCGAACGATCGGCCGCTTCTGGTCTCCTACAAGGGCGACCTGTTGATGCCGGTGTTCGTGAACTATCCGGAAGAGCGCTTCGGCGGCTTCCTCGCGATCACAGACTATCGCGACCCGTTTATTCAGGACGAGATCCAGGCCAATGGTTGGATGATCTGGCCGCCGATCCGCTATTCCTATTCCACCGTCAACAACGAGCTGCCGGTTCCCGCCCCTTCGCCACCGACCTGGATGCTGTCGGCGAGCGAGCGCTGCCAGGGCTATGTCGACGGCGCGGCTGATCCCAACTGCACGCCCTGGAACTGGAATTGGCTCGGTACCGACGACCAGGGCCGCGACGTGCTCGCGCGGTTGATTTACGGATTCCGAATATCGGTGCTGTTCGGCCTGGTGCTGACGGTGCTGTCGTCGATCATCGGCGTCGCAGCCGGGGCGGTGCAGGGCTATTTCGGCGGCTGGGTGGATCTGATCTTCCAGCGTGTGATCGAGATTTGGACCTCTATTCCCGCGCTTTATTTGCTCTTGATCATCTCCGCCGTGCTGGCGCCGAGCTTCTGGGTGTTGCTCGGCATCCTGCTTCTGTTCTCCTGGGTGGCGCTCGTCGGCGTGGTGCGGGCGGAATTCCTGCGCGCACGCAATTTCGAGTACGTCACGGCGGCGAAGGCGCTGGGCGTCGGCAACGGCACCATCATGTGGCGCCACCTTCTGCCGAACGCGATGGTGGCGACGCTGACCTTCATGCCCTTCATCCTGAACGGCTCGATCACCACGCTGACTTCGCTCGACTTTCTGGGCTTCGGCCTGCCGCCCGGCTCGCCGTCCCTGGGTGAGCTGCTGGCCCAGGGCAAGAACAACCTGCAGGCGCCCTGGCTCGGCATTACCGGCTTTTTGGTGATCTCGATTATGCTGTCGCTGTTGATCTTCATCGGCGAGGCGGTGCGCGACGCCTTCGATCCGCGCAAGACGTTCGTGTGAGGAGGAGCAGATGACCGGATCGTCGAAGGACCTCCTCCAGATCGAGAACTTGGCCGTTTCGTTTCGCCAGGAGGAAGGGGCGCCTCTGGAGGCGCTTAAGGGCGTTTCGCTGTCGGTGAAGAAGGGCGAAACGGTCGCGATCGTGGGCGAGTCGGGCTCCGGCAAGTCGATCACCGCGCTTTCCGTCGTGCGCCTGCTGCCCTATCCGATGGCCTTCCATCCCTCCGGCCGGATCCTGTTCGACGGCCGCGATCTCTTGACGGCGTCGGACCGCGAGATGCGTGCTTTGCGCGGCAACGACATCGCGATGGTGTTCCAGGAGCCGATGACGTCGCTCAACCCGCTGCATCCGGTGGGCAAACAGATCGGCGAGATCTTGCGTGTCCACAAAGGGCTCTCCGAAACCGCTGGTCGCAAGCGGACCTTGGAGCTGTTGGATGCCGTCGGCATTCCCGACCCGGAAACGCGGCTGAAAAGCTATCCGCATCAGCTTTCCGGCGGCCAGCGCCAGCGCGTGATGATCGCCATGGCCCTTGCCAACGAGCCGAGCCTGCTAATCGCCGACGAGCCGACCACGGCGCTGGACGTGACGGTTGCCGCACAGATCCTGGAGCTTTTGAAGGATCTGCAGAACCGGCTCGGCATGGCGATGCTGTTCATCACTCACGATCTCAACACGGTGCGGCGCATTGCGGACCGGGTGTGCGTGATGACCAAGGGCGAACTGGTGGAGGAGGGCGCCGTCATGGACGTGCTCGACCGGCCGCAGCACCCCTACACCAAGCACCTGATGGAGGCGGAGCCGAAGGGCGCGCCGACGGCGACGGACCGGTCCGCGCCGATCATCATGGAGGCGGACGATCTCAAGGTGTGGTTCCCGATCAAGCGCGGGCTGCTCAGGCGCACCGTCGGGCATGTGAAGGCGGTCGACGGCGTCGACGTTGCCGTGCGGGCGGGTCAGACGCTCGGTGTCGTGGGGGAATCCGGCTCCGGCAAGACCACGCTCGGCTTCGCGCTTTTGCGCCTGATTTCGTCGCAGGGGCGGATCGTGTTCCTGGGCTCCGACATTGAGACGCGCTCCTGGAAGGACATGCGACCGCTGCGCCGGGACATGCAGATCGTGTTCCAGGATCCTTACGGCTCGCTGTCGCCGCGTATGTCGATCGAGGACATCATCGGCGAGGGGCTGAGGATCCATTTCCCGGAGCTCTCCGCCCATCAGCGCGGCGATCGCGTTACGCGGGTACTGGAGGAGGTCGGTCTCGATCCGCAGACGCGCCATCGCTATCCGCACGAGTTTTCCGGCGGCCAGCGCCAGCGCATCGCGATCGCCCGCGCCCTGGTGCTGGAGCCGAAATTTCTGATGCTCGACGAGCCCACCTCCGCGCTCGACATGAGCGTGCAGGCCCAAGTTGTCGACCTGTTGCGTGACCTTCAGCAGCGCCACGACCTGGCCTATCTGTTCATCTCCCACGACCTGAAAGTGGTGCGCGCGCTCGCCAACGACGTGATCGTCATGCGGGGCGGAAAGGTGGTGGAGGCCGGTCCCGCCGAGCGCATCTTCGATGCGCCGGAGACGGACTACACGCGGGCGCTGATGGCGGCGGCGTTCCGGCTGGAAGCGGTGAAGACCGGCTCGGTCGCTCAGTAGCGATCACGGAAGAGGGGAAGCCGGTATTCCGCCCCGTGCCGCTCTTACAAAAAGAGATGAACGCGTCCTTTGGACCCGGTTCGAAGGCCTGAAAAGTCGGCAACGCGTACGTGTTGCCGATTTTTCTTGAACGCATCGCGCGCCGTCCCCACCTCCTTTCTATCGTTGGATTGGATGGAACGGACGATGACCAACTCTCTTACCCTTCGCCCGGCGTGGACGCCGCTCACCGTCTTTCTCATGGTGCTGGGTTTCATCGTGTTCTGGCCGCTCGGCCTGGCGATGCTGGCCTACATCTTGTGGGGTGATCACTTCCACCGCGTGGCCGACGACGCCCGCGGTCATTTCAAGGGATGCTCCATGCGCAAAATGCGTACGATGCGTGATACCGCCTTCACCGGTGGCCGCACGGGGAACGTTGCTTTTGACGAGTATCGCGAGCGTGAGCTTGCGCGCCTCGAAGAAGAGCGTCGCAAGCTGGACGCTATGCGCGCCGAGTTCGACGACTTCCTGCACAACCTTCGCCGCGCGAAGGACCAGGAGGAGTTCGACCGCTTCATGTCGGCGCGGACGTCCGCCGGCAATGCGGGTCCGCGGATGGAACCGGAAGCCGGGCCGGCGGGTTATCCTCACCACGGCTGAGAGCCGAACCCGGATGGGGCGGTCCCCTCCGCCCCTTGATTTTCCTGACCTCTTCGACTTTGGCGGGCCGCATGTTGCGGCCCTCTTTTTTTGCCCGTTGCATGAGCCGAGCGGATTGGCAGGCTGTCGTCTCCACATCAACTCGGCGATTCGGGAGCGGACCCTGCACTGGCCTCTGAAAGCGACTCCGCCGTTGACCAGCATCGATCTGGACCTGCCGAATGGCCGGGTTACCGTTCAGGTGCGCTGGTCGCGGCGCGCCCGCCGCGCGACGCTGCGGCTGCCGACCGCCGGCGAACCGGTGGTGACTGCGCCGCAGGGCATGTCCAACACCACGCTTGAGCGTTTCGTCAAAGACCATGCCGGCTGGCTGGCGGAGCGTTTGGCGCGCCAGGCGCCGTGCGTGCCGTTTGAAGCGGGGGCCGTGATTCCGGTGCGCGGGGTCGACCACGAAATCCGCCATATGCCCGGCCGTCGCGGCACGCTCTGGATCGACGGGGAGAGCGAGCGCCGGCTTCTGTGTGTCACCGGCGAGGTGCAGCATTTGCCTCGGCGCGTGCGCGACGGGCTGAAGCGCATGGCGCGCGACGATCTCTCCGAGGCCTCGCACCGCCACGCGCGCAAGGTCGACCGGCCCGTCACGGCCATTCGCATTCGCGAGACGCGCAGCCAATGGGGGTCCTGCTCCCATAAGGGAGCGTTGTCGTTCTCCTGGCGCCTGGTGATGGCTCCGCCCTTCGTGCTGGACTATGTCGCCGCCCACGAGGTCGCCCATCTGATCGAGCGCAACCACTCCCACCGGTTCTGGAAGCTGACCGAACGGCTGGCGCCGCAGACGCCGGAGGCCCGTCTGTGGCTGAAAGCGCATGGCCAGTCACTGTTTGCGATCGGCAGCGGGGATCGCGCAGGTCCCGATTGAGAGGCTGCCATGCTTGTGCCGGGCGGCAGGGTCCCGCCCAGGTCGCTTCGCAGCCCGTTCAAATTCCTTTAAGCGCAAGAGTGCATGTCCATTGAAGCGCTGATCGGCGTCATCCTCCCTGTCTTCGGTCTAATTGGCATTGGCTACCTCGTCGTCTGGGTCGGTTTGATCGGCGAAGAGGTGGGCGATGCGCTTACTGATTTCGTCTTCAAGGTTAGTCTGCCGCTGCTTTTGTTTCGCACGCTGGCGACCGTCGGTTGGCCGGACGAGTCCCCTTGGCCGTTCTGGCTGGCTTATTTCTCCGGCGTCGCGGTGGTGTGGTGGCTGAGTGGCGCGATCATCCGGCGGGGCTTCGGCCGCGATGCGCGGGCCGCCGTGGTGGCCGGCATGTCGGCCGGCTATTCCAACATCGTGTTGCTCGGCGTTCCGGTGGTGAACCAGGCCTACGGCGACGAGGGGCTGGTGGTTATCCTGGTGCTGGTCTCCGTGCATCTCTCCGTGATGATGACGGCAAGCGCGGTGCAAACCGAGCTGGCCCAGCAGCGCGACGGCCTCAGCCAGGAGCGCATCGATCCGATGGGGATCGCACGCCGCGTGCTGTTGGCCTTGATCCAGAACCCGATCATTCTCGGCACGCTCGCCGGCGCTTTGTTCAGCGCGTCCGGATTTGCCTTCGAGGGCGTCCCGCGCACCCTGGTCGACCGCATCGCCGATATCGCGATCCCCAGCGCGCTGCTGGCCCTTGGCATGGGGCTGCGCCGCTATGGTTTGCGCGGGTCTATCGGTCCGGCGCTGGCCATCAGTGTGTTGAAGCTGTTCGTGCTGCCCGCGATCGTGTTCGTGATGGCGCGCTATGTGGTGCAGCTTCCGCCGCTCTATGTGGCGGTCGCGACTCTTGTCGCCGGTTGCCCGACCGGTGTGAACGCCTACCTGATCGCGGCTCGGATCGGGACCGGGCAGGCGCTGTCGGCAACGGCGATCACCGTCACGACGGCGGGCTCCGTGCTCACCATCGGGCTCTGGCTTGCCGTGGTCACGGGGTAGGGCCGGCTTTCCGGCCGAAAGCGCGTCGAAACAACAACTTAGACCTGCTCTGTGACTCCGAGAAAAGCGGAGCGTGTCTAACGGAAATACCCAAGATCGGCGAGCACCTGCGGCAGCACGTCGTTGACCTGGCTTCCGGTCATGCCCGGTCGGATCGAGGGATGGTAGAGCATGCGCATCAGCGCCTGGTCGAACGGCGTGAAGGTGGTGTGGCGCGAGGCGTCGTTGAAGACGCTTTCGGTCAGGGAATCGTTGTCGTTCATGGGCCCGAGCCCCTGCAGGATTTCCTCCACCGTGCAGCGTTTGAAGAGATAGGGGTCGTCGGCCACGATCACCGCGGTGGAATGGAGAATGCGTCCACGCCTGGTGTTGACGCCCACCAGGCAGCGCGCCCCCATGGCGATGGCATCGGTATGTAGCTCCTTGGAGACCACGTCGGCGAACTTGTCGCGATCGACCAGGAAGACCAGGAAGTTGGCCTGATCGCGGTCACGCGCGGGCAACGTCTTGAGGCCGTCGATCTTGCCGGGTAGCGAGGCGAGGAACGCGTTGACCTCGCTTGACCGGTCCTCGGCGGCGGCGTTGATGACCTTGTAGCGCACCGGCTCGGTATATTTCTTGACGCGCTGAGATTCGCCGAATAGCCGGCCATATTCCAGGCCGAACACGACCTTGAAGAAGGCGTCTCGGAGCGCCCTGGGCTTGAGCCCGTTCGTCTCGTCCGCGTTCACAGTGCCGGACATGGCACACAGAACCATGGCGGTCGCGAGCCAAGTGAGAAAAATTGGAGTACGCCGCGCCCGCATTAGGCAACCATCCACGACAGTCAACGCGCCCAACATTCGCAAAGAAGCGCCCGCGCTTTCAAGTGGGCGGAGGTCGCGGACGAGGCGTTGGGGTTAAAGGTTAATATGGACTTCGGAAGAACGAGAGTAGGGGCATATGACGGCCAACGACGGACTGATCGAAGGACCTGACGGCGCCCGGCGCTGCGCCTGGCATGGCAATCTGCCGGACTATCTCGCCTATCATGACGAGGAATGGGGCCGGCCGGTCGCCGACGATCGACGCCTGTTTGAGAAGATCGTGCTGGAAGGCTTCCAGTCCGGCCTGTCGTGGCTGACGATCCTGCGTAAGCGTGCGGGATTTCGGGCCGCTTTCGCCGACTTCGACTTCGAGCGGATGGCCCGGTTCGGGGAGGCCGACGTCGAACGTCTTCTGGCCGATGCCGGCATCGTGCGCCACCGCCGCAAGATCGAGTCCGCCATCAACAATGCCAAGCGGGCCTGCGATCTGATCGATCAGGAGGGGTCGCTCGCCGGTTTCCTGTGGCGCTACGAGCCGCCGGCTTCCGAACGCCCCGCGCGCGCCGATTGGGAGACCCTGCGCAAGCTGACGGACTGCCCGCAGTCGCGCGCGCTCGCCAAGGAGCTGAAGCGGCGCGGCTGGAGCTTCGTTGGGCCGACCACGCTCTACGCCTTCATGCAGGCGGTTGGATTGGTCAACGACCACGTCGAGGGCTGCAGTTTGCGCGAGACCGTCGACGCGGAACGGGCCGCGTTCAAACGGCCGACTTGAGGCTGCCGCCGGCCGTTGCCACCGGGGCTGCCGACAGCCCGGTGCAAGCCAGACAAACTATGTCATCCAGGCACGCTGATTTTCCGTATGGAACAACGCTGCGGCCGGTCACCCCCACCTCCTCCCCCGCGTACCGGCTTGCGGCGCGGGTACCTGGACGTCAGTCCGGGTGCCGGTCGAGAGGCTGCCTATGCCCCCAGGCAGCCTCTCGATTTCCTTTTGAGAGCGCCGGATGGTCTGCCGTGTTCGCCGCCCGGTACCGCGTCAAACAGCCGGAAGTGCGGCCTCCAGCGCCGCAAGCAAGGGATTTTCCGGCTCAAACACATCGTCTAGCCGTCCGATCGTGACCGTTTCCGCGCCCTGCGCCTTCAGCCACTGGGCGCACATGTAGGCCTGACCGGCGGGGCAGTGGAGGGTCAGCGGCGACGGGATCGAGCCGAACGGCGCCACGGTTCCGAACAGGTTGGAGGCTTCCGCCGCGACCTGGAGGGGGTTGGTGACCACGGCGCGGATTTCGCGGATCGCGCGAGCGCGCAGTTCCGCGGCGATCCGGTCGAGCACCGTCGTGGCTGCTGCCCGCGCCTTGTCGTTCCAGTCGGCGGTCTTGGCGGCGACCAGATGGGCTTCGGAGGCCAGGATCAGTCCGCCGTCGAGCACTTTCAGCGCATTGGCCGCCAGCGTCGAGCCGGTGGTGGTGATGTCGACGATGACCTCGGCGGAGCCGGCCGCCGGCGCGCCCTCGGTGGCGCCCAGGCTTTCCACGATCCGATAGTCGACGATGCCGGCCTCGGCGAAATGGCGCCGGGCGAGGTTGATATATTTGGTCGCCACGCGCATGCGCCGGCCGCGTCGGGCGCGGAAGTCCTCGGCGACCTCGGCGAGATCGTCCATGGTGTCGACGTCGATCCAGACCGAGGGCACGGCCACCACCACGTCGGCATGGCCGAAGCCGAGCGGTGTGACCAGGTGAATGGCGTCGGCGCGCTCGCCGCCGTCGGCCAGCGTCTCATGGACCAGGTCGAGCCCGGTGACGCCGAAATGCACGCTGCCGGCGGCAAGCTCCCGCGCGATCTCGGAGGCCGACAGGAAGGCGATCTCGGCATCGTCGATGCCGGAAATCGCCGCGCGGTAGCGCCGCGAACCGCCGCTGCGGCGGATGGTCAGGCCGGCGCGATCGAAGAAGGCGCTGACATTTTCCTCCAGCCGACCCTTGGATGGGATGGCGATGACGAGCCCGGTCATGACCAGTCTCCTGCGATGCCGGTTTCGATCCCGAACCGGTCCAGCCAGACCGAAAAACCCACCGCCGGCACTGGCTTCGGTGCGCCGAGCAGCGACAACAGCTTGTCGTAGCGGCCGCCACCGATGGTTTGTGCGGCGTCGGGGCGGGCGGGATCGTAAAGCTCGAACACGAGCCCGGTGTAGTAGTCGAGCCGGCGGCCGAAGTCGGCGGCGAAGTTGGTGTCGGTCAGCGGCACGTCGGCGGCGTCAAAGGCGTCGACCCGGCGCGCAAACGCATCAAGCGCGGTGGTCAGGTCTAGGCCTTCGTGCTTGGCGAAGGTGGCGACCGCGTCGCCGGCCTCCGTTAGGGGGGCGCGGATCTCCAGATAACGCTCGATCACTGCGGCCGCGGCGCGTGCGTCGCCGTCGCCGGCCGAGAGTGTGGCGGTGTCGCGCAGCCGGTCGGCGATCTCGTCGGCGCTGCGTCCGCCCACCACGGTGAGGCCCGCCGCGCCGAGCATATCGGCAACGATCCGGTGCGCCTCCTGCGGCTCCACGCCGGCAAGCGCGCGCGACAGGCCAGCCGGTCCCTTGCCGGAGGACAAGGGCTGTCCGCCGGCAAGCTTGGCGATCGCGCCCGACAGCCGGTCCGGCTCGCCGAACCAGGCGATCAGCCGGCGCTGCCAGGCCGGCGACAGCGGCAGCGCCTCCACCAGGGCGGAAAACAACGTGGCGTCGCCCACCCGGATCTGAGGCCGCGAAAGACCAAGCGTTGCCGCGGCGCGCAGCGCCAGCGAAAGCGCGGCGGCGTCCGTGGCGGGGGTGTCGTCGTGGCCGACCCATTCCACGCCGGCCTGCAGGAACTCCGCTGCACCGGAGCGCCGCTGGCGAAATACCGGGCCGAGATAGCCGTAGGTCACGGGCTCGTCGGGCCGGCCATCGTCGCGGTGGGCGAGGCAAACAGGAATCGTGAAATCCGGACGCAGGCAGAGCTCGCCGCCGGCCGCGGACGTAGTTACGAACAGGCGGCGGCGGATGTCCTCGCCGGCGAGATCCAGAAACACCTCCGCCGGCTGCAGGATCGGCGGGTCGATCATTTCGTTGGCGGCCTCGGCGAGGAGGGCGCGCAGCGCTCGGAGCCGGTCGGGGGCCATGGTGCTCAGCCTTTTTCGCCGAGATAGCGCGAGACGACCTCGACCACGGTTGCGACCAGATCCGCCTCGGCGACGCTGGTCTGGGCGAAGCGCTCCTCGCGCCATGTCTTGTTGTCGGTCACGCCTTTTGCGATCCGCGCGCCTTCGATCAGGTCCTTGATCTGGACCGTTCCGGTCTCACGCTCCGATGACCCCTGGATGACGACGCAGGGCGCATTGCGCCGGTCGGCGTACTTCATCTGGGCCTTCATGCCCGACGAGCCGAGATAGACTTCCGCGCCGAGCGGCAGGCCGGCGTCCTTCAGGCCCGCGCGGATGTCGCGGGCGAAGCGCTGATAGCCGGCCATGGCGGCCGGATCGCGGTCCATCGCCATCACGACCACCGGGCCGAGCGGCTTGTCCTGTGCGCCTTCGCGGGCGGCAAGTGCGGCCACCAGGCGCGAGACGCCGACGGAGAAGCCGGTCGCCGGCATGTCCTCGCCGCGGAAGCGCCCGACGAGACCGTCATAGCGGCCGCCGCCGCCGACAGAGCCGAACCGCACCGGGCGGCCGTCGTCGTCGGTGATCTCGAAGGTCAGCTCGGCCTCGAACACCGGGCCGGTGTAGTATTCCAGCCCGCGCACGACCGAGGGGTCGATTTTGACGCGATCGGAGTAGCCGGCTTCTTCGATGAATTTAGAAATATTGCGAAGTTCTGAAGTCCCTTCTTGGCCCATTGGTGACTTGATCAGGAGTTGCTCAAGCCAGCGAAATTGATCTAGCGGATTATCTGGGTCTAATCCGCTTTTAATTCGGATCCATTCGCTTGCTGTTGGGTCGCTTGACGTTTGATGAACAATGTCCAGGAATTTCAGAACGTCTTCGGCCTGATGTTCCGTTAGGCCAGCGCCCGGCGTGAAGTCTCCACTCTGATCTTTCCTACCCTTGGTCAGAAGCAGATAGATGTCTGTAGGTTCAAATTTGTCGAGCTTATCGATCGCACGCAGGACGCTCAGGCGGGTGCCGCCGTACTCCGGCCCACCGATCCCGATCGATTCCATCACCCCGTCGAGCACCTTGCGGTTGTTGACGCGGATGACGTAGTCGCCGCGCGGAATGCCGATCGCCTCCAGCGTGTCGGCGGCCATCATGCAGATCTCCGCATCGGCGGCGACCGAGGCCGCGCCGACAGTATCCGCGTCGAACTGCAGGAACTGGCGGAACCGGCCGGGCCCGGGCTTTTCGTTGCGGAACACCCAGCCCGCCCGGTAGGTGCGGTAGGGCTTCACCACCCGCTCGTAGTTTTCGGCCACGTGGCGGGCGAGCGGCGCCGTCAGGTCGTAGCGCAGCGACAGCCAGGATTCGTCGTCGTCCTGGAAGGCGAACACGCCCTCGTTCGGCCGGTCCTGGTCGGGCAGGAACTTGCCGAGCGCATCGGCGAACTCGATGAACGGCGTTTCCACCGGCTCGAAGCCGTAGCGCTCGTAGACGGTGCGGATCTCCGCCATGATCCGCTCGGCGGCCTTGATCTCGGCGGCGGATCGGTCGGCGAAGCCGCGCGGCAGACGCGCCTTCGGCAGGTTTTCTGTGTCTCGGCTCATGGACCTGGAATTCGAACACTTCGGCTGAATCGAAAAAGACGAAGCCGCGATCCCGCCGCTTCGTGCATTGCCGGTGAAGTAGACGAAAGGCCGTCCCGGAACAAGGCGGGGATCAGCCGAGATCGCCGTCTGGATCGAGTGTCGGGATCAGATCGAGGTCGTCTTCCAGCGCGATTTCGGCATGGGCGAGGTCGAAGGCGACCTGCATCCGGACCCAGGAATCGCAGGTCGTGCCGGTCAACTTGGCGATCCGCAGAGCCATGTCCGCCGAAAGCGGGCGCGTCTCGTCCAGGATCGCGCCGAGGTCAGCGTGGGAAATCCTCAGCAAGTCCGCGATTGCCTCGAGCGAATGCCCGAGCGCCGGCAGCACGTCCTCGCGCAGGAATTCGCCCGGATGGGTGGGCCGCAGATCCAGAAGCAGCGTGTTGCGGTCCATCAGGTGCGGTGCTCCAGATCGACGTCGACGGCGTCCTCCCCGTGCCAGCCGAACCGAATCCGGCTCTTATCGCGGATTCGGACCGCGTAAAGGCGCACGTCCGCGAGATATTGAAACGCCAGGCCGGGCAGGTTCATGTCGTGGGGCTGCACCGAGACGTCGAGCCGCGCCAGGATGCGGCGGATGCGGTCGGCGTCGACCGTGCCGAGCTTGGAGGGATCGCCGGTCTCGGCGAAGTGCCAAAGGCCCTTGTGCTTGATGGAGCGGATCATCCTCGTCTCCGGATCGACCGTACCGTCGCTGGCCGGCTCACTTTATAATATAAATAAATCAGTAAGATAGCGTGCATCGACAGCCGCCCGCATGGCTGGGGTCGGCTGTAGGCGGATCGCTTGCGCCTGTCAATCGCGTCAACGGGCGGCGCTCGCGTCCGGGCCTTATCCTGGATCAATGTCGCGTCGCACAAGCGCCCGCAGGATGCACGCAGGTTCCGACGTTTAGCGGAAATCGCTCCAGGGGAGAGATGGTATGGCGACGATGATGAAGGCGGCGGTCTTTATTGAGCCCGGTCGGATCGAGCTCGACGAGAAGCCGATCCCGGATATTGGGCCGAACGACGCCCTGGTGCGGATCACCACCACGACCATTTGCGGCACCGACGTCCACATTCTGAAGGGCGAGTATCCGGTGGAAAAGGGCCTCACCATCGGTCACGAACCGGTGGGCGTGATCGAAAAGCTCGGCTCCAGCGTGCTTGGCTACGAAGAAGGCCAGCGGGTGATCGCCGGCGCGATCTGCCCCTCCGGCTATTCCAATGCCTGCCTGGACGGGCTGTGCTCCCAGGACGGCCAGCACCACAAGCATGGCCTGAAGCCGCTTGGCGGGTGGCGCTTCGGCAATACGATCGACGGCACCCAGGCCGAATATGTCCGCGTGCCGGACGCCATGGCCAATCTCTCCCCGGTTCCGGACGGGCTGACCGACGAGCAGGTGCTGATGTGCCCGGACATTATGTCGACGGGCTTTGCGGGTGCGGAGGCCGGCAACATCAAGATCGGCGACACCGTTGTGGTGTTTGCGCAGGGGCCGATCGGATTGTGCGCAACGGCGGGTGCGAAGCTCTGCGGCGCGACCACCATCATCACGGTGGATGCGGTCGCCGAGCGGCTTCAAATCTCCCGCGCCATGGGCGCCGACCACACCGTCAATTTCCGCGAGGTCGATCCGGTCGACGAGATCATGAAGATCACGGATGGCCGCGGCGTCGATGTCGCGATCGAGGCGCTCGGCACCCAGGGGACGTTCGAGAGCTGCCTGCGTGTGCTGAAGCCGGGCGGGCGGCTGTCCAGCCTCGGCGTCTATTCCAGCGATCTGAAGATCCCGCTCGATGCCTTCCATGCCGGCCTCGGCGACAACAAGATCGTCACCTCGCTCTGCCCCGGCGGCAAGGAGCGCATGCGGCGCTTGTTGGAAGTGGTCTCGTCAGGCCGGGTGGACCTGAAGCCGCTGGTTACCCATCGCTACAAGCTGGACGATATCGTAGATGCCTACGACCTGTTCTCCCACCAGCGCGACGGCGTGCTGAAGATCGCGGTCACGCCGAACTAGTTTTTTGCGCTCGCGACAGTCGCGCTGTGCGCGACGTCTCCGCGGGGGCGGCCTGCGGCCGGCGCGCGGTCGCGCGCTGGCTTCGCAAGTCCCCGGAAAAGTGGGAACCGGTTTTCCGTCCGGGATTGCGGAGGGAAGATTGTACCCCTCCCGCCGAGTTCGCTTCGCTCACGGGGTCCGGGAGGGCGCGGATTCAGCTTTGTCCCGGTCGCTACGCTCCTCGCCGCTTGACCGGCCGGCGCGCAGTCACGCGCTCCCTTCACTCCGCTCATTCCCGCTTGCGCGGGAATGAGCGGAGACTGGGGCGGCCTCCTTGCGAGGCCCAAACCGTCATAGCCTGAAGCCTCACGCCACCCCGGGCGGGGAGCGGCGCAGCCACGGCCGCCTAGTGGTGACGGCGATCTCGTCGCGCGTCGACGGCTGGTAGTAGACCGGCACGTCGGGCGCGCCGCCATCCTCCAGCACCTTTCGGGCCGCCGGCTTGGTGACGACGAAGCTGTCGAAGCCGCAGCGCGCCATCAGCGGCACCTGGTCGGCGAGCACGTTGCCGATCGCGCGCAGTTCGCCCTCGTAGCCGTAGCGGTCGCGCAGGAGGCGTGCCGTGGAGTAGCCCCGTCCATCCGTGTAGGCGGGAAAGTCGATCGCGACGACGGAGAAGCGGGAGAGGTCCTGCGCGACGTCCTCGACCTTTTCCCCGACCTTGATCAAAAGCCCGAGGGGCTGATTCGAGGCCAGGAAGCCGTCCCGGTCGGCCAGGAAGCGCGCGAGCGGCACGATCGCCGGGGCGTCGTCGGGCAGCGGCGCTTCGGCGTCGACCTGCACCCAGAAATCGGGTTGGAACGCGCCGTCGCGAAAGATGTCGGTGGCGGGCGATGTTTCGGTGCTCATGCCGCACGGTCCTTTGGCAAGTGGATGCCACACTCGGTCTTGCCCGAGCCGCGCCAGCGCCCGGCCCGCGCATCCTCGCCGTCTTCCACGCGCTCGGTGCACGGCATGCAGCCGATCGACGGGAAGCCTTGCTTAGTCAACGGATGCAGCGGCAGGTCGCGCTCATCCATGAACGCGGCGAGGTCGTCCGCCGTCCAATCGGCGAGCGGATTGATCTTCACATGCTGCCCGTCCCACTCCACGAAGGGCAGGGCGTTGCGCGTCGCCGCCTGGAAGCGCTTGCGTCCGGTGATCCAAGCATCGTAGCCGGCGAGTGTGCGCTCCAGCGGTAGCACCTTGCGGATCGTGCAGCACTGGTCGGTGTCGCGCGCCCAGAGCGTGCCGTCCGGATCTTCGTCGGAAAGGGCGGTCGCGTCCGGGGCGATCGACTGGACGTTGGTCAGGCCGAGGCGTGCGACGAGTTGGTCGCGGTGGCGCAGCGTCTCGGGGAAGTGCTTGCCGGTCTCCAGGAAGATCACCGGTGCGTCCGGTGCCACCTCGGCGACGAGCGCCAGCAGCACCGCGGATTCGCCCCCGAAGGAGGAGACGATCGCCGTCTTCCCGGCCGAGCCGTCCACCAGCACCGACGAGATCGTCTCCAGCGCGCGCCGCACCCGCAGCCGGCGGTCGAGCTTCAGCGCGACCACCGAGCCATCCGGGTTGGTGTCGGTTGCCGTCGCCTCAGGCTGCGGTCCGGGCGGGGCCATAAAGCGCCTCCTTGAACGGTTGATCGCCGAGGCGGCGATAGGCCGCCAGGAAGGGTTCCTCCGGGCTGTCCCGAAGCGCGAGATAGGTGTCGACGATGGTCTCCACCGCGTCGACCACGTCGGTTTCGGAAAAGCCGCGGCCGACGATCTGGCCGATCGCCGCATCCTCGCCCGGCGCCCCGCCCAGGGTGATCTGGTAGAGTTCCTCGCCCTTCCGGTCGACGCCCAGTATGCCGATGTGGCCGACATGGTGATGACCGCAAGCGTTGATGCAGCCGGAAATCTTGATGGAGAGCGGGCCGATCTCGCGCTGGCGCTCTGCCGATCCGAACCGTTCCGACAGCCGCTGGGACACCGGGATCGAGCGGGCATTGGCAAGCGCGCAATAGTCCAGGCCGGGGCAGGCGATGATATCGGTGATCAGCCCGGCATTCGCCTCCTCGAGACCGGCCGCGATCAGCGCGGCATGGACTGCCGGAAGATCGCGGCGCGCCACGTGGGGCAGCACAAGATTCTGCTCGTGGCTTACCCGAATCTCGCCGAAGGCATAGCGCTCGGCAATGTCGGCGACCACCTCCATCTCCTCCGCCGTCGCGTCGCCGGGAATGCCGCCGATCGGCTTCAGCGAGATCGTTACGGAGGCATAGTCGGCAACCTTGTGGGCGTGGACGTTGGTCTCGCGCCATGCCGCAAAGACAGGATCGGACGGCTCTTCGACCTCTCCCGCGACCGCCACGTCGAAGGCGGGCGGCGCGAAATAGTCCTCGATCGCCCGCACGGCGTCGTCCGGCAGCTTCAGCGCGCCGTCGCGAATGTCCTCGAACTCGGCCTCGATGTCGCGCTTCAGTTCGTCGATGCCGGTCTCGTGGACCAGGATCTTGATGCGCGCCTTGTATTTGTTGTCGCGCCGACCGTAGCGATTGTAGGTCCTCAGGATGGCTTCCAGATAGGCCAGCAGATCCTCCTCGGCGACGAAGTCGCGGATCTTCTTGGCGATCATGGGTGTGCGGCCCTGACCGCCACCGACCCAGACTTCGAAGCCGAGCGTTCCGGTGTCGTCGCGCTTGATCTGCAGCCCGATATCGTGGACGCGGATCGCCGCCCGGTCGCGCTCGGCGCCGGAAACGGCGACCTTGAACTTGCGCGGCAGGAACGTGAACTCCGGGTGCAGCGACGACCATTGGCGGATGATCTCCGCATAGGGCCGAGGATCGGCGATCTCGTCGGCTGCCGCCCCTGCGAAATGGTCCGCGGTCACGTTGCGAATGCAGTTGCCCGACGTTTGGATCGCATGCATTTCGACCTCGGCCAGAAGGTCGAGGATCGCAGGAATATCGGCGAGCTTCGGCCAGTTGTACTGGATGTTCTGCCGGGTCGTGAAATGGCCGTAGCCGCGGTCATACTCCCGCGCGATGCGGGCGAGCATGCGCATCTGCCGCGACGACAGCGTGCCGTATGGAACGGCAACGCGGAGCATGTAGGCGTGGAGCTGCAGATAGACGCCGTTCATCAGGCGCAGCGGCTTGAACTCGTCCTCGGTCAGCTCTCCGGAGAGCCGGCGGCGGACCTGGTCGCGGAACTGCTCGGTGCGGGCGCGGACGAAGGCGTGATCGAATTCGTCATAGCGATACATGAAAACGTGTCCTCGACTGGCGCTTGTCTCAAGCGGCGGTGTCGACGGTGGCGCGCTCGGCCTGCTTGCCGAGATCGAGCCGAACGGTGGGCCCTTTGGCGCGGATCGCCTCGCGCAGACGCACGGGCGTGACGCCGTGTTTATCGGCGCGCACATCGATCGCGTAAGGCTCGACGATCTCGCGTGCCTCGACACATCGCGCCGCATAGGCAAGGGCCGCTTCGATGGCGGCGTCATCCTCGAACGGGCTGACGTCGTCGATCTGCTCGACCCAGCGCTGGCTGCGACCGAGGAAAACGACGATGCCGTCGATGAGACGGTTGGCGGTGACGACCTTCATGGCAGGACCTCAGGCGGCTTCGAGGAGCGCGCCCAGGGGCGCGAGTGGTTCGGCGGCATTGGCACCGGCCTCGCCGACGGCCTCGCCGATCACGATCAGGACCGCGCCGTCGACGTCCGATCGGCGAGAAAGCTCGGGCAGGTCGTCCAGCCGGCCGGTAAAGGCGCGCTCGTCGGCGTGGGCGGCGTTTTCCACCACGGCGACCGGGGTCGTGGCAGGAAGGCCGGCGGCCATCAGCCGGGTTGCGACCTTTCCGGCCACCGTGCGGCCCATATAGACGGCGACGGTGGCGCCGGAGAGCGCCAGGTTCGCCCAGTCCGGCAGCACGTTGCTGTGCCGGTCGTGGCCGGTGGCGAACACGACGCTGGAGGCGATGCCACGCAGCGTCAGCGGGATCTTGGCGGACGAGGCGGCAGCCAGCGCGGCGGTCACGCCGGGCACGATGTCGTAGGCGATGCCGGCGGCCTCCAGCGCGGCGATCTCTTCGCCGGCACGGCTGAAGATCATCGGATCGCCGCTCTTCAGCCGCACGACACGTTCGCCTCGGGTGGCGCGTTCCACCAGGATCTCGTTGATGCGCTCCTGGGTCACAGAATGGGCGCCCTTGGCCTTGCCGACGGCAACGCGTTCGGCGTCGCGCCGGCCCATGGCGATGACGGCGTCCGGGACAAGCTGATCGTGGACGATCACGTCGGCCTCCTGCAGCACGCGCTGGGCGCGCAGCGTGAGGAGATCCTCCGCACCCGGTCCGGCACCCACGAGGGTGACGCGACCTGTGTGCTCGCGCGTGCCGATCAGCTCCTTGGCGGTGCGGCGTGCGGCGTCCTCGCCCCGCAATTTCAGTGCGTCGGCGACGGAGCCGGAGAAGAAGCGCTCCCAGTAGCGCCGTCGGTCCGTGCCGTTCGAAAAGACGCTCGCGATCGTCTCGCGGAGGCTTTCGGCGATGCGGGCCAGTGCGCCGGTCTCTCCAGGCAGCATCGCCTCGATCTTCGCGCGGATGTGGCGGGCGAGCACCGGGCCGGTTCCGGTGGAGGTGATGGCGACGGCGACCGGGGCGCGGTTGACCAGGGCGCCGACATAGAAGTCGCAGATCTCCGGGCGATCGACGGCATTCACCGGAACGCCGGCGGCTCGGGCGGCCTCTACGACCGCGCGATCGGCGGCCTCTTTGCCGGACGCGGCGAAGGCGAGGGCGGCGTCGGCGAGATCGTCCGGCGCAAAAAGGCGGTCGATCCAGACGGCACCCGACGTGGCGACCGCCGCTTCGGAGGCCGGCGAAAGCGTTTTTGCCACCACGACCAGGCGCGCGCTCGTCTCCGACAGGAGCCGGATCTTGGCGGCCGCTTCATCGCCCCCGCCGGCGATCACGACCTTGCGGTCGGCGACGCGGTGGAAGGCCGGAAACACGGCCAGCTTGTGGTCTTTAGCGATATCGGATGCGGCGGACATGGCGACGCGGCTCCCGGACGAAAGGATCAGTCCGGAAGAGTTAAAGATTGCGGTCGGCCGTTGCGCGATATGGTTTTCCAATTCGCGCGCCGGCTGCAGAAAAGAAATCCGATTGCGTAAAGACGCGCCCTCGGAGAATAGGATCCCGTTGCGCAGGATTGCGCAAAATGTCGATTGCGCAGCTGCGCAGGATTGCGCAATGCGGGTGCGGCACGCCGGCCCGATCAGTCGGCCGCAAGCTCCGGATGGGCGCGCAGCAGCGCCTGGGTCAGCATCAGAAGCTTGGCGTCGCGGATTTCGCCGGCGTCCAGCATGCGGATGAGCTCGGCGATCGGGAGTTCGATCACGTCGATGTCTTCGTCCTCGTCGGCTCCGCCTCCGTCGGAGATGCGATCTTCCGGAGTGTAGGGCGCAAGGAAGAGGCTGATGTGCTCCGTGACGCAACTCGGGCACGGATAGACCAACCCGGCCGGCTCCAGGGTGCGGAGCTTGAGTCCGATCTCCTCCTGGCTTTCGCGCAGGCAGGCGCTTTGTGCGTCCTTGTCCTCGGGGTCGATGATGCCCGCGCACGCTTCGACCAAGTAAGGGTCCGGATCGCCGATCACCAAAAGCGGAACGCGGAGCTGGCGCACCACGACCACCGTCTTGCGAGACCGGTCGTAGGGCAGCACGGTGGCGGCATGGCCGTGGTGGTGGATGTCGCGCTCGTATTCCTGGGTCGCCCGTCCCGGGCGCTCCACCCGAAGCTGGACCTCGTCGAGCTTGACGTAGCCGTCATGGATGCGGGACGAAGCGACGATCGTGGCCGTACGGCGATTGGGCGGGAAATGCATGACGGGCCTTTCGGCAGCGGTGGAAGCGGGGCGGGGCAAACGTCACGGCATCGATATATTGGGCGGCGATAGTCGGGCAAGCGTGCGCGCTGGCTCTCGCCGGCTGGTTTCCGGTCGCGTTCCGCCCGGCAGGGCGTCGCTATGCACACTGCGGCGCATCCCGATTGTGATCGCCGCGCCGTTCCTCCATCTTACTCTTCATGACGCAGGCTTCCGTCTTGAACGATCTTCTTCAAATCATCAGCGACCGTGGTCGAGCCCTCGTCGATTGGCGCCGTCCGCGCCGACCCAGCGGGCGCGCCCTCGGCGAGCTGGCCGATCTTCTGCTGTCGTCGCCGGGCGAGGCATCCGGCGTGGTGCGGGCGCGCGAGCTTCTGGATGGCTATCGGGCGCTCGATTACGCCGGAAAGACCTCTTTCTTTCGGCTGCTGGTGACCGATTACGGCGCCGACCGCACCCGGCTTGGGGCGGCCTCCGCGCGCTTCCTGGAAGAGCCGAGCGAAGAGGCGGCCAAGGAAATCCAACGGGCGGCAGAGCCCAAGCGCTTGGAGTTGTTCCGCCGGCTCAATTTCGCGCCAGGCGGCACCGCCGATCTGGTCGATATGCGCTTGGATCTTTTGGAACGGCTGTCGAGCCATCCGGAATTCTGGACGCTCAACGACGACTTCATGTCGTTGTTCCAGACCTGGTTCAATCGCGGATTTCTGATCCTGCGCCGGATCGACTGGCAGACCTCGGCTGCGGTTCTGGAAAAGATCATCAAATATGAGGCCGTCCACGCTATCCACGACTGGGACGATCTTAGAAGCCGGATCGATCTGCCGGACCGCCGGCTCTACGCCTTCTTCCATCCCCGTCTTGGCGACGATCCGCTGATTTTCGTCGAAGTGGCGCTGACGGCGGACATACCGGCGGCGATCCAGCCAATCCTGGAGAAGGAGCGCACCACGATCGAGCCCAAGGACGCGACTACCGCCGTGTTCTACTCGATCTCCAACTGCCAGAAGGGTTTGCAGGGCATCTCGTTCGGCAATTTCCTGATCAAGCAGGTGGTGGAGGATCTCCAGCGCGAGCTGCGCGACCTGAAGACCTTCGTGACGCTCTCGCCGGTGCCCGGCTTCGCCGCCTGGCTGGCGCGCGAGCGCGCCGACGACGCTTCCGTGGTGCTGACCAAGGACGTGCGCCCCGCGCTCGACCGGCTCGACAACGAGGCCTGGTGGCTGGACAAGGACGCCCGCGAGGAGCTCGCCAAGGTGCTGCCGCCGCTGGCCGCCTGGTACCTCACCAAGGCGCGCGATTCCCGTAACCGTCCGCTCGATCCTGTCGCCCGTTTTCATCTTGGCAACGGCGCCCGGCTGGAGCGCGTCAACTTCGCGGCCGACATGTCGGTCAAGGCGCTACAGAGCGCCCAAGGGCTGATGGTGAACTATCTCTACCGTCTGGCCGACATCGAGAAGAATCACGAGGCATTCGTGAACGACCGCACCGTGGCCGCCTCGTCGGCCGTCACCAAGCTGGCGCGCGCGCTGCCGCAACCGAAGGCCCTGGTTTCCACTGATGGCTGAGCTTTTTCGCAGACTGACCGCCGATGTGCGAGACGATGCGCCTTTCATCCTCGCTGGCGATCGCCGCATTACCTATCGGGAGATGTATGCGCTGACGGCGGAAATCGCCGCAGCACTTGTCGCGCTCGGCGTGAAGCCCGGCGACCGGGTCGCGGTCCAGATCGAAAAGTCAGTGGAAGGGCTTCTGCTCTATCTCGCCACCATCCGGGTCGGCGGCGTGTTCCTGCCCCTGAACACCGCCTATACCGGCGCCGAGCTCGAGTATTTCCTCCAGGATGCCGAGCCGGTCCTGTTCGTCTGCGACCCGGCCCGATCCGACGCGCTCGCCCCGATCGCGGAGAAGGCAGGCGTCACCCAACTGGAAACGCTCGGCGCCGATGGAAACGGCTCTTTGGCCGACGAAATCGCGGCCGCCCCGGTGGACGGCTTCCGCGAGGTTGCCCGCGACCCGGACGATCTGGCCGCGATCCTCTACACCTCCGGCACCACCGGGCGCTCCAAGGGCGCGATGATCACCCATGAAAATCTCGCCTCCAACGCGGAGGCGCTGGCGGAGATCTGGCGCTTCACCGCTTCCGACGTGCTGTTGCACGCGCTGCCGATCTTCCATGTCCATGGCCTGTTCACGGCGACCAACACGCTTCTGAAGGCGGGCGGATCGATGATCTTCCTGCCCAAGTTCGACGTCGACGAGGTGATCCGGCGGATGCCGGAGGCAACGGCGATGATGGGGGTTCCGACCTTCTATTCGCGCCTGCTCGGGTCCGACGCCTTCACGCGCGAGCTCACGTCCGGCATGCGCCTGTTCGTCTCCGGCTCCGCACCGCTTTCGCCGGAAACGCACAAGGCGTTTTCCGCCCGCACCGGCCAGGCGATCCTGGAGCGCTACGGCATGACCGAGACCTCCATGATCACGTCGAACCCCTATGACGGTCCGCGTAAGCCGGGCACTGTCGGGTTGCCGCTGCCGGATGTCTCGGTGCGCATCGCCGATCCCGAGACCGGGACACCCATCGAGGATGGCGAGGTCGGCGTGATCGAGGTGAAGGGCCCGAACGTCTTCAAAGGTTACTGGAAGAAGCCGGAGAAGACGGCGGAGGAATTCCGCGTCGATGGCTTCTTCATCACTGGCGATCTCGGCTATGTCGACCCTGACGGCTATATCTGCATTGCCGGCCGAGCCAAGGATCTGGTGATTTCCGGCGGTTTCAACGTCTATCCGGCCGAGGTCGAGGCGCTGATCGATGCGCTGCCGGGGGTAAAGGAATCGGCCGTCATCGGGCTGCCGCACGCCGATTTCGGCGAGGGCGTCACCGCGGTGATTGCCGTGAAGCCAGGGACCTCCGTGAGCGAAGACGATGTGCGCGCCGGCCTTTCCGGCTCGCTTGCCGCCTTCAAGATCCCGAAGCGGGTCGTCACCGTCGACGAGCTGCCGCGCAACACCATGGGCAAGATCCAGAAGGCGGCGCTGCGCGAGATCTACAAGGATCTCTACGCGTCATAGGGCGTTTGCGGGCGAGCCAGATCCACGTCGGCCGGACATACTCTAAAGCCGGTCGCGCATGGCGAACCATGTCATGGCGAGCATCAGCAACGGCGTTCGCAAAAGAGTGCCGCCGGGGAAGGTGGGCACCGGCAGGCGGGAAAACACGTCGAGCGCGCCGGTGTCGCCGATGATGGCGTCGGCCAGGATCTTGCCTGCGAAGTTGGCGGTGCCGACGCCCTGGCCGGAATAGCCGCAGCCGGCATAGAGGCCGGGTTCGACGCGTTGGATGAAGGGCATGCGGTGGCGGGTGACGGCCAGCGTCCCACCCCAGGCGTAGTCGATCCGCACATCGGCAAGCTGGGGATAGATTTCGCGCAAATGCGGGCGAACCAGCTCCTCCGCATTGGGCGCAAGCCGCCGGCGGTAGGTTTCGCCGCCGCCGAAGATCAGCCGGCCGTCGCCGGTGGGGCGCCAGTAGTGAATCACGAAGCGGGTGTCGGCCACGCATTCATGGCCCGGAATCAGCGCGGCCATCCCGTCCGGCCCGAGCGGCTCGGTGGCGACCACGTAGTTGTTGATCGGCAGGACGCGGCTTTCGACCTCGGATGCCAGGTCGGCCAAATAGCCGTTGCCGGCCAGCACGACCGTGTCCGCCTCCACAGAACCCGCCGCAGTGGCGACCCGGCGACGGCTGCGGGCAGCTTGCTCGATTCCGATGACGGTCGCGCCTTCGTGGATCGTCGCGCCGGCGGCCTCGGCCGCAGAGGCGATCCCGCGCGCAAGCGCGTACGGGTTCAGGTGGCCGGCACTGGCGTCCCGGAACCCGCCGACGAAACGGTCGGTGCCGATCGCGACTTCGAGTTGGGCGCGGTCGAGCACCGACAGGGCCGTGACGCCATACTGTGTCTCCAGATGGTCGACATAGTCGCGCTCTTCGTCGAAGAGGGAGCGGGTGTGGGCGGCTTCGATCAGGCCGCTGTTCCAGTCGCATTCGATCTCGTGGCGCTCGATGAGGTCGCGGACCAGGTCCTTGGCGGCTTCCGCAAGTTGCCAGAGCTTGGCGGCGTCCTCGCGCCCGAGCCGGCTTTCCAGCCAGACCTGGTCGCGGCGTTGGCCGGAGTGGAGTTGCCCGCCATTACGTCCGGTGGCGCCGTAGCCGATCTGTTCGGCTTCCAACAGGATAACCGAGCGTCCGGCTTCAGCCAGATGCAACGCCGTGGACAGGCCCGTGAAGCCACCGCCTACGACACAGACATCGGCGCGGGTGTCGCCTCGGAGCGGAGCGATGTGCCGCGGCGCAAAGCCTGCGGTATAAACGGAGGGAGGCCCTTCGGGAGCCCGCCCTGCGCTTCTCTGGGCAGCCGCGAAGGCGCCTTGCCGGCTCATGAGGGAAGGCGCCCCGCTTTGCTCAGGGCGTCAAGGGTATCGTCCAGGGTCTTGCTCGCCCGGTCGATGAGCTGGTCGACCTCGTCGCGGGTGATCACCAGCGGCGGTGCGATGATCATGGAATCGCGCACCGCCCGCATGACCAGGCCGTTCTTGAGCGAAAAATCACGGCACATCGTCCCGACTTCGCCCTCGTTGTCGAAGCGGATGGTGCGGCTCGGCTTGGACGGCACCAGCTCCAGCGCGCCCATCAGCCCGACCATGCGGGCCTCGCCGACGAGGGGATGATCGCCAAGCGCGCGCCAGCGCTCCTGAAGATAGGGCGCGATTTTCGCGGCGTGTTCCACCACGCCTTCCTCTTCCAGGATGCGGAGATTTTCCAGCGCGGCCGCGCAACAGGCCGGATGACCGGAATAGGTGAAGCCGTGGAAGAACTCGCCGGTGTCGTCGATCAGCACGTCGGCGACCCTGTCGCCCACCATCACGCCGCCGATCGGGAGATAGCCGGAGGATAGCCCCTTGGCGATCGGCATCAGGTCGGGCTTCAGGTCGTAGTAGTCGGAGCCGAACCAGGTGCCGAGCCGGCCGAAGCCGGTGATGACCTCGTCGACCACGAGCAGGATGTCGTAGTCGGCGCAGATCTTCTTGATCTCCGGCCAATAGCTGTCGGGCGGAATGATCACGCCGCCGGCGCCCTGGATCGGCTCGGCGATGAAGGCCGCCACCGTATCCGGCCCCTGGGCCTCGATGGCATGGGCGAGCTCGCGCGCGGCCCAGGTGCCGAAACTGTCGGGATCCAGTTCGCCGCCTTCGCCGAACCAGTAGGGTTGGGGAATGTGCACGATGCCGGGGATCGGCATGCCGCCCTGGCCGTGCATGGCGCGCATGCCGCCGAGGCTCGCGCCGCCAATGGTTGAGCCGTGATAGGCGTTCCAGCGCGAGATGATGGTCTTCTTTTCCGGCTTGCCGACGGCGTCCCAATAGGTGCGCACCATCCGGATCACGGTGTCGTTGGATTCCGATCCGGAGCCGGTGAAGAAGACGTGGTTGAGGTGGGCCGGCGTCAGCCGGGCCAGCCTTTCGGCCAGCGCGATCGCCGGCTTGTGGGTCGTCTTGAAGAAGGTGTTGTAGTAGCTGAGCTCCGTCATCTGACGGTGCACGGCTTCGGCGATCTCCGGCCGGCCGTGGCCGATCTGGACGCACCAAAGTCCCGACATGCCGTCGAGGATGCGCTTGCCGTCGGAATCGGTGATCCAGCAGCCCTCGCCGGACACCACCACGCGCGCGCCCTCGGCATTGAGGGCGGCGGTGTCGGTGAAGGGGTGGATGTGATGCGCGGCATCGCGCCGCTGGAGCCCGGCGGTGGATTCCGGATCGTTCGTCAATGCAGCCTCAGACATTGAGCAGAAGATACTCCCGTTCCCAGGGCGAGATCACGCGCATGAACGTCTCGTATTCAGCCTGCTTGATGGCCCGATAGGTGTGCACGAAGCTCTTGCCGAACAGGCCGACCAACTCGTCGCATTCCTCAAACAGCGCGACCGCCTCCAGAAGGCCGCGCGGCAAGCCGTAGGGCAGCTCCCGCGCGGAGCCTTCCACCGGCTCGTCCGGCGACAGCTCCTCGTCCATGCCCAGGAAGCCACAGGCAAGTGACGCTGCGATGGCGAGATAGGGATTGGCGTCCGACGAGGGAACCCGGTTTTCCACCCGCCGCGCGGCCGGCGGCGAATGCGGCACGCGCAGGCCGACGGTGCGGTTGTCGTAGCCCCAGTAGACGTTGATCGGAGCCGTGGTCCACCGCTCCAGCCGGCGGTAGGAGTTCACGTAGGGTGCCATGATCGCCATCACGTGGGGCAGATATTTCTGCAGGCCGGCGATGAAGGAGAAGAAGTCGCGGCTGGGCGTGCCGTCCGGGGTGGAGAAGATGTTCCGGCCGGTCTCGATCTCCACGATCGAGTGATGGATGTGCATGGCCGAGCCGGGCTCGTTGGACATCGGCTTGGCCATGAAGGTGGCGTACATGTTGTGGCGCAGCGCGGCCTCGCGGATGGTGCGCTTGAACAGGAACACCTGGTCGGCCAGGTCGATCGGGTCGCCGTGGAGAAGATTGATCTCCATCTGCGCCGCGCCTTCCTCGTGGATCAGCGTGTCGATCTCCAGCCCTTGCGCCTCGCTATAGGCGTAGATGTCGTCGAACACGTCCTCGAATTCGTTGACGGCGGCGATGGAGAAGGACTGGCGGCCGATTTCCGGCCGGCCCGAGCGGCCGATCGGCGGCTCCAGCGGGTAGTCCGGATCGGTGTTGGGCTTGACCAGATAGAACTCGATTTCCGGCGCGACCACCGGCTTCAGGCCGCGGTGACGGTAGAGATCCACGATCTTGCGCAGCACCTGGCGCGGCGCGTGGTCGACCGGCCGGCCGTCGCGATAGCGCGCCTCGTGGATGAGCTGCGCGGCCGGATCGCTCGCCCATGGCACGACGGCGAGCGTGGAATAGTCCGGCTCGAAGATCAGATCCGAATCGCTCGGGTCGTGCTTGAAGTTGTCGTCCTCTTCCGGATAGTCGCCGGTGATCGTTTGGGTGAAGATCGACGTCGGCATTGTGATGGAAGGGCCGGCGGCGAACTTCTCCGTCGGCATCATCTTGCCGCGCGCGACACCGGCTTGATCGGGGACGATGCATTCGACGTCCTGAATCCGGCGGTCCTTCAGCCACCGGACGGCCTCTTCATGCGAAGAGACGCCGCGGGCGTCCTCCGTCTCGACGAGCGAGCGGTTTTCGGAATCCATTTGAACACGCATGCCTCCGGGTTCCGCCCGGAGGATCCTCAGTGAGTGCGGCCTGAGCGTTGCAGACGCGCCGCCTGGCGGCGGCGAACCCGGCCCGGGCGGCCGGCAACAGGCCCGGAGCAATCGTCGGGCATCATAGAAAGAGGACAGAAGACTGCATAGGGCTTCCCTGATCATCTACGTGTGGGAAGGCTTTTGGTGCGGTTCAGAGCCGGCGTCTCGGGTCTTGGCACTTGCTCAGACACCTGCGAACGTTCAAATCTGCGATTTATTCCATCGGCTGACGGACGACGAGATGCGCGCAGCGTCAGCCACAGCCAAAGACAAGCAGAGGCGGTGTCGATATCGGCGCCGGCCCGGTACGCCCCGATCCCGATGACCCCTGATCTCCCGGCGGACACAACCGCCGACCCGCTCGACGAGGTCGAGCGCTACCTCTCCCACCACCCCGATACCGAAGCCGTCGAGCTTCTGATCACCGACACCAACGCGGTCATGCGCGGGAAGTGGGCGCCCGCCGGAACGATCGAAAAGGCGTTTACCTCCGGGGTGGCCTTTCCGCTTTCCATGTTCGGCCTCGACGTCTGGGGGCGCGAAGTGATGGAAACCGGGCTGCACGTGGATACCGGCGACCGCGACGGCTTCTGCAAGGCGGTGCCCGGCTCGCTGCGCCCGGTGCCGTGGGCCGATGTTCCGACAGCGCAGGTCGTGCTGACCATGACCACGGAGACCGGCAAGCCATTCCACGGCGACCCCCGTCACGCTCTGGAGGCGGTGGTCGCCCGCGCCGCGAAGCTGAACTTGCGCGCCTGCGTCGCCTTCGAGCTGGAGTTCTACCTTCTCACCGGGCGCACCGGCGAGGCGCAGGCCGAAGCATTGCGCCCGGTTCTGTCGCTCGGCGACGGGCCGGACCGGCAGAACATGTACGCGCTCTCCGATCTCTCCGCCCATTCCGATTTTTTCGCCGCCGTCCGCGCCGGCGCGAAGGCGCAGGGGTTGCCGATCGATACCATCCTGTCGGAAGCGGCCCCCGGCCAGTTCGAGATCAATCTCAAACATCGCGTCGACGCGATGGCGGCCGCCGACGATGCGCTGTTGCTGAAGCGTCTGGTCCAGGAAACCGCCCGCCGGCATGGGCTCAGGGCGACCTTCATGGCCAAGCCGTTCATGCCCTGGGCCGGCAACGGCATGCATTGCCATGTCAGCATGGTCGACATCGACGGGGCCAACATCTTCGCCGATGCCAGCAAGGGCCAGCGGACGCTGGAACACGCGGTCGCGGGCCTGTTGGAGGGGATGGCGCCGGCCATGCTGGTGTTCGTTCCGACATGGAACGGCTATCGGCGCCTGTTGCCGGGCTCTTACGCGCCCACCCGTGTGGCCTGGGGCCACAACAACCGCTCCGTCGCCGTGCGCATTCCCGCGGGCGAGGCGGCCGCCACCCGGATCGAGCATCGCATCGCTGGTGCCGACGCCAATCCCTACCTGGTGCTTGCCGCGATCCTGGCGGCGATGCTCGACGGCATCGAGGAGCAGCGCGTGCCGCCGCCGCCGACCGATCGCAACGCCTACGAGGCGCCGGCGCCGCAACTGCCCGACGACATGCAGGATGCGGTGCGGTTGTTTCGCAAGTCCGACTTCATCCGCCGGACCTTCGGGGTGGAGTATCGCGCCATGTATGCGGCGATCAAGGAAGCGGAGATCTCCGCCTTCCGCTCCGAGATCTCCCCGCTGGAGCGTTCGACCTATCTGTGACGCGTCGCCATCTGCGCGTCGATGTGACATGCCTGTGAAATCAGCATATTTCGGGTTGAGGACGATGGAAAACGGTTGAGCGCCCGGCCGGGCCACCGTACCGTGCCCTCATGTCGCGAGCGCAGTCGTGGTTCGGGTGTGCTCGATCCAGATCGCACGTACTCCAGAGGGGGAGGCCGATCCTGATGCGCGGATACCTGTTGAGCGGGCTCGCCGTGGCCGCTGTTCTTGCCGCCGGCACGGCGGCGGCCCAAGACAAAGTCGTGAACGTCTACAACTGGTCCGACTATATCGACGAGTCGATCCTGGCGGACTTCAAGAAAGAGACCGGCATCACGGTCAACTACGACGTCTTCGATTCCAACGAGATCCTGGAGACCAAGCTGCTGGCGGGCTCCACCGGCTATGACGTTGTGGTTCCCTCGGCGACCTTCCTGGCGCGTCAGATTCAGGCCGGCGTGTTCCAGAAGCTCGACAAGGATAAACTTCCGAACCTCACGAACATGTGGCCGATGGTGGAGAAACGGGTCTCCTCCTACGATCCCGACAACGCCTATTCCGTCAATTATATGTGGGGCACCACCGGCATCGGCTATAATGTCGAGAAGGTGAAGGAGATCCTGGGCGACGATGCGCCGCTGAACTCCTGGGATCTGTTGTTCGATCCCGCCAATGCCGAGAAGCTTTCGTCCTGCGGCATTCAAGTGCTCGACGCGCCGGAAGAGGTGATCCCGGCCGCGCTCAACTATCTCGGGCTGGATCCGAGCGCGCGCTCGGCCGACGACTTCAAGAAGGTGGAGGCGCTGTTCGCCAAGATCCGCCCATATATCCAGAAGTTCCATTCCTCCGAGTACATCAACGCGCTCGCCAACGGCGATATCTGTCTGGCGCTCGGCTGGTCCGGCGACGTCTTCCAGGCGGCCGATCGCGCCGATGCCGCCGACAATGGCGTCACGGTCCAGTACGTGATCCCGAAGGAAGGCGCGCAGATGTGGTTCGACCAGATGGCGATGCCGGCAGATGCGCCGAACGCGGAAAACGCGCTCACCTTCATCAACTACATGATGAAGCCGGAAGTGATCGCCAAGGCGACCAACTATGTCTGGTACGCCAACGGCAACAAGGCGTCGCAGGAATATATCGATAAGGAAATCCTGGACAATCCGGCAATCTATCCGCCGGCTGAGGTCATGGAGAAGCTTTACGTGGTGGCGGTCTACAACGCGCGCGACCAGCGGCTTCTGACCCGAACCTGGACCAACGTGAAGACTGGCATGTAACCAGTCGGACGGGGCGGCATCTGCTGCCCCGTTTGTTTTCGGGGGTGCTTCGTTTGCGCGGGACGGGCGGTCGATAGCGCTGAACCGGACGCTCGGGAGACCTCCGGCCGAGCGTGGAAGAGCAGAGGGGATCTCCCTGCCACGGGCGGGGAGGTGAGGCGCGGAAACCAGACAACATGGCCAAGCAGGCTCTGGGGCCGATCAGACGGTCTTTTGCCCCTTGGGACGATCCCGAGGCGAAGCCGCTCATCCATTTCAACGCCGTGACCAAGCGGTTCGGCGATTTCGTCGCCGTGGACCGGGTCGACCTGCCGGTGTTCGAGCGCGAGTTCCACGCGCTGCTCGGCCCGTCCGGCTGCGGCAAGACCACGTTGATGCGCATGCTCGCCGGCTTCGAGGAGCCGAGCGAGGGCGATCTGCTGCTGGACGGCAAGAGCCTCAAGGGCGTTCCGCCCTATCAGCGGCCGGTCAACATGATGTTTCAGAGCTACGCGCTGTTCCCTCACATGAGTGTGGAGAAGAACATCGCTTTCGGCCTGAAGCAGGACGGCATGGCCAAGAGCGAGATCGACGACCGGGTCGGCGAGATGCTCAAGATGGTCCGGCTGGAGCAGTTCGCCAAGCGCAAGCCGCACCAGCTTTCCGGTGGCCAGCGCCAGCGCGTCGCGCTCGCCCGCTCGCTGGCCAAGCGCCCTCGGGTGCTGTTGCTCGACGAGCCGCTGGGCGCGCTCGACAAGAAGCTGCGCGAGGCCACCCAGTTCGAGCTGACCGACCTGCAGCAGGAGCTCGGCATGACCTTCCTGATCGTGACCCACGACCAGGAGGAAGCGATGACGGTGGCCGACCGGATCTCCGTCATGGATCAGGGCGTGATCCGGCAGGTGGCGGTTCCGGCGGAAATCTACGAGCAGCCATCCTCGCGGTACGTCGCCGATTTTATCGGCGACATCAACATCGTCGAGGGCAGCTTGGAGGCGGCGGGCGACGGGATGACGCGTCTCGTCGCGCCGAAAAGCGGCCTGACCATCGAGGCGGAGCAGACCGTCACCGAGCGTCCGGAGGTGGCCTGGTTCGCGATCCGGCCGGAGAAGCTGCGGATCCTGCGCGAGCGACCGGCGGAGGCGAGCGTCAATGCGGTGGAGGGCGAGGTCTGGGACATCGCCTATCTCGGCGACGTCTCGATCTACAACGTCAAGCTCGACGACGGCACCATCATGCGCGCCACCGTGGCGAACACCACCCGGCTGGTGGAGCGGCCGATCACCTGGGAAGATCGGGTCTGGCTGGAATGGGATCGCAACGCGGGCGTGATCTTGACGCGATGACTCCTCGCGAGGGGCAGGCTCTTTAGGGGAGAGCGGGACGGGATGGCGAACGACCCTGAAGCGATCCGGATCAGCGAGCTGACCGGCGAACCGATGCCGGGGGCGCGGCACGTGCCGGCCAAAGCGCGCGGGCGCCTGTTTCCTCGCTTCGGGCGCTTGGTGGTGGTCGGGCTGCCCTATCTCTGGCTGCTCTTCTTCTTTCTCTTGCCGTTCCTGATCGTCTTCAAGATCTCCTTCTCGGAGATCACGATCGCGATCCCGCCCTATACGCCGGTGTTCGATCTGGCCGAGGGCATTTCGGCCAACTTGGCCAAACTGCAGCAGTTCTCGTTCGACAACTACCTCTTCCTGACCCAGGATCGGCTCTATTACCTCTCCTACCTGTCGAGTGTCTGGATCGCGCTGGTCTCGACGGTGCTGACGCTGTTGATCGGCTTTCCGATGGCCTATGGCATGGCCCGTGCCCCGCGCCATTGGCGGCCGCTCTTGGTAATGCTGGTGATCCTGCCGTTCTGGACCAGCTTTCTGATCCGCGTCTACGCGTGGATGGGGATCTTGAGCCGGGAAGGGCTGCTGAATCAGTTCCTGATCTTTATCGGCGTCGTCGATCCGGCCAATCCGCTGGTCATTCTCTCCACCAACACGGCGGTCTATATCGGCATCGTCTATTCCTACCTGCCGTTCATGGTGCTGCCGCTCTACGCCACGCTGGAGAAGCTGGACGAAAGCTTGTTGGAAGCGGCCGCGGATCTCGGCTGCCCGCCATGGAAGGCGTTCTGGAAGATTACCGTGCCGCTGTCGCTGCCCGGCGTCGTCGCCGGCTCCTTCCTGGTGTTCATCCCGGCGGTGGGCGAGTTCGTCATTCCGGATCTGCTCGGTGGCTCCGACACGCTCATGATCGGGCGCACGCTGTGGGCGGAGTTCTTCAGCAACCGTGATTGGCCGCTGTCGTCGGCGATCGCCGTTTTGCTGCTCCTGATCCTGGTGATCCCGATCGTCTACTTCCAGAACCATCAGGCGAAGCTGCAGGAGAGCGGCAAATGAACCGGGGACCGAGCTGGTTCAACATCACGTCGATGGCGATCGGGTTTGCGTTTCTGTATCTGCCGATCGTGCTTTTGGTGATCTATTCCTTCAATGCCGGCCGCAACGTCGCGGTCTGGGAGGGCTGGTCCACCAAGTGGTATTTCGAGCTGTTCAAGGACGAGCAGCTCCTGTCGGCGGCCTGGGTGACGCTCCGCGTCGCGCTGATTTCGGCGACGGTGGCGACCGTGCTCGGCACCATGGCCGCGCTCGCGCTGGTGCGTGGCGGCATGTTCCGGGGCAGGACGCTGTTTTCCGGCATGGTCTATGCGCCGCTGGTGATGCCGGACGTCATCACCGGCCTCTCCATGCTGCTCCTGTTCGTTGCGATCGACTTCTCACGCGGCTTCTGGACCATCACGATCGCCCACATCACCTTCTGCACCTGCTATGCGGCCGTGGTGGTGCAGTCTCGGCTGATCTCGTTCGATCGCTCGCTGGAGGAGGCGGCCCTCGATCTGGGCGCGACGCCTGTGAAAGCTTTCTTCGCGGTCACGCTTCCGATCATCGCGCCGGCGGTTGCGGCGGGCTGGATGCTCGCCTTCACCCTTTCGCTCGACGATCTGGTGATCGCCTCCTTCACCACCGGGCCGGGTGCGACGACACTGCCGATCAAGATCTACTCCGCCGTGCGGCTCGGCGTGTCGCCGGAGATCAATGCGGTCTGTACAATCCTGATCTCTATCGTGACGATCGGAGTAATCGCGGCGTCGATCTCCATGAAGCGTCAGGAGGTCCGGCGCCTTCGCGATGAGCGGATGGCCGCTGCGGCGAATGCCGCCGCGGTTTGAGCCGGAGAAAAACGACATGCTGCACGAGCTATCCGGGAGCGCCGGCAACGTCGTCGGGCTACAGGCCGACGGACCGCTGAGTGTCGCGGACTACCAGAAATGGGTCCCGGAACTGCACTATCGGGCCGAGGGCGATCCGACCGGCAAGCTCAAGGTGCTGGTCGAACTCGCCGGCTTCGACGGTTGGGATTCCGTCGCGGCATTCTGGGAAGAGCTGAAGGGCGACGCGCGTCTGATCGACAAGATCGCACGTCTGGCCGTGGTGACCCACAGCCTGGCCGACCGGTTGATGGTGGACGCTGCCGAAGTGGCGATGCCGGGCCGTGTCAAAGGCTTCGAGAGTGACCGGATCGCCGATGCCTGGGCCTGGGTGAAGGGCTAACCCATCTGCTCACTTCTTCGCGCCCTTCGCCCGCGTGATCCGGTTGGCGGCCGATGCGCCACCTGAGAGCGCGCCGGTGAAGCCGCCGGCGCCGGCATAGGCCGAGGCCAGCAGCAGCCCCGGTATCGGGGTCTCCGTCGAGCGCGGATAGCCTTTCCAGATGGGCGTGCCGGGCGGTGTCGGCGCGAAGCCATAGAGCGCGCCGCCGGGCGCGTTGAGGGCGCGTGCGAAGGTCGTCGCGGAGGCGAACATCCGCGTTGTGACGGCGGCGGAAAAGCCCGGAAACTGCCTGTCGATCTCCGCCTCGATCGCGGCAAGCCAGGCTTCGCGGCGTTCGTCGTAGGCGTCGGGTTCGAGCCCGTCCCAGTTGGCCACCCGGTCGACGCCGACAACGGAGACCAGATGTGGCGGTTCGGCGGAGTGGCCGGCGTCGATCGCGGAATAGTCGACGATATCGAGGAGCGGCAGCGCGGCGCCAGGCGCTTCGCCCAGAAGGGGACCGCAGTCGGCAATGTTGTCCAGGGTCTGCATCCACTCCGGCAGCAGGATCGTGGAATAGGCGGAAAAACCGAATTGGTCCGGTTTCCGCGACAGGCCGAAATGGATGTTGAAGGCCGACATGGAAAGCGCGCGGCCGCGATAGGCCTCCACGAAACGCGCTCGCGCTTCGGCCGGAAGCATGCCGGTAACCACCGTCGGGGCAGCATTGGCCAGGACCGCGCTCGCCGGTTGCTCGGAGCGTTCGCTGCCGTCCGGTGCGGTGTGGACCACGCCGCATGCGCGCCCGTCGGCGCCGAGCAGCACCTCCGTGACGGATCGGCCGGTTTCCGCCGTGCCGCCATTGGCGCGGATGATGTCGACGAGCTTGTCCGTCAGGGTTTGGGATCCGCCGCGGATATATTTGCCGCCGTGGGCGAGATAGCCCGACTGGGCGACGGCGAAGAAGGGCCACCACAGCTCTGCCGGGTTGTCGTCGTAGTAGGCGAGGTTGGCGGCAAGCGCGAACTTTGCGCCCTCGTGCCCGTCCAGCCGGCGCGCGAACACCTCCGAGACGGAGCGGTTCCAACCGTTGACGATCGGCCACATGTCGCTGGCCATGCGCGGCAGGCTGGCGAGGAGTCCGCCAGGGCCCTTGTGCGAGCCCGCGGTTTCCAGTGCGCGGGCGACGCCGGCCATCTCGTCGAGCAGGCGGCCGGCGCCGGTTCCGACCTCGGGAAAGCGGGAACCGAGCGCCTCGCGGGCCGCTTCAAAGCCGTGCGGCAGACGGAATGGCGCGCCGACCGGCCCGCCGCGCACTTCGAAAAGCTCCGGCACGTCCACCAGCGGCAGATCGTCCAGAATGCCCAACTCGGCGAGAGCGCGGCGGTTGGGATCGCCGGGACTGCGCGGGTCTTCCGTCGCGTGCAGCGAGGCTTCGATGGTGAGGCCGGCGCGGCGATAGGTGGAGGCGGCGCCGCCGAAATGGTCCGCCCGCTCGTAAAGGGCGACGGAGAAGCCGCGCTTGGAGAGCAGCGCGGCGGCCATCAGGCCACCGAGGCCGCCCCCGATGACGACGGTATCGACGGGCCGGGTCATGTTGGGCGGGCGCTCTCGGACGACGCACCAGCGGGGGCAGGGGCGGTTGCCGGTGGCACCAGGGTGGTGTGCGGGTATGGAATGTTCATGCCGGCGCCTTCGATCTCCGCCTTCATCCGCCTGGTGAAATCGGTCTTCAGGGCCCAAAGGTCGCCCGACGCACACCAGGCGCGCAAGCTCAGCGTGACCTGGCTGTCGGCGAGTTCGGCGACGTAGGCGGACGGGGCCGGATCTGCGAGCACGCGCGCGTCGCTTTTGGCCATTGCAACCAGCACGTCCAGAGCCAGGTCGACATCGTCTTCGTAGGAGATGCCGACCGACACCTCCAGGCGTCGGGTGGCGTAAACGGAGTAGTTGGTGACCGTGGTGCCCCAGGCGCTGGCGTTCGGAACGATGATCTGGACATTGTCCGGCGTGGCGAGCTCGGTGGTGAAAAGGGTGATCTCCTTCACCGTGCCGGACTGGCCGGCGACGGCGATGTAGTCGCCCTGCTTGAACGGACGGAACGCCAGGATCATTACGCCGGCGGCGAGGTTGGTGAGCGTTCCCTGCAGCGCCAGGCCGATCGCCAGCGAGGTGGCGCCCAGGACGGTGATCAGGCTGGTGGTCTGGATGCCGAACAGCTGCAGCACCGCGATCACGACGACGGCCAGCACGAAATAGTAGGTCAGGCTCGCCAGGAAGGCGTGCACCGTCGCGTCGATCCGTTTGGTGCGGGCAAGAGCGCGCGACACCAGCCGCTTAGTGGCATGGGCGATCCGCCAACCGACGACCAGGATGATCAGCGCGTAGATGACCGACATGCCCCGCAGCGCCAGCCACGCGAGCACGGGATCAACGGCGGACTTGGCATCCGCGCTCAAGGTGTCGATCAGCTCCATGGTCGATGAACTCCTCTTCGGTTCCGGTGGTTCGGCGGTCCTGTCGACCAATCTGAGCCGGAATTTCGGGGGCGGCGGCTCCTCAAATCTCGCGGCTATCAAATCGTGCCGAATTTATATCTTTTATGACGATGGCTGCGAGCAGGGATGTGTCATGAGTGGTGGCCGGAGTGAGTGGGCCGTGGAGCGCGGCGACCGCGCGTCGACGCCGTTCGAGCGCTCGCAGTTGCGGGAAATGCTGGATCGACGGCTCGCGAAGGGCCAGATCGACAGCGAGCGCCATGCGCGCCTCGTGCGGGAGGCCGAAGAGATCGTGTCGGTTCTGTGCGACGTCCGGTGCCGCGCGGCGCTCGAGTTCGTTTGAGCTTCGGACAACAAAAAAGGGCCGGCGCAGTCGCCGGCCCTGAGTTTTTTGGCCGGTCGGCGGGTTCGTGCCCGCCGGCCGCAGCCGTCGCTTGGGAGCTGTCGCGGGCTTAGAAGCCCATGCCGCCCATGCCACCCATGTCGCCACCCGGCATGGCCGGCGCGCCGCCGTCTTTCTTCGGCAGCTCGGCGACCATGGCCTCGGTGGTGATGAGCAGCGAGGCGATCGAAGCGGCGTCCTGAAGGGCGGCACGCACGACCTTGGTCGGGTCGATGATGCCCTTCTCGATCATGTTCACGAACTCCTCGTTCTGGGCATCGAAGCCGATGTCCGGATTGGAGTCCTCGAGGATCTTGCCGACCACGATGGAGCCTTCGGCGCCGGAGTTCTCGGCGATCTGCCGGATCGGAGCCTCAAGCGCCCGGAACACGATGTTGATGCCGGCCTGGACGTCTTCGTTGTCGGAGGAGAGCTTCGAAACGGCCGCCTTGCAGCGCAGGAGCGCGACGCCGCCGCCCGGGACGATGCCTTCCTCGACCGCCGCGCGGGTGGCGTTGAGGGCATCGTCGACGCGGTCCTTCTTCTCCTTCACCTCGACCTCGGTGGCACCGCCGACGCGGATCACCGCGACACCGCCGGCGAGCTTCGCAAGGCGCTCCTGGAGCTTCTCGCGGTCGTAGTCGGAGGTGGTGTCTTCGATCTGAGCCTTGATCTGGGAGACGCGGGCCTCGATGTCGGACTTCTCGCCAACGCCGTCGACGATGGTGGTCTCGTCCTTCGTGATGGAGACCTTCTTGGCGCGGCCGAGCATGTCGATGGTGACATTCTCAAGCTTGATGCCGACGTCTTCCGACACAACGGTGCCGCCGGTCAGGATCGCGATGTCCTGCAGCATGGCCTTGCGGCGATCGCCAAAGCCAGGGGCCTTCACGGCCGCGACCTTCAGGCCGCCACGCAGCTTGTTGACCACGAGGGTGGCGAGCGCCTCGCCTTCCACGTCCTCGGCGATGATGAGGAGGGGACGGCTGGACTGCACGACGGCTTCCAGCACCGGCAGCATGGCCTGCAGGTTGGAGAGCTTCTTCTCGAAGATCAGGATATAAGGATCCTCGAGGTCGGCGATCATCTTCTCCGAATTCGTCACGAAGTACGGAGAAATGTAGCCGCGGTCGAACTGCATGCCCTCGACGACTTCGAGCTCGGTCTCGAGCGACTTGGCCTCTTCGACCGTGATGACGCCCTCGTTACCGACCTTCTGCATGGCCGAGGCGATCATCTCGCCGATTTCCTTTTCGCCATTGGCGGAAATCGTGCCGACCTGGGCCACCTCGTTAGAGGTGTCGATGGAGCGCGAACGGGCTTCCAGATCCTTGACGGCCTCGGCAACGGCGAGATCGACGCCGCGCTTCAGGTCCATCGGGTTCATGCCGGCGGCAACCGCCTTGGCGCCTTCCTTCACGATCGACTGGGCCAGAACCGTGGCGGTGGTGGTGCCGTCGCCGGCCAGATCGTTGGTCTTCGAGGCGACCTCGCGGACCATCTGGGCGCCCATGTTCTCGAACTTGTCCTCAAGCTCGATTTCCTTGGCGACCGAGACGCCGTCCTTGGTGATGCGCGGCGCACCGAACGACTTTTCGATGACGACGTTGCGGCCCTTCGGACCGAGGGTCACCTTCACGGCGTTGGCCAGCGTGTCGACGCCCTTCAGCATCTTGTCGCGGGCTTCAAGCGCGAATTTCACTTCCTTCGCGGCCATGATCGTCTACCTCTCTTTTGAATTCGTGGGATCAGTCAGCAGAGCGTGGTGCGGTTGGCTTAGGCCAGCACGCCCATGATGTCGGATTCCTTCATGATCAGGAGATCCTCGCCGTCGATCTTCACCTCGGTGCCCGACCACTTGCCGAACAGAACCTTGTCGCCGGCCTTCACGTCCGGGGCGATGATCTCGCCCTTGGAGTCACGGGCGCCGGCACCCACGGCGATCACTTCGCCCTGCTGGGGCTTTTCCTGTGCGGTGTCGGGGATGATGATGCCGCCGGCGGTCTTGGTGTCGGACTCGATACGGCGGACGACCACGCGGTCGTGCAAGGGGCGGAAGTTCATCGCGTCATTCCCTCATGAGCTCGAAATGCGGACTGCTGCCCGTCCGGTGGGGGATCGAATGCACCTCGAATAACCGGTCATCCGAGGCCTGCTAGCACTCCCGTGTAGAGAGTGCCAACGATCGGGGCTGAGGTAATGCGCGGGCCTGCGCCATGTCAAGAGAGGGAAATCAAGAGATCGGGTTCGGCGCGGACGCAGTTGATATGGGCAGAGGTTTCCAAAACCGCAACGGACCGTTCATGTCCTGCATCTCGCTGCGGGGAAACGTCGGCTCTATCTGATCGTTATTCATTGCGGCCGACCGGCCGGAAAACGACAGCAACGGAGATCGAGAATGGCGAAGGTTCTGGTGCTCTACTATTCGAGCTATGGCCACATCGAAACGATGGCGAACGCCATTGCGGAGGGCGCGCGCTCGGAGGGCGCAGAGGTGGACATCAAACGGGTTCCGGAACTGGTTCCCGAAGAGGTGGCCCGCAGCTCCGGCTTCAAGCTCGACCAGGCCGCTACGATCGCACAGGTCGACGATCTTCCGAACTATGACGCCGTCATCATCGGCACGCCGACGCGCTACGGCAACATGACCGCCCAGATGAAGAACTTCCTCGATCAGACCGGCGGCCTCTGGTTCAACGACAAGCTCGTCGGCAAGGTCGGCTCGGTGTTCACCTCGACGGCCACGCAGCACGGCGGTCAGGAGACCACCCTTATCTCCACCCAGACCGTTCTCCTGCATCTCGGCTACGTCATCGTGGGGCTGCCCTATTCGTTCAAGCAGCAGATGGGCGTGGAAGAGCTGAAGGGCGGCAGCCCCTACGGCGCGACGACGATCGCCGATGGCGACGGGTCCCGCCAGCCGAGCGCGGTCGAGCTGGAAGGAGCCCGCTACCAGGGCGCGCACGTCGCCAAGATCGCGGCGAAGCTGGCGGCTTAGGACTGGAGCATTTCCAGGCGAAGTGGGAACCGGTTCGCCATCCGGAAATGCATCAAAATAAAAGGTTAGAGCCGTTCAGCGATTCCGTGAAAAGCTGATCGGCTCAAGCCTCGAAAGACTTACTCCTCTTCGCGGGTGTCCGCCGTGCGCGGCGCTCGCGCCGTAGCTCGGCCGGCCAACGGGACCCGTGACGGGCGAAGCGCAATCAGGCAGGCGGCGACGATGATCGCCGCCCCCGCGACGGTTTCGAGCTTCGGGATTTCGGAAAACAGCACGAGACCGAACAGGGTGGCCCAGATGAAGCTCGTATATTCGATGGTGGCGAGCTTGGCGGCCGGCGCACGGGAGAAGCCGGCGGCGATCGCCAGTTGCCCGAAGGCGCCGAATACCCCCACGGCAAGGGCGAGCATATAAGACGTCTGGCTCGGTGGCTGCCAGACGGCGACCGCGGGCACGGTCAGCACCACCCCGGCAGTGGCGGTCTGCAGCAGCACCATCGTGATCGCCCGGTCGCTTGCGGCCTGCTTGCGGATCATGACGGCGACCAATGCGTAGCCAAAGGCGCCGGCGACCGCTGCCACGAAGCCCAGGATCTGGTCCGGGTCGATCCCGACCCGCAACTCGCCGCCGAAAATCACCAACACCCCGACGAAGCCGATCTGGATGCCGATGGCGACCCGGGGTTGGATCGGCTCGCCGAGCATCAGCCGACCGAGCAGCGCAATGAAGAACGGCGCGACGAACGCCACGGCGACCACGAGCGCGAGCGGCAGCACGGAGATCGCATAGAAGAAGCTGAGCGCGGTCGCCGCCACGACCACGCCGCGCACGAGGTTGGCCCGCAAGGTCTGCCGCGTGAGCCGTTGTGGCCGGACCAGGAACATCGGGGCGAGAATGAGGGTCGCGGCGGCATAGCGCAGCCAAACCGCTTGCAGCACGGGCAGCAGGGCGGTTTGTACTTTCATGCCCGCGTCCATCGCCGACAACAGCGCGACGGCGAGCACGACCAGCGCAATGGGGGCATAACCGGCTTCGTTCCTCATGTGCTGCCGCCCGGACGGGCAAGATCGCGCACATAGGCAAATTC
This sequence comes from Amorphus sp. 3PC139-8, assembly GCF_040750475.1. NCBI lineage: Bacteria > Pseudomonadati > Pseudomonadota > Alphaproteobacteria > Hyphomicrobiales > Amorphaceae > Amorphus > Amorphus sp. 3PC139-8. The sequence continues at coordinate 19,799 of NZ_JABJVY010000019.1, read as the reverse complement.
CCAGGTATCGGACGCATCCGGCACCGCCCGCACCACCGGAAGTCGGCGGAAACCGGTCCGCTCGTAGAAGCGATGACCCTCGAGAAAGCGGGTGTCGGTCCACAGTCGAAGCCGCCGTCCGCCTCCAGTCAGCGCTAGAGAAATGGCATTCTCAAGCAGGCGCCGCGCGAGGCCCTGTCTGCGCGCCGGCCGGGCGAGATAGACCTTGAAGAGTTCGAACACGCCCGGCTCCGCAGTCGCCGCGATGGCGAGCGAGCCGATCACGTCGCCGTCCGCCTCCGCGACCCAGAGGGCGCCGCCGCGCGCGCGGTAGTGGCTGGCGGGGGCGGCGAGTTCCGGAAATTCCGAAGCGACGTAGTGGCAGTTCGCGTAGTCGGCAAAAATGGTCGAGATCAGGCGCACCAGGCCCGGACCGTCGGAATTTTTGGCTGGTCGAAGCTTGGCGGGCCGATGCACGATACGGTTTCCTTGATCGCGATCATGGCGCGGCCCTGCAATTCGCAATTGAAAGGCTCTGCCCAACGTGGTTCGTCCGCTCATGGCGGCCGCCACGAGTTCGGTCAAGCGCCTCGATTGGAAAAGGGGCCGTTTGAGTCCGACCGAATGGATCGCAATCGAGACCACGATAGCGGCCGTGTAGCCCGCGATGCGGTGAAATTGGGGGACATGAATGGAATTGATCGCCAATGTCTCGTTGCTGTTTGCCGAACGACCGCTGTTGGAGCGTTTGCCGGCCGCCATGGCTGCGGGCTTCGATGGTGTCGAGATCCAGTTCCCCTATGACGAGGAGGTGTCGCTGCTGTCTCATGTGGCGGTGGACTGTCCCGTACACCTGATCAACGCGCCGGCCGGCGCGCCGCTCTCGGGCGACGTGGGTCTCTCCACCGACGCCGAGCGCATAGAGGGCTTCCGTAAGGGGATCGATGTCGCGCGTCGGTTCGCCGACGGTCTCGGCTGTCGCAAGGTCAACGTGCTCGCCGGTCCGCCGCCGCCCGGCCAGCCGGACGACGTGACCCGGCGGGTGCTGATCGACAATGTGCGTGCGCTCGCGGACGTCCTGTCGGCGGATGGTCGGCGCGTAATGGTGGAGATGGTCAACCCGTATGATGTTCCGGGCTATTTCGTCGACAGCCTCGACATGGCGTTGAAGCTGATCGGAGAGATCGATCATCCGTCCGTCGATCTGCAGTTCGATCTTTATCACATGGCCCGAACGGAGCCCGATCTCATTGCCGCCATCTGGCGCGCGGATAGCGCTATCGGCCATGTCCAGTTCGCCGACGTTCCCGGCCGCCACGAACCGGGCACCGGCTCCATCGACTTCGTGAGCGCTTTCAACGTCTTGCGTGCGATTGGCTATAGTGGTGCCGTCTCGGCGGAGTATCGCCCGCTCACGCGTACCGAATCCGGCCTCGACTGGATGCGCACGCTAAAACCGGTCGTTGAGGGCACGAAAAAGCCGGGCGACGCATCCGCCGCCCGGTAATTCTTAGGATGCAGAAGAGCATACCCATACGCTCAGGGGCCGATCGCGGCGATCGGCGTCCTGCGGCGGCAGCATCGCTAACTGGCCGTTCGGACCCGCCGAACGGAGCACCGAACCGGATCGTGACGATTTGCGGTCTCAGCGACCTGACATCATGATCGTGATCGATGGGCTTGAGGGCGAGAGCGGGAAGCGGGCGGAAAACCGGGTCCCACTTGGCCTAGGAACGCTTTAGGTCGAGGCCTTCTCGGCGAGGGTCTCTTCGGCGCCCGCGGCCGACGCGATGGCCTCGATCACGGTGACGGCCTTTTGGCGAACGCTCGCGTCTTCGATCAGGGAGAAGGCGCGCAGGAGCCGCACTGTCGCCGAATCGCTCAGCGCTTCCGAAAGCGGTGATTCGACTCCGTCGACCGGACCGGCCTTCACGCCGTCGGCGCCCTCGAAGAAATAAGAGATCGGCACCTGCAGCGCGATAGCGATATCGTGAAGGCGGCTTGCGCCGATTCGGTTCGTGCCGCGCTCGTATTTCTGAATTTGCTGAAACGTGATGCCGAGCTTTTCGGCCAGTCGTTCCTGACTCATTCCGAGCTCAAGACGGCGCAGCCGCAGCCGCGTCCCCACGTGGTAGTCGACCGAATTGGCGGAACGCTGGTTTTGCATAAGTCTCTTTCCTGCTCATGATCATGCCGGTCGGCCAAGGTCGTCGCCTCGGTTCTTACGGCCCCTCGCCGAATGCGGATTGGGGCCCCGAACCCGGTGCCGGGTGGCCGGTGGCATGGTCCTTCGTTCCGGCATTCATGCCGGACCGTTGGTGTCGTCGTGCGGCCGGGTCATCTGGCCGCTGGGTTTGCGTCGTCCCCCAGGGTTGTTCGTTGCACTGCGTTAGCCGTTGTACGGCGCCGCAGGCGATTGCATGTGTGCCGATCGACATCTCAACCACGCCTCGCTGCTAGCGGCGATTGCTCGCGACTGCGCGACTTTTTCGCGGCAGGGATTGAAATGGGCAATTCCTTGGGTATTTCCCCTAAAAATCTTCGGATTGACGCATGGCGTTCGTTTTTTGCGCAATGTGCCTCCCGTTGCAAGTCAGGGCTGCGAATTATCCTCCTGATCGGATTCGCCGCCGCGTGCGTCAAAGAGGGACTGCACCGGTTAAAACCACCACGCTGCCCAACGAAGCTTCGCTACCTTGGCGCGAAAGTGCAATCTCTGGATGTCTCGACCGTCATCCTCTCCGCCAAATATGTCAGATTTCGGTATCATCGATATTCATTCCCGACCCTTGCCGCAACGGTTGGTTCGGGTCATTTTTTGCGCAGTGCGGAAAGCGGTCCGTCGCTTGTTCTCGCCCATCGCTCGCAAGTCTTCGCTTGCCAAGCTTTCCCGGAACTGGAATACGCGCCCGCGTGACCAAGAAAATGCGTACAGATGATCCGACCGAAGCCGGCGCGCGCGAAGGGTTCGACCCGAAGGCGCTGCGCCGCACCCTTGGGCAATTCGCGACGGGCGTGACCGTCGTAACGGCGGCGAAGCCGGATGGCGAGATCGTCGGGATGACCGCGAATTCGTTCGCGTCGGTCTCGCTCGAGCCGCCGCTGGTATTGTGGTCGATCGTGCGGGAGGCGAAGAGCCTCCCGGTGTTTCTCGAGGCCACGCATTTCGCCATCAACGTGCTCGCCAAGGACCAGCTCGATCATTCCAACCGATTCGCGCGTCCCGGCCAGGACAAGTTCGTCGACGTCGACTGGACGCCGGGACTGGGCAGTGCGCCGGTGCTGTCCGGGGCGGCTGCCGTGTTCGAATGCGCCCGTCATGCCGAGCACGACGGCGGCGACCACATCATCATGGTCGGGCGGGTGGATCGCTTCGCCCGCTTCGACCGCGACGTGCTGGTGTTCGCTCAGGGCCGCTATGGCGTGACGGCGGAGCATCCGCTTGCCGATCGCCAGCCGGGGATCGCGGGCTCCGGAGACGGTCCGCATCCTTATGACGACTTTTTGATCCCTCTGCTCCATCGCGCCTATTCGTCGCTTTACGACGCCTTCTTCGCCGAACTCGGCGAGGAGGGGATCTCGGGTCCCGATATGCGGGTGCTCGCCTATCTCTCGATCCGTCCGGGATCGAGCGCGGAGCTGGTGAGCCGGGGCACCTATCTCGGTAGCCAGATCACTTCCGAAGCGCTCGAGACCCTGCGCGGGCAGGACCTGGTGGCCGGCGATCCCGACACCGCGCTGCACCTGACCGAAACCGGCACCGCGCGGCTCAAGCGGTTGATCCAGTATGCCGAACGCTTCGAGCTGGAGCGGCTAGGTGATGTGGACGCCGTCGAGCTTGCCACCATCAAGCGGTTGTTGCGGCGGCTTACTGAAAACGACGGTCCGGAGTTCGGCTAAAGCGTTTCCAGGCCAAGTGGACACCGGACGGCTGTCCGGAAATGCCTCAAAACAAAGGGTTCGTGCCGTACGGCTCGCTGAAGTCTGCCGCCATGGCGGTCACTTCGTCCCAGACCCGGCCGAGCCCGGCGCCCGCATCCACGCGTAGCCGCATGGCGACGATGGTCAGACGGCCCATGGGGAGCAGGTCGGAGAGGTCGCTCAGGCGGCCCGCCTCGACATCGCTCGCGACCAGGCTGTCCGGTAGCCAGGCGACGCCGACGCCTGCGCTTGCGAGCTGCTTTACGGCCAGCGTCAGCGCGGTCTCCGCCCGTTTGCGGATGAAGGAGAGTTGGGCGAAACCGGCCAGAACCTCCTGGTTCATCACCTTTCCCAGAAACACTTCGGGCGGATAGGCGATGATCGGGATCTCGCCCAGCGCATAGTCCTGGTTCAGCTTTTCGACCCGGTTGGTTGCGAACACCGGCAACAGCGGCTCCGAGCCGACCTCGATGCGCTCCAGATAGTCGTCGGCCGGCGGCAGCGGTTCCGTTTCCGATTCATAGAGCAGCGCCATATCGGCCTGCTTCGTCATAAGTTGGGCGTAGCATTCTTCCCGGTTGGCGGACCTGAGCCGGATGCTGAGCGCCTTGTCGGCCGACAGGCGCTCCACCAGAGAGGGCGCAATCGAGGTGGTGATGGCATGCTGGCAGGAGATCACCACCCGGTTCTGCACCTGCCGGTCCTGGCGGCGGAGATCGTCCTGGAGCGTCCGTAGCCCGGTCGCGAGCTCCTGGATGCGCTCGCGCTGATCCCGCACGGCGGGCTTCATGCGGGCGGGCCGGCGGCTGCGGTCCAGAAGCTCGACCCCCAGATGGGCTTCGATCGCCATGATGCGGCGGGAAAAGGCGGGCTGGGTGACGAACCGTCGTTCCGCCGCCGCGGCGAGCGACCCGGTTTCCAGCACCGCCAAAATGTCGTCCAGCCACTCCAGTCGCATCGTCGCTCCTCTTGCTAATATGCGCACTATGCATAATCAGCGGCGAAATTTGCAATTGGCCATGGCTCTTGGGTGGTTATGATCCAGTCATGCGCATTTTGAAGGCGCACGATCGATCATTCATCGAAGACGGACCTCCATGCATCTCTCTCGCTTTCCGCGCATTCGTCTCGCCCATCTGCCGACGCCGTTGGAGCGGCTGGACCGTCTCTCAAGCGAGCTTGATGGACCGGAAATCTGGATCAAGCGCGACGACTGCACGGGGCTATCGACCGGCGGCAACAAGACCCGCAAGCTCGAGTTCCTGATGGCCGAGGCGGTGCAGCAGGGCGCCGAGATGGTGATGACCCAGGGCGCGACCCAGTCGAACCATGCGCGCCAGACCGCCGCCGCCGCCGCGCGTCTCGGCATGGCTTGCCATCTGCTGCTTGAGGATCGCACCGGCTCCAAGGATCCGCAGTACAATCATAACGGCAACGTCTTTTTGGACGGCCTGCACGGCGCCACCACCGAGAAGCGGGGTTCCGGCCTCGACATGAATGCGGAGATGGAGGCGGTCGCCGACAAATTCCGCGCCGACGGCAAGCGCGTCTACACCATTCCCGGCGGTGGCTCGAACGCGACCGGCGCCCTCGGCTACGTCAACTGCGCCTTCGAACTGCTTGGCCAGGCCAACGACGCCGGCCTCGTGATCGATTGCCTGGTGCATGCCACCGGCAGCGCCGGTACTCAGGCCGGCCTCGTGACCGGTCTCAAGGCGATGAACGCCAACGTGCCGCTTCTGGGCATCGGGGTGCGCGCTCCGAAGCCCAAGCAGGAGGAGAACGTCTTCGCGCTCGCCGAAAGGACGGCCGAAAAGCTTGGCTGCCCCGGCGTGGTGAAGCGCGAGGACGTGGTCGCCAACACCGACTATGTTGGCGAGGGCTACGGCATTCCCGCCGACAGCACCATCGAGGCGATCCGGATGTTCGCCGAGCTGGAAGCGATCCTCCTCGACCCGGTCTATTCCGGCAAGGGCGCGGCGGGCTTGATCGATCTGATCCGCAAGGGGACCTTCAAGAAGGGCCAGCGGGTCGTATTCCTCCACACCGGCGGATCGGCCGCGCTGTTCGGCTACACCGCCGCCTTCGAGGCTCATTCGGCATAGGGCCATGGCGCTTCCCAAGTTCACTCGCAGCTTCACCCAGCAGGAGCCGATCTCGGAGGAGGCGATCGCTGCCGCCGTCGAGGTGATGCGCTCCGGCCGGCTGCATCGCTACAACGCCGAGCCGGGCGAGATGTCCGTGGCCTCTGAGCTGGAGCGGGCGTTCGCGGACTATCAGGGAAGCCGCTATTGTCTCGCCTGCGCTTCCGGCGGCTATGCCTTGCAGCTTGCGCTCAGGGCGGCGGGGCTTGAGCCGGGCGAACCGGTGCTCACCAACGCCTTCACGCTTGCGCCGGTGCCGGGTGCGATCGCCGCCGCCGGTGGCCGCCCGGTGCTGGTGGAGATCACAGAGGATCTGGTCGTCGACCTGGACGACCTGGCGGCAAAGGCCGATGCGACCGGCGCGCGCTTTTTCCTCGCCTCCCATATGCGCGGCCATCTGGCCGACATGGAACAGCTTGCCGCGCTGGTGGCCGAGCGCGGGCTCACCATGATCGAGGATTGCGCCCACACCATGGGCGCGACCTGGAACGGCCGGAAAAGCGGCGCCTTCGGCAAGGTCGCCTGCTTCAGCACCCAGACCTACAAGCACATGAATTCCGGCGAGGGTGGGCTCCTCACCACCGACGATCCGGAGCTTGCCGCTCGCGCGATCATCCTGTCGGGGTCCTACATGCTCTACGAGCGCCACGGCGCCGCCCCGTCGGCGGACGTGTTCGCCAGCATCCGGCTGGAGACACCGAACAACTCCGGCCGTATGGACAATCTGAGGGCGGCGATCCTGTTGCCCCAGCTCGCCGATCTGGACACCAATATCGCGCGCTGGAACGCGCGCTATCAGGCGGTAGAGATGCGGTTGCGCCAAGTGCCGGGTCTGAAGCTGCCGGTGCGGCCGCCCGAGGAACATTATGTCGGCAGCTCCATCCAATTCCTGATCCCGGACATTCAGCCCAATGACGCACGCCGCTTTATGCGGCAGGTGTCGGCCTCCGGCGTCGAGCTCAAATGGTTCGGCGCGGAAGAGCCGTCCGCCTTCACCAGCACCCATAAGAGCTGGGCCTATATGGAGCCGCAGTCTCTTCCGAAGACCGATGCGATCCTCGCCGGTCTGTTCGACATGCGCATCCCGCTCACCTTCTCCGTGGAGGATTGCCGCCAGGTTGCCGAGATCATTGCGGCCAGCGCGGCGAATTTGCCGATCGGGAGGGCCGCTTGATGGCGGGGCCGGCACGGCGGCGCATCGGCATTCTCGGCGGTATGGGGCCGGAGGCCACCGTGCAGCTCATGCAGCGCGTTATCGACCGCACCGCCGTGCGCGACGATGAGGACCATGTGCCGATGATCGTCGACAACAATCCGCAGGTGCCCTCGCGCCTGAAGGCGATCGTGGAAGGGACCGGCGAAGATCCGGGACCGGTGATTGCGGAGATGGCGCGCCGTCTGGAGGCGGCGGGCGCGGAGGCTTTGGCCATGCCCTGCAACACCGCCCACCACTATGCGCCGCAAATCGAGGCGGCCGTTTCCATGCCGTTCCTCAATATGGTGGAGCTTTCCGCCGACCGGCTGGCCAACGATGGCGCCCGGCGGGTGGGGCTGCTCGCTTCGCCGGCGGTCAAAATCACCGGCATCTTCGATCGCGCCTTTGCCGCGCGTGGGATCGAGTCGCTGTTTCCGGATGATCGCGAGGCTCTGCTGCGGGCGATCCGCGCGGTCAAGATATCGAGCCGCAGCCCGGAAGCGCGCGAGATTCTCTCCGAGGCGGCGACCGAATTGGGAGAGAAGGGCGCCGACAGCCTGCTCGTCGCCTGTTCGGAATTTTCCATAATCGCCGATGCGATCGCATCGCCCTTGCCGGTCGTCGATACGGTCGACATTCTGGCAGATGCGATTGTTGCCTTCTCCGGGGCTGATGCTGCGGAGCCGAAAGGCTGAGATTTCGCGGGGCTGCGCTTGGTGCCGGCCTTGCTGTGCGGTTCGATTGCGATGAGGTCGGTGCTTTCGGCCCGGCATCAGAGCGCGGTCGACGACAAGACGTGAGGGCGGGGTTCGGACAGACGTCCGGTGCCATTTCTCCGTGTCCCGCCCGAAATCGAAAAGAAGCCTCCGCATCAGGAGGTCCGAACCCAGAGTGGAAAGATGGAGAGCAGCATGCCTTACAATTTGAAAGCCGTGTTCGTTGCCGGCGTGGCCGTATCGGGCCTCATGATCGGCAGCGCCAACGCCGCGGAGAAGGTGATCATTGGCCATTTCGGCAATCCGACTCCGGATCAGTACGCCGCCGCGGAGCAGAAGTTCGAAAAGGCGACGGGCTGGGACATCGAATGGCGCAAGTTTGCCTCCGGTACCGATGTGATCGCCGCAATGGCCTCCGGCGACGTGGTGGTGTCCGATCTCGGCTCCTCGCCGCTGGCGATCGCCACCAGCCAGGGCGTGCCCATCGAGATGTTCATGTTCGCCATGGTGATCGGCGACGCGGAATCGCTGATCGTGCGCGACGGGTCCGGCATCGAGACGATCGAGGACCTGAAGGGCAAGCGGATCGCCGTTCCGGTCGGCTCCACCGCGCACTTCTCGCTGATGGGCGCCTTGCAGCACGCCGGAATCGATGAGAATGCGGTCAACATCATCTCCATGCCGCCGGACCAGATCGCCGCAGCCTGGGAGCAGGGCGCCATTGATGGCGGCTTTATCTGGCAGCCGGTCCAGGCCAAAATCCTGCAGACCGGCAAGCGGCTGATCAGCGCCAACCAGACCGCCGAATGGGGCTACCCGACCTTCGACGCCTGGGTGGTGAACAAGGAATTCGCCGAAGAGAACAAGGATGCCATGGTCGCCTTCACCAAGACCATGAACGAGGCGAACCTCGACTATCTGAACAACACCGCGTCCTGGACTCCGGACAGCACGCCGGTGAAGATGATCGCGGAACGCACCGGTGCCGATCCGTCTCAGGTGCCGGAGATCATGGAAGGCTTCACCTACCTGCCGCTGAAGGAGCAGGTCGGCGAGAAGTGGCTGGGCGGGGGTGCCGCCGAAGCGCTGAAGTCGACCGCGGAGTTCCTGAAGGCGGCCGGACGTATCGACCAGGTCGCGGACGACTACTCCACCTTCGTGACCGACGAGTACGCCAAAGCGGCGATCGCCAACTAAGTTCTCGGTCCAGAGCTTTTTCCGTTCGGATGGAGCCATCTGGCGACAAGAAATGGCTCCTGCTTCAGTCGCTTGAGCAAGTCCTTTCGTTCGAATTGAGTCAATTTGAACGGGACATGCTCTCGGCATCGACAACGATGCGGCTTCGTGGCGGATCCGTCCGCCGCGAAGAGCATGGGGAACTTTCGTGGCGCTTGAAATCAATCAGGCTTCGGTCGTCTACCCCGCAGCCCATGGGCGGCCGCCGGTAGAGGCTTTGAGCAAGGTCGAACTGACCGTTCCAGAAGGCGAATTCGTGGTCGCGCTCGGCGCTTCGGGCTGCGGCAAGTCTACGCTTCTCAATTTGATCGCGGGCTTTCTGGCCCCTTCCAGCGGGACCGTCGCGCTCGACGGGCACATCGTCGACGGTCCGAGTGCGGACCGCTCGGTGGTGTTCCAGAAGCACGCGCTCCTGCCGTGGCTCAACGTGATCGACAACGTGGCCTTCGGCCTCAAGCTGCAGGGCACACCGCAGCAAGAGCGCTACCGGGTCGCCAAGCGGTTCATCGAGCGGCTGGGCCTGTCGGGGTTCGAACAGGCGCCGGTCTACACGCTGTCGGGCGGCATGCAGCAGCGCGTGGGCATTGCGCGTGCGCTGACCTGCGATCCCAAGCTGCTCCTGATGGACGAGCCGTTGGGCGCGCTCGACGCGCTCACCCGGGAAAAGGCGCAGGAACTGATCCTTCAGATCTGGAAGGACACCGGCAAGTCGATCTTCTTCATCACCCACAGCGTCGAAGAGGCGCTGTTCATGGGCACCCAGTTGATCGTGATGTCACCGCGTCCGGGGCGCATTACGCACCGCTTCGACCTGCCGTTCTCCCGACGCTACTGCGAGGGAGAGGCGGTGCGCGCCATTAAGGCGTCGTCCGACTTCATCGAGCTGCGCGAAGAGGTGCTGGCGATCATCTTCGCCGACGAGGAATCCGTATGAGCGAGATCGAAGCTGATAGCAAGCCGGCCCGCAAACCGCTCATTCCGGCGGCCATCGACCGGATGAAGCGCGGCCGGCCGACCCAGCCGGGGGAGACCTATGGCGTGCCCGGCCAGGGCGACACGCTGATCCTGAGCCTGGTGACGATCGGCCTGTTGCTGCTTCTGTGGTGGCTGGTGACCACGCTCGGGCTGGTGAAGCCGCTGTTCGTGCCGTCGCCCCAGGCGATCGTGGATAAGTTCGTCACCGTCTGGCAGAACGGCTTCACCGGCACGCCGCTATGGGAACACATCGCGATTTCGGCGGCGCGCGTGTTCGGCGCCTTCCTGCTGGCGTGTGCGATCGGGGTTCCGCTCGGGCTCTCCATGGGCATGAGCCCGATCTTCCGCGGCATCTTCGATCCGCCGATCGAATTCTACCGTCCGATCCCGCCGCTCGCCTACCTGCCGTTGATGATCATCTGGTTCGGCATCGGCGAGACCTCCAAGGTGCTCTTGATCTTCCTTTCGGTGTTCGCGCCGGTGGCGCTCGGTGCCAAGGCGGGCGTACGCTCGGCGGCGGTGGAGCGCATTCATGCGGCTTACTCTTTCGGCGCCTCGCGCTGGCAGGTCATGCGCCATGTGATCCTGCCGTCCGCGCTGCCGGAGATCCTGACGGCGATGCGGATCGGCATCGGCTTCGGCTGGACCACGCTGGTCGCCGCCGAGATGGTCGCCGCCACCAAGGGCATCGGCTACATGGTGCTGTCGGCCTCCCAGTTCCTTCAGACCGCGACGGTGATCATGGGCATCATCCTGATCGCGGCGATCGCCTACATGTTCGATCTCCTGATGCGCTTCGTGGAACGCCGCGTCGTTCCCTGGAAGGGCAGGATGTAGCGGTTTTGAGAGGCTTCTGATGGCAGTCGAATATCTCAAGAAGGCGTCTCGCACCGCCGAGACCGGCCGGGAGGATCTGCGCGAAACGGTCGCCGCCATGCTGGAGGAGATCCGCGCCGGCGGCGAGCCCGTGGTCCGACGCTTCTCCGCCGAGTTCGACCGTTGGGACGGCGAGGTCGTGGTCTCGCCGGAGACGATCGAAGCGGCGCGCAAGGCGCTGCCGGAGCGCATCAAGGACGACATCCGCTTCGCCCATGACAACATCCGCCGCTTCGCCGAGGCCCAGCTCGCCACCGTCGGAGAGTGCGAGATCGAGGTCATTCCGGGCCTGATGGCCGGCCAGCGCCAGCTTCCGGTGACGACCGCGGGCTGCTACGTGCCCGGCGGGCGCTACAGCCATGTGGCGTCGGCGATCATGACGGTAACGACGGCGAAGGTCGCCGGCGTGCGCAACATCCTCGCGTGCTCTCCGCCAAGGCCGGGCATCGGCATTCCGTCGGCACTCCTGTTCACGCTGGATCTCTGCGGCGCCGACCGCATCCTCAATCTCGGCGGCGTGCAGGGCGTCGCGGCGATGGCGTTCGGCTATTTCGTGCCGGCGAAGGCCGATATCCTGGTCGGCCCTGGCAACCAGTATGTCGCGGAGGCCAAGCGAATCCTGTTCGGCGAGGTCGGCATCGACATGTTCGCCGGCCCGACGGATTCCCTCATCGTCGCCGACGGGACCGCCGATCCGCGCTTGGTCGCCGCCGACCTCGTGGGGCAGGCTGAGCACGGCTACAACTCGCCGGTCTGGCTGGCGACCACCGATCGGGCGTTGGCCGAGGAGGTGCTGCACCTGGTGCCGGAGCTGATTGCGGCGCTGCCGGATCCGAACGGCCAGAACGCCAAGGCTGCCTGGGACGACTACGCCGAGGTGATCCTGTGCGGCGACCGGGAGGAAATGGCGGAGACCGCCGACGCCTACGCCCCGGAGCATCTGCACGTCCAGGCCGCCGATCTCGACTGGTGGCTTTCCCGGCTTCGGGCCTATGGCTCCCTGTTCCTGGGCGAGGAGACCACGGTGGCCTTCGGCGACAAGACGTCCGGGCCGAACCACGTGCTGCCGACGTCTGGCGCGGCCCGCTATACCGGCGGCCTCTCGGTCCACAAGTTCCTGAAGACGGTGACCTGGCAGCGCGCCACCCCGGCGGCCGCCCGCCCGCTTGCGGAGGCGACGGCCCGGATCTCGCGCCTGGAGGGCATGGAGGGCCATGCGCGCACCGCCGACATTCGGTTGGAGAAATTCTTCCCCGGCGAACACTTCGATCTCCGCCCCTCGGAGGAGGGGTAGGCCGTCGCGCGCACCGGTACGCTTGACGCATGCCGCCGTGCGCTCCCTGATGGAGTCATGACCGAGACCGACGATCTCCAGGCACCCGCCCAGACGGATGCCGCCCGCTCCGCCAGCGTGACCGTGAAGCTCAGAAGCTTCTCGCGCTCGCTTCCCATGACGCTGTTGTTGGCGCGCGAGGCGGTGATGAACCGGTTCCGCTCGTCGCTGCACCTGTTCAATCTGACGGAGCAGCAATGGCGGGTCTTACGCGCGCTGAACGCGGTGCGGGAGATCGAGGTCACGGATCTCGCCAACGCCACGTCTCTGCTGGCGCCGTCATTGTCGCGCATTCTGCGCGACCTGGAGGGTCGCGGGCTGATCCGCCGCCGTCCCGACCCGGCCGATTTGCGCCGCGCCCTGATCTCCATCAGCGACGACGGGCTGAAGGTCATCGCGGCCGTGGCACCATACTCCGAGGAGATCTACGCCGAGGTCGAAGCGGCGTTCGGGGCGGAGCGGATGGAGACGCTGCAGGCTCTCCTGAAGGAGTTGACCGAAACGGTGAACCAGCTCCCCGACCGGTCCTACCGAGCGGACGATCTCTCCGACGATCTGCGCGACATCGTCGGCCTGCGCCGCGCGCGCTCTCGTTAGACCCGTCCCGCTTTTCCGCGTCCCGCCGACGTCTCGGTCTTGGCCGGTTGACACCCGGCGCTATATAATTCACATGTTAATAAAAATCCGGGACGGAACGCTGCGATGCCTCACATTTCCTTCGAGTACTCCGCCAATCTGGACGGCGACCTCGACATGCCGGGCTTCATGGAGGCGCTGCGCACGGCGGCGGTGGAAACGGGGGTGTTCGATCCGGCCGGCATCCGGGTGCGCGCGGTGCGCTGCGCCGACTATCTGATCGCCGACGGTCACCCCGACAACGCCTTCATCGACATGTCCGTCCGCCTGCGCGGCGGCCGGCCGATCGAGGCGCGCAAGGCGGCGACCCAGGCGATCTTCAATGCTGCCGAGACGTTCCTGTCGGAGCTCTTCGTCCGGCGCCCGCTCGCTCTCTCCCTGGAGATGCGCGACATCGACCCCGAGCTCAGCCCGAAATGCGGCTCGATCCGCGAGCACATGAAGCAGCGCGGCGTCGCCTAACGTTACTTCTGCTCACACGCATACCCGACTTGCGAGACCTTGAGGTTCAGATGCCGACGCTCGACGAAAACCTGAAGAAGGCCGACGCCTATCTCGCCCGGTTCAAGGACGGGCCGGTTTTGAACCAGATCGCCGGCGAAGCGGTGCCGGCCGCCGATCGCGGGACCTTCGAGGTGATTTCTCCGATCGACCTGAAGCCGATCGCCCGGGCGGCGCGCGGCACGGCGGGCGACATCGACCAGGCGGCGAAGGCGGCGAAGGCGGCGTTTCCGGAATGGGCGGCGATGCCTGGCAAAGACCGCAAGAAGCTGCTCCACAAGGTGGCCGATGCGATCGTCGCGCGCGCCGAGGAGATCGCGTTCGTCGAGTGCGTCGACACCGGCCAGGCCCATCGCTTCATGGCGAAGGCGGCGCTGCGCGGAGCGGAAAATTTCCGCTTTTACGCCGATAAGGCCCCTGAGGCGCGCGACGGTTTGGCGCTGCCGACCGAAGGTCAGTTCAACTACACCACCCGCGTGCCGCTTGGCCCGGTCGGCGTGATCACGCCGTGGAACACCCCGTTCATGCTGTCGACCTGGAAGATCGCGCCGGCTCTCGCCGCCGGTTGCACCGTGGTCCACAAGCCCGCCGAATTTTCGCCGCTGACGGCGCGGCTCCTGGTGGAGATCGCGGAAGAGGCGGGGCTGCCGAAGGGCGTCTGGAACACCGTCAACGGCCTGGGCGAGGAAGCCGGCAAGGCGCTGACCGAGCATCCCGACATCCGCGCGATTGCCTTCGTGGGCGAATCCGCCACCGGGTCGGCGATCATGGCCCAGGCCGCACCGACGCTGAAGCGTGTCCACTTCGAGCTCGGCGGCAAGAACCCGGTGATCGTATTCAAGGACGCCGACCTGGACCGTGCGGCCGAGGCGGCCGTGTTCATGATCTACTCGCTCAACGGCGAACGCTGCACCTCGTCGAGCCGACTGTTGGTCGAGGCGGAAATCTACGACGCCTTCACAGCCAAGATCGCGGAGAAGGCGAAGGCGATCAAAATCGGCCATCCGCTCGACCCCGACACCGTCATCGGGCCGCTGATCCATCCGACGCACCAGGAGAAGGTGGTGTCCTATTTCGAGTTGGCCCGCGAAGAGGGCGTAACCGTTGCGCTCGGTGGCAAGGCCGCCGATGGGCCGGGCGGTGGCTGCTATGTCGAGCCCACGCTCTTCACCGGCGCGCGGCCGGACATGCGGGTCGCCCAGGAAGAGATCTTCGGCCCGGTGCTGACGGCTATCGCGTTCAAGAACGAGGAAGAGGCGATCGAGATCGCCAATGGCGTGCGCTACGGGCTGGCCGGCTACATCTGGACCAACGATGTCGGGCGCGCCTTCCGGGTCTCCAACCAGCTGGATGCGGGTATGATCTGGGTGAATTCGGAGAATGTGCGCCATCTACCGTCGCCCTTCGGCGGCATGAAGGCGTCCGGCATCGGCCGCGACGGCGGCGACTATTCGTTCGAGTTCTATATGGAAACCAAGAACGTGGCCTTCGCCACGCAGGAGCATCGGATCTCCAAGTTGGGCGGGTAAAAAACCTGCGCGCCGACGCGCGAGAGCCATCTCCGGGGAGGGGACGCTATGGGAGAGATCGTACTCGCCGCCAAGGTGACGCATGTGCCGACGATGCTGATGTCGGAGCAGCCGGGCCGGATCTTCGGAACCCGCCAGCCGGCGATCGACGGACATCTGGAGATCGCGCGCCGGGCCAAGGCGCTCGGCGCGGACACCGCCGTCATCTTCGACACCCACTGGCTGATCAACGCCGGCTATCACATCAACGCCAACCACCGCTTCGAGGGGCTGTTCACCTCCAACGAGTTCCCGCAGTTCATTCAGGATCTTGCCTACAGCTTTGAGGGCAATGCGGCCTTCGGCGACCGGATCGCGCAGGTTGCACGCGAGAAGGGCGTCTACACGCTTTCCCACCAGATCGACTCGCTGGAGCTGGAATACGGCACCCTGGTGCCGATGCACTTCATGAGCCGGGAAGCCGATCTGAAAGTCGTCTCGGTCGCCGCCTACTGTACGGTGCACTCGTTCGAGACCTCAAGAAAGCTGGGCGAGGCTGTGCGCGAGGCCGTTGAGGCGAGCGACGACAAGGTGCTGCTGCTCGCCTCCGGATCGCTGTCCCACAAGATCTGGGCCAACGACGATTACGAGGCCAACAACGGCACCTTCACGATCTCCTCGGAGTTCAACCGCCAGGTCGATCTGCACGTGCTCGACCTTTGGCAGCGCGGCGACTGGTCGACCTTCGTCAAGATGCTGCCCGACTATGCCGACTTCTGCTGCGGCGAAGGCTCCATGCACGACACCGTCATGCTGCTCGGTGCCCTCGGCTGGGACCGGTATCAGGGCAAAGGCGAAGTCGTGACCGATTATTTCCCGAGTTCCGGCACCGGCCAGACCAACGTGGTCTTTCCTGTCATCTGACGAAGACAAGCAAAAGAGCGGATAAAATGCCGATTCCGACGCCCAATCTCTACCCGCCGTTCAACATCGTGCGGCTCAGCCATGTCGAGCTGGCGGTAACGGACATAAAGGCCTCGCGGGCCTTCTATGTCGACACGCTCGGCCTGCAGGTGACCGACGAGGACGAGAACACGATCTATCTGCGCGCGCTGGAAGAGCGGGGGCACCACTGCCTGGTTCTGCGCAAGGGGCCGGAACCTGTCGCGAACGCGCTGGGCTTCAAGCTGTTCGACGAGCCGGACCTTGAGAATGCGGAGCGCTTCTTCAAAGAGCGTGGCCGCGCGGTCGAATGGGTCGAGCGGCCGTTCCAGTCGCCCACCCTGCGCACGAGCTGCCCCCAGGGCATTCCGCTGGAATTCTACACGCGCATGGACCGGCTGCCGCCGATCCACCAGCAGTATAAGCTCTATCATGGCGTGAAACCGCTCCGGATCGACCACTTCAACTGCTTCTCGCCCGACGTGGACGAGGCGGTCGCCTTCTACAACGACATCGGCTTTCGGGTGACGGAGTACACCGAAGACGAGGTGACCAAGCGGCTTTGGGCGGCCTGGACCCACCGCAAGGGCGGCGTCCACGACATC
Organism: Amorphus sp. 3PC139-8; assembly: GCF_040750475.1. Taxonomy (NCBI): domain Bacteria; kingdom Pseudomonadati; phylum Pseudomonadota; class Alphaproteobacteria; order Hyphomicrobiales; family Amorphaceae; genus Amorphus; species Amorphus sp. 3PC139-8. The sequence goes on along the minus strand of NZ_JABJVY010000019.1, from coordinate 3,232 downwards.
GCCTTCACCAACGGCACCGGACCGCGGCTGCACCACATTGCGTTCTGGGTGCCAACCCCGCTCAACATCATCGACCTGCTCGATCTGATGTCGACCACCGGCTATGTCGACAACATCGAGCGCGGGCCGGGCCGCCACGGCATTTCCAACGCCTTCTTCCTGTATGTGCGCGATCCGGACGGCCACCGGGTGGAGATCTATTGCTCCGACTATCAAACCGTCGATCCGGACCTGGAGCCGATCAAGTGGGATCTGAAGGATCCGCAGCGCCAGACGCTCTGGGGCGCGCCGGCGCCGCGCTCGTGGTTTGAGGAGGGGACGCTGTTCGTCGACACGCCCGTTTCGCCTGCCCGTCTCGATGCCCAGCCGATCGTCGCGCCATGACCGCTTCTTTGCGCCTTGCCACCTTCGCCGCCGCCGGCCGGGACCGTTATGGCCTCGTGCGCGATGACGGTGTCGTCGACCTGTCCGCGCGTCATCCCTTTCCGACCCTGAAAGAGGTGATCGAGGCGGGTGCGCTCACCCGCCTGGCGGACGAGGCGGTGGGCCTGCCGGCCGACTTCGCCGAAGCCGACATCGCCTACCGGATCCCCGTGCCTGCGCCGCAGAAGATCATCTGCGTCGGCGTGAACTATCCCGACCGAAACGAGGAATATAAGGACGGCCAGGCCGCGCCGGCGAACCCTTCCCTGTTCGTCCGCTTTCCCGGAAGTTTCGTCGGCCACCGCGAGCCGATTGTGCGCCCGCGCGTGTCGCCCCAGTTCGATTATGAGGGCGAGGTCGTGGTGGTGATCGGCAAGGCCGGGCGGCACATCGCCGAGGCCGACGCGCTCGGCCATATCGCCGCGCTGTCGCTGGCCAACGAGGGCACCGTGCGCGATTGGCTCCGCCACGCCAAGTTCAATGTTACCCAGGGCAAGAATTTCGATGCCTCGGGCTCGATCGGGCCGTGGCTGGTGCCTTATGTGGCGGAGGAGCAGATCGCCGACATTCGGCTGACGACCACGGTCAACGGCGAGGTGCGCCAGGATGATCGCACCAGCCGGATGATCTTCAGCTTTCGCCGGCTGATTGCCTACATCTCCACCTTTACCACGCTCATACCCGGCGACGTGATTCTGACCGGAACGCCGACCGGGGCAGGCGCTCGGTTCGATCCGCCGCGCTGGCTGGTCCCTGGCGATGTGGTCGAGGTTTCCGCGGAGGGGATCGGCACGCTCTCCAACGCGGTTGCTGATGAATAGAAGCAAAGCCTGAGAAAAGTGGGCACCGATTTTCCGGCCGCAATTGCGGGAAGAAAGAGCCCCTCACGCCGAGTTCACTTCGCTCACCGGCTCCGGGTGGGTCGCCTGTCGGCCGGCGCGCGGTCGCGCGCTGGCTTCGCCTGCCCTTGCCCAGTCCTCCGCTCATTCCCGCTTTGGCGGGAATGAGCGGAGGATGTTGGGTCCCGCGGAGCGCAGTTATTAACTCCGCACATTCCGGCGAAAGCCGGAATCCAGGGCCAAGACCTCCTACGCCCGTCGTGTAGCTCCTGGATTTTCGGTTTCTGCCGGAATGAGGGGGTGTTTGAAACCCCAACAGGGTCCCAACCTCCTCCGCGGGCAGGGACGGAGGAATGGTGCGGCGTCCTCTCAAACGTCAGCCGTCCCACCCCTTGGAAAGACTGGAGTGAAAAGCTCAGGCTTCACCAAACGTTCGTCTTGAACGGGCACACAGGCCGCTTGCAGGATAGATCGGCCGTGCCCGCAGAGGAGAGACAAGAAACATGGTGGAAGCCGCATCCGTCGAAAACGCGGTCGTGGACAATGTGCGCAAGATCGCGCGCACCAACTTCGCACGGCTGGCGGAGGGGCTGAGCTGCGGCGCTGCGGTTGCCCTGCTGTCCGCTGATCGCGAGGCGGAGACGATCGATGCGGCCTGCGTGCTGGACGATGCCGGCCGCCTGCGGGGGATCGTGACCCTGCGGGATTGTCTGGCCGCCGATCCCGAAACGCCGGTCGCCTCGGTGATGAAAAACGGTGCTGCCGTGGCGCGGCCGGCCGATACCGCCGAGGGCAGCGCCCGGCGCATGGTGGCGAACGGACTGGATATCCTTCCGGTGGTCGGTTCCTCCGGCCAGGTCCTCAGCGTGGTCTCCTGCAAGGCCGCCCAGGCCTATCTGATCGACGAGCTGATGGAAGACGCCGATCGCTTCGCCGGCCTCGTCGGCGAGACCGAAGACGACTATCTGACCCACTCCGTCTGGACGGATTTTCGCCGCCGTATTCCCTGGGTGCTCGGCCTTGCGGTCGCGGGACTTGCGGCCGGTTATGTCGTCCACGTCTACGAGGATGCGCTCGACGCGCTGGTCATCCTCGCGCTCTACATGCCGATGGTGGCGGATACCGGCGGCAATGTCGGCACGCAGGCTGCAAGCTTGGTCACCCGCGCGCTGTCCGTGGGCACGGTCGGCCTCGCCGACGCGGGGCGCATCTTCTGGCGCGAAGGACGGGTCGCCTTGATGCTGGCTGCGACGTTGTTTGCGTTCGCTTATCTGAAGGTGACGTTCATTTCCAACGCTGCCGACGTGCCGGATGGATTGACGTTGCAGAGCATTGCCCTTGCGATCGCCATCGCGCTCGCCGTGCAGGTCGTGACGGCAACTTTGATCGGTGCGATTCTGCCGCTGGCGGCGATTGCCGTGCGCCAGGATCCGGCGGTGGTATCCGGCCCGGCACTGACCACCATCGTCGATCTGACCGGCCTGATCCTCTACTTCACCATCACGACCACGATGCTCGGCATTCCGATCGCGCATGGCTAGAGCAATCCCAGGAAAAGTGGGCACCGGTTTTCCGCCCGGGATTGCGGGAAGAAAGAGCCCCTCACGCCGAGTTCGCTTCGCTCACCGGCTCCGGGAGGGCGGCCTATCGACCGGCGCGCGGTCGCGCGCTGGCTTCGCGTCCCAGGAAAAGTGGGCACCGGTTTTCCGCCCGGGATTGCGGGAAGAAAGAGCCCCTCACGCCGAGTTCGCTTCGCTCACCGGCTCCGGGAGGGCGGCCTATCGACCGGCGCGCGGTCGCGCGCTGGCTTCGCGTCCCAGGAAAAGTGGGCACCGGTTTTCCGCCCGGGATTGCGGGAAGAAAGAGCCCCTCACGCCGAGTTCGCTTCGCTCGCCGGCTCCGGGAGGGCGGCCTATCGACCGGCGCGCGGTCGCGCGCTGGCTTCGCGTCCCAGGAAAAGTGGGCACCGG
>NZ_JABJVY010000018.1:0-120350 GCF_040750475.1 Amorphus sp. 3PC139-8 | reverse complement strand
CTTCTGGGGCATTCCTGCATCCTCCATCTGGCTCGAAAGCCTACTTCAGGGAGGACCACTTTTCAGGGGGCAGGCCAACGCGCGGCAGTTCGTCAACGAAGACCACGTCGACGCCATCGTCGGCTCCAGTTCCGTGCTGACGACGGCTCCGATCTTCTCGATCGCGGCGGAGTCCCAAACGGTTCAGCTTCCGCTCGCGCCGATCACCATTCCGGAGTCCGCGCAAAAGTGGGTGTTCAACATCGCCCAGCCGCTCGACATCATGGTGGGCGGTGTCGTCACCGATATGGTCGATCAGGGATTCGACAAGATTGCCTATATCGGCTTCGCCGATGGCTGGGGCGATCAGAACCTCGACGCGCTCACGGCCCAGGCCAAAGCGCATGGCCTCGATATCGTGGCAAGCGAACGCTACTCGCGCACCGACGCATCGGCCACCGCCCAAGCCATCAACATCGTCTCCTCCGGTGCGGACGCGGTCTATGTCGGCGGCGCGGGGACGGCCTCGGTACTGCCCCATCGCGCGCTGAGGGACATGGGCTTCCAGGGCCCGATCTATCACTCACACGGTGCCGTGGCGGAGACATTCATCCAGACCGGTGGCAGTGTGGTCGAAGGGGCTGTCATGCCCACGAGCCCGATGGTGGTCGCCGACGAGCTGCCCGACGATCATCCGAGCAAAGCGCCGGCCCTGAACTTCATCAAGGCGTTCCAGGCCGAGTGGGGCGACGAAACCGTGCAGCCTTTTGCCGGTTACGCGTGGGATGCGGTGCTGCTTCTCGACAGCGCGGTTGCGACCGCCAGCGAGACCGCGAAGCCGGGCACGCCGGAATTCCGGGCGGCACTGCGCGACGCCCTCGAAGCGGGTGGGGAAGTGGCTGGCGTCAGCGCCGTCTATGAGTACGGCGAGGACGACCACTACGGCGTCGACGAGCGCGCCCGCGTGCTGGTCGAAGTCCGCGATGGCGCATTCAGCCTTCGATAAAGAAGATCTTTCCGCAGCATATTGAAACCTTTGGAGAGGCCGGCTCACGCCGGCCCACTTCACTCAAGGTAGCCGGGCTATGCCGCTTATCGTGTTCACCATCCTCGCGCAGGATGGTCTGGCGAACGGACTCGTTTACAGTCTGCTCGCCGTTTCTATCCTCTTGGTTTTCCTCGTCACACGGGTGTTGTGGGTCGCTGCAGGCGATCTCGTCATCCTGTCTTCGTTCACGTTGGCGACCGCGACCAGGGGCGACGTGCCGGGCACAGTCTGGATTACCGGTCTTCTTGCGCTGGCCGTGTTGATCGCGAACGCGGCCAAGCATCTCCTCCACGGCAAGGAAGACACCCGCTGGGGCGAGCACATCCTCGCTGCGGCGGTTTCAGCCGTCGCCGTGTTGGCGGCCATCTTCCTTGTGCCGCTCAATCCGCCGCTGATCGTCAACGTGCTGATTACGTTGGCTCTGATGCTGCCGATCGCCTACGCGCTCTATCGCCTGGCGTTCCAGCCGACGTATTCCGCAAGCCCGCTCATGCTCCTGTTCGTGGCGGTTGCCATCCACTATGCTTTTATCGGCACGACGCTTCTTCTGTTCGGTCCGGACGGATATCGGATTCCACCTTATTTCCCCGGCCGGCTGAGCGCCTTTTCGGTGTCCATTTCCTACCAGGTGCTGTTCATCGTCTTCCTGACGATTGTCGTCATCTTGAGCCTTTGGCTGTTCTTCTCGCGCTCGATTCTCGGGAAGGTGCTGACGGCGACCGCCGTCAACCGGCGCGGGGCGCAACTGGTCGGCATTTCGCCCATGCGTGGTGGGGTCGTGGCGTTCGTGATCAGCGGGCTCATGTGCACGATATCGGGCATTTTGATCGCTCCGACGACGACGCTTTACTACGACTCCGGTTTTATCATCAGCCTGAAAGGCTTCATCGGCGTCGTTCTGGGCGGAATGGCGAGCTTTCCGCTGGCCGCGATCGGTGCGCTTGGCGTGGGCTTCGTCGAAGCCTTCTCCGCCTTCTATACGTCGACGTATCGAGACGTAATCGTATTCGGCCTGCTTATTCCAATCTTGCTGTGGCGAGCCAGCATGCTCGGCGCCCATCACGATGAGGATGTGCACTGATGTCCGGCAGGCTCTATTTCGCATTTCCGGCGGTGGTCGCGGTCATCGCCCTTCCGCTCGTGTTGCCATTTGGCTGGGTCAGCACGCTGGGCCATGTCGGTCTGAACGCGATCGTGTGCACCGGATTGGTGTTGCTTGCCGGGGTCGCGGGCATCACCTCGTTCGGTCAGGCGGCCTTCGCGGGGCTCGGCGCCTACACCACGGCCTATCTGACCGCCCGAATGGGCTTCTCGCCATTCGTAACGCTACCCGTCAGCCTGCTTGTGGCCGGTGCCGTTGGTTGGGTGATCGGCGCCATCACCATTCGGCTTTCGGGCCACTATCTGGTGCTGGCGACTCTGGCCTGGGGTCTGAGTCTATTTTATCTTTTCGGCTCGCTGCCGTTTCTTGGCGGCTTCAACGGTATTTCGGAGATTCCGTCCCCATCGGTGTTGAACGCGGACCTGGCCGACCAGCGCGTGTTCACGATGGTCGTGTGGGCCTGTCTGCTCGTCGTGCTTTTGGGCTGCGCTAATATGCTGCGTGGGCGCACGGGCCGTGCGATGCGCAGCCTGCGTTTCGCCGAAATGGCGGAAAGCATGGGGGTCGACACCAATCAGCTCAAGCTGCGCCTGTTCGTGATCGCCGCCATTCTGGCAAGCCTCGCCGGCTGGCTACAGGCCCACTTCCTGACAGTGGTGGCGCCGAGCTCGTTCAGCGTGACGATCTCGCTCGACTATCTCTTCATGACGGTGCTGGGCGGTGCGGCGAGCCTCGTGGGTGCGGTGGCCGGACCGTTCGTGTTCGAGTTCATCCGCTCGGGTCTGCGGGAGGGCATTCCGCAACTCCTCGGCGTCAGCGGTAATTTCGAGCTCTTGATCTTCGGGATCATTATGATCGTGGTCCTGCACCGGGCGCGCAGCGGCGTTTCTGGGTTGGTGATGGGCTGGTTGCCGCGCTCCGTCCCGAAAGCCGATCCAAGCGCGCAGCCGCTCGATCGACGTCGGGGCGCGGCGTCGGGCGAGGACTTCATCAAAATCGAGAACGTGACGAAGATGTTCGGCGGCTTCTGTGCGGTCAAATCCTTCGACGCGACAATCAGAACCGGCGAAATCCTCGGCCTGATCGGCCCGAATGGCGCCGGCAAGAGCACGCTCTTCAACCTCATCACCGGGGTTGCGCATCCCACCTCCGGCCGCATCGAGATCAGGGGCGAGGCCGTACAGGGCAAGCCGGCGCGGATCATTGCCGCCAAGGGCGTGTCCCGAACGTTCCAGCACGTCCATTTGCAGCCGGATCTGACGGTTCTCGAAAACGTGGCGCTGGGGGCGTATCGGCGCGGCCGCGCAGGTATCGTTTCGAGTGTCTTCGGCCTCGATCGGCACGAAGAGGCCCGGATGATGGCGGAAGCCCAGCGTCAGCTCGATCGCGTGGGGCTCGGCAAGCTCAGCGGAGAAAAGGCGTCGGTTCTCGCTCTCGGTCAACAGCGGCTGGTCGAAATCGCCCGCGCCCTGGCATCCGATCCGATTGCCTTGCTCCTCGACGAGCCCGCAGCCGGCTTGCGCCATCAGGAGCGGGAGGCACTGGGCGCTCTGCTGCGTCAGCTCAAGGCGGAAGGCATGGGCATTCTCATCGTGGAACACGACATGAATTTCATCATGAACCTGACCGATCGGCTTATCGTCTTGGAGTTCGGGTCGAAAATCGCCGAAGGAACGCCCGATGCCGTGCGCGCCGATGCGCGGGTGATCGAAGCCTATCTGGGGCCGGCGGAATGAGCGGCGATCAGGCGCTCTCTATCCGCGGGCTCGATGTCAGCTACGGTGCGGTGAAGGCCGTCTCCGGCGTCGAGATGACTTTGCCCATAGGGGCGATCGTGGCGGTTCTCGGTCCCAATGGGGCGGGGAAGACCACGTTGCTGTCGGCGGTTGCGGGCTCCTTGCCTTATGGCGGGACCGTCGATCTGGGCGGGGAAGACTTGAGCGGGCTTTCGATCGAGGAGCGGTTCCGGCGCGGCATCTGTCTCGTTCCGGAGCAACGGGAGCTGTTCGGCAGCATGAGCGTGGCTGACAATCTGCTGGTGGGCGGTTTTGTCCGCCAGCGGCAAGGCCGCACCGAGGCCCGCTCGGAGCGTGAGAAGGTCTATCAGATGTTCCCGCGCCTCCAGGAACGCCGCCACCAGCGGGCCAGCACGCTGTCGGGTGGCGAGCGACAGATGCTTGCGCTTGGTCGGGCCCTTATGGGGCAGCCGGACGTCCTGCTTCTGGACGAGCCGTCCCTCGGCCTTTCCCCGCTCATCATCAAGGACATGTTTGCCATCATCGAGCGCTTGCGCGACGTCGGACACTCGATTCTGCTTGTCGAACAGAATGCGCGGATGGCCCTGAAAATCGCCGACTACGCCTACGTTCTCGAACAGGGGAAGGTTCGGCTGGAGGGGAAGGCTGCCGACCTGGCTCAGGATGAGCGGGTGATCGCGACCTATCTTGGAGGAGCTGCCGCAGACGCGGGGTGACGGTAACATTCCCAAGCAGGGTTAGCGACAGAGCTGGCTCTTGCGAGAATACCGCTTAACGATCTCGAAGAAGTTCATGACATGCGGCGAGCGGCTGTCGAGCCGCGCGTGAACGGTCAGCGACGTGCCGGGATTGTTGCCGGTGTAGGTGCGGTAGCGGACGCCTGCGCGCTGGGTGCTGGAAACGGACGCGGGCACCAACGACAGGCCGACCCCAACGGACACGAGGCTGATGGCCGTCTGATAGTCCTGCGCGGGGACGATGTCCGCCGGCTCGAAGCCCTCGCCGCGGCAGGTTTCGAGAATATGGTCGGCGAAGCTTGGCCGCGGTCGGTTTGGGTAGAGCACGAACGTCTCGTTTCTCAGCTCTTTGAGCCGAAGCGGCTTGTCGTTGTTGAGCGGCGAGTTGTCCGGAATCGCCAGGATCAGCGGCTCATGGTGAAGCAACACGCCGCGAAAGCCTTCGTCGTCGAGTGACGGCCGGGCGACGGCGATATCGATCTCGCGTTGGATCAACGCACGCTTCTGCTCGGCGTTGTTCATCGCCGACAGGGACAGATCCACTTCCGGATAGTGCGAGCGGTAGGATTTGATCAGGTTGGGCAGGGGGCCGTGCGTGGCCGATCCGACGAAGGCGATGCGCAGCCAACCGGCCCCGCCGGTCCCTATGACGCGGACCTCGCGATAGGCGGCATCCAGCCGGTCGAGGATTTCGCGGGCGCGCTCAAACAGCGCCTCGCCGGCCTGGGTCAACTCGATCTGGCTGCGGCTGCGATCGAACAGCAGCACGCCGAGATCTTTCTCGAGCTGCGAAATCTGCCGGGACAGCGGCGGTTGCGCCATGTCGAGGCGGGCCGCGGCGCGGCCGAAATGCCGTTCTTCCGCGACCGCGACGAAATATTTAAGCCGCTTGAATTCCATATGATCCGGGCATCAGGCCTTCTCCATTCTGGCCAAGGCATCGGCAAAATAGGGGCGGAAGGCCATAGGGTGTTCGCTCATTGGAAAATGCCCAAGTTCTTCCATCACCACAAGCGTGGCGCCGGGAATCGCATCGGCGGTGCGTTTGGCGTCTTCCGGCGTGCAGGTCAGGTCATACTCGCCGCACAGGATGTGGATCGGCGTTTTCTTCGTATCGATTTCACCGAGCCGGCCGACCAGGGAATCGTCCTTCGTGTAAAAACTCAGGTCGCCGCGAAAGACGCCTGGGCCGGACTGCATGAACATCCACTGGGTGTTCCAGCATTCCGTTTTTGGCGCATGGGGCGCGATGTTGGCGGAGACCAGGGCTGCGCCCATTTCGCCGCCGTGGGCGTCCGGCCGATGGAACCAGTCGATGTCGTACCAGGCCGGTTGAAAATCGGACGCTTCAATGGCGATGAAGCCGGAAAAGCGGTCGCGATGGTGTAGCGCCAGTTGCAGCGCGATGCGCCCGCCCATCGAACAGCCGGCAAGGATCGGTTTTTCAAGCTCCAGCGCGTCGCAGACGGCCAGTACGGTCCGCATGTAGGTTTCGGTGGTCAGCAGGTATTCCGCCGTCTCGAAGCCTGCCGGCGGCAGGGATTTGCCGTGCCAGGGCATGTCGAAGGCGATGAAGCGGTGATTTTGAACGAACGTGTCGTCATTGAGGATAAAGCGCCATTGGCGATTGTCGGCACCGGCAGTGTGCAGGCAAAGCACGGGCGTGCCCTCGCCAGCTTCCTCGAAATAGATCCGCTGTGCGACGCCTTCGATCGAAACGTTGAGATAGCGCCCGGTGATCGCCTCGATACGCGCCGTCATCGTTCGCTTTCGCTCCGCCCGAGTGCCATGAATTCCTTGAAGAAACGGAGATTGCGGACGAGCCGCAGGATGTCGCCGTCGATGCGGGCGCGGCCGATCTTCACCAGCCCGAAAATGTCATGAAAGCCGGGTTTAGGCAGCGGCTTCCAAAACTCCTCAAGCGCTTGCGCGTCGGTCCGCAACGCAAATTGCCACGGTATCTTGCGGCTCGGGCCCTCCTCGATGCGCTCCAGCACGCCGCGGTGGAAATGCAGGTAAAAAGCCTGGTCTCCGATCTCCAGCAGCACCGTGTCGGAGAACAGCGCGCCGAGGCGTCTGAGATGCGGTTTGTCGGCGCATGCCGCCTGCATGCGCTGCAGCTGGCTTCTCATGTCGGTCACGGCCATGACCCTCAGTTCTTCCTGGAGAATGCCCGAACGCGTTCCGGGTCAGGTTCGACGCCGAGACCAGGCCCGTCGGGCAGATGGACTTCGTAGTCACGGAAGGTCAGGCTTTCGAGCGCGACATCGTCGACGAGGATTTTGGGGCCGAAATGCTCCGTGCCCCATTCCAGCGTCGGGAGCGTTGCGAAACAGGCAAGGTGCGCGGCGGCGCCGATGCTGCTTTCCAGCAGGCAGCCGCCGTAGAGCTCCAGGCCTCCGGCCGAAGCGATGCCGGCAATCCGCCGCGTGGCAAACGGCCCGCCGGCCTTGACGAGCTTCAGCGACAGAACGGATCCAGCCGCAGCGGTCACGCCGCGCAAGGCCTCTTCCGGGGTGAACACTGCCTCGTCCAGCATCAGCGGCAGGCGCGTGCGGCGAGCAATGCGGCTCATCGCCTCCAATTGTCCGGCGGGAAGCGGCTGCTCGACCAGATCGACGCCTAGCTCTTCCAGAGCAGGCAGCCAGCGCAAACAGGTAGCTTCGGACCAGCCTTGATTGATGTCCACGACCAGCGTCGCGTCGCCGATCCCGGCGCGCACAGCCTGCAGCCGAGCGACGTCGCGGGCCGGCTCGTCGAACCCGATCTTGATCTTGAACCGGTTGAATTCGCCGGCGGCGATTTTCGCCTGGGCTTCCTCGATTTCTTGCGCCGCATCCCCGGATGCCAGGGCCCAGATTACCGGAAAACGAGTGCGCACCTCTCCGCCGAGAAGCGCCGTGGCCGGCAGGTCCAACGTTTTTCCGGCCGCATCCAGCATGGCGGCTTCGAGCGCGGCCTTGGCGGCGAAGTTGCGTTGTGCGGCCGCACTCATCGCCTTGGCGTTGGCCTCGAAGGCAAGGGCGGACCGTCCGACCAGCGCCGGCGCGAGATAGGTCTCGATCACGGACCTGATCGACTCGACGCTTTCCTCCGCCCAGCGCGGCCCGCCAAGCGTCGAAGCTTCGCCGTAGCCGATAACCCCATTTTCCAACCGAAGCGAAACCAGCACGTAATTCTGGTGCGAGATCTCGGTATTGGCGAGCTTGTGACGACGGCGCGTCGGCACATCCAAAATGACGGACTGGATGTCGCGGATCTGGAGATCCTGATCGAATGTGGCAGGCGTCATGGTCCGAGCCGCTGCGGTCGCGTCGGTGGCATTCATCGCGAGTATCCAGTCAAACATTTGAAAAGGGCCCGGCCCAGAACGGGCCGGGCTTTGGAAATGCAGTCTATTCCGCCGCTTGCAGCAATGTGTTGGACCGGATCACAAAGTCGAACTCCATCTCCAGGTCGGTGCCAGAGCCTTCCGGCGCCTTTTTGAGCTGGGCGATCAGGTCTTTCTTCACCGCGAAGACGGAGTCGTTGTCGAGATATTGCGTTTCGGAGTCATAGATCTGCGAGATCAGCGTCTTGTAGCCATCCTTCTGGATCAGGAAGTGAAGATGGCCGGGGCGCCACGGATGGTGGCCCATATAGTTGAGAAGCTCGCCCGCGGCGCCGTCATACGGGATCGGGTAGGGCATCGGCCGGATGCAGACGAACTCGTAGCGTCCGTCGCTGTCGGTCTCGAACCGGCCGCGCAGATTGTAGTCCGGCTGGTCGGGGTCCTGCTGCTCGTAGAGGCCGTTCGGAGCATCCTCCCAAACGTCGATCATCACGCCGGGCACCAGATTGCCGTCCGTGTCGCGGATTTGACCGGACACCTTGAGCGTTTCCTGACCTTCGGAGTCCTTCTGGATGATGCTCGCACCCTTCGGGAGCACCGGGGGGTTGTCGCGATAGAACGGGCCCAGAACCGTTGGCACCGTTTCCCCATGGGTGGGCTGCTTGTCGATCATATCGACGAGCACTTCCATGCCGACGATGTCGGACAGAAGGATGAATTCGTTGCGCGCGTCACTGGAGATGTCTCCCGCCCGGCGCAGGAACTCCACCGCTTCCATCCACTCGTCGTAGGTCAGGTGCACTTCCTTGCAGAAATCGTGCAGGTGCCGGATCAGGGCCTCCATGATTTCGCGGTTCCGCGCGGGAATGTCGTCCGACATCGCCTTGATGACGGCGTCGGTGATGTTGTCGATCGTGATATTTCGCATCGGTTTCCTCCAGATTCTAAGTCTCATTTTATTGTCGAATATGTCTGTGCGGGGAGCCGGCTCAATGCTCGTTCAAGTATCCTTCGATACCTCATTCGAGTGCTGGCATTGGGGGCGACGGCTTCGGGAGACGGTCCGAGCCGTGCTCGTGCCGGCGATGCGCGCCTACTTTTCAGGAGGTCGACCATTTGAGCCATGGCCGCTTCGAGTTCGCGGTCGGGCGCGGAATCGTGCCCTACGAGGTGGCTCTTTGGGGGATCAACCCGTTCGAGTCCCATGAGATGCTGAAGGAGGTGAACGAAGTCCTCATGCAGCCCCTCGTCGACGGCAAGGGCCACTACTACCGGCTCTTCAAGATCGAGATGCAGGTGGAGCCTTACCAGAAGCCGCATCCGCCGATGTGGATTACGTCCGGAAGCCCGGATGCGGCGACGATTCACGCTACACGGCAACCGGAAATCTGATTTTCGGCACGCTGGAAACCGTCGCGGCCGAGATCGAGCGCCAGATCGAAGAGGGCGGCGGGCTGAACTATGTCGTCGGACGCTTCGCCTATGGCGGGCTGAGCTATGAGGACTCCAAGCGCTCGCTGGATCTATTTGTGAACGAGGTTATGCCGCGGTTCAAAACCTACCGCGCCGCCGCAGAATAATCTGACAGAGCGCCGGGCGAAAACGGACCTCCGGCTTTCGCTCGGCGCTCTGCCCCTTGACGTATCCCGGCCCGGCCCGATCCCGACCGGTTGCGAAAGCCCACGTCAGGGTGTCGGAGCCTTTGCGTCATAACGGGTCTGGGCGGCTTCGATCTCAGCGAGATTGTGGAACGCCCACGCGCCGACTGCCTGGATCGGTTCGGCGAGGGAATGCCCCAAGTCGGTCAGTTCGTAATCCACCCTGGGTGGAATGGACGGCGTGACCGTTCGGGTGACGAGCCCGTCGCGCTCCAGATTGCGCAGCGTGAGCGTCAGCATCCGCTGCGAAATGCCCTCGATGCCGTATTTCAGATCGCTGAAGCGGAGCGGCTGCGCACGCAGCAGCATAATGACGAGGACGCTCCATTTCCCGGCGATGCGCGACAGCACGCGGGAGACTTTCATGCAGTCGGCTGTGTGGCGGATGGCGGGCTCGGTTCCTTCCATGTGACCTCGGTATCAGTTGTGTGCCGTCTTGCGGGGCTCGGCGAGAGCCTCATAGATATAGGGAGTTACGAAAGGTAACCAAGTTCTGGAGTGGAACGCGGGCGCCAAGGACTCCGTCTTCACGGTACCGACCGCCCGATCGGGGATGGTTGCCGCGTTGGCCGGGATTCGGGTGTCTCTGCCGCCTCCCGCGAGCTTGCGAACCGTTGAGGATATGAGGACGAACATGAGCGAAGCAAGCAAGGTCGTTGTGCTAGCGGGTGCGACGGGTGACCTGGGCTCCCTGATCGCGGGGCTCCTCCTGGAGAAGCCGGGCGTGCGACTGCGCGTGCTTGTCCGTCCCGAAAGCATGGCGAAGGTCGCGACACTGCGCGAGCAGGGTGTGGAGATCGTCGAAGTCGACTTGGCGCGTCCGGATCAAGAGAGGCTTTTGGATGAGGCGGTGAGCGGCGCCTTTTGCGTGATCTCCGCGATCCAGGGTGGTCCCGATATCATCGTCGATGCGCAGCTTCGCCTGCTCGCGGCGGCATGTAGGGCCGGGGTGCGGCGGTTCATCCCGTCAAACTTCTCCTACAACATCTTCGGCCTGGACGAGGGCGACAACATCAATTCCGATGACCGCCGGGCCTTTGCGCGCGCGGCCGATGAGACGTGCGGCGACGTCGAAGTCGTCCAGATTCAGATCGGCGCCTTCCTCGATCGCAAGGTGCTTTTCGGCTTTCTCGGCGCGTTCGATCTCGGCGAGGGGCGTGCGTTCCTGTGGGGCGACGGCAACGCGGCGATGGATTTCACGACCTACGCCGACGCCGCCCGCTTCACGGCGGAAGTGGCCGTCGACGAGGCTTCGGTGCCGGGCGTGTTCGAGGTTGCCGGCGAAAGTCTCGACTTTCATGGGCTCGTGAAGGCCTATGAGGATGGGTCGGGCAAATCCGTGACTGTGAGCAGGCTGGGAAGCCTGGCCGATCTCGACGACGAGCTTGAACGGCGCCGGCAGGCCGAGCCGGACAATATGTTCGCCTGGTTGCCGCTGATGTACTGGCGCGCGATGCTGTCGGGAAAGGCCAAGCTCCAGTCGATCGCCAACGGCCGGTATCCGCACATCAAACCCACGACCGTCGCCGAATATGTGCGCAGCGAAGGCCTGTGACGCGACCTGTCTCAAAGGTGCAGTCGCGTGGGCTCTGCCACGCCATTCGTGTTTGGAGTATGTGACGTGACCGAGATTATCGACCTTCAGAAAGCAACCTATCCTGATCTCAGCGATCGCCGGGTGGTCATTGCCGGCGGCACAGGGGATGTGGGCGAAGGGGTTGTCCGCGCCTGGCTGAAGACCGGAGCGCAGGTGGTCGTGCCCTCGCGGACCGAAGGCAAGGTCGAGCGGTTCCGCGAGGTTCTGTCCGATCTTGGCGCGACCGAGACGCTGAATTTCGTGATCGGCGACTATACCGGTTTCGACGAGGCTCAAGCGACTGCGGAACGGATAACGGCCGACTATGGACCGGTCACGGATGTCGTCGCCTCGATCGGCGGTTGGTGGCAAGGCAAACCTCTCTGGGAAATCTCCAAGGAGGAGTGGCAGCGCTATTTCGTCGATATGACCACCGCCCATGCCGCAACGGCTCGCGCCTGGATCCCGCGTCTGCCGCAAACAGGCAGCTATCAGCTCATTCTCGGTGGCAGCGCGGTGGCGCCCGTGCCCGGCGCCTCCATCATCAACATGCAGCAAGCCGCACTTTTGATGATGCGCCACGTTCTTTCCGTCGAGGCTGGCGATCAGCACCGCGTCGCGGCGCAGGTGTTGGGGCCGGTCATCACCCGGGCGCGCCGTAAGATCGATCCCGAGTGGGTCTCCAATGATGAAGTCGGGCTGGTGACTGTCGCGATTGCTGCCGACCCCGCGGCGACGGACCAGGATTATATCAGTCAAGACAAGAAAGAGATGCTGAAGACCCTACAGAAGCTGAACGTCTATTCGAAATGAATGCGGTTTAGTCTTGGGGTAGGTCAAGCCGCCCGCCAGCGATCGACGAACGTCCGCATATTTCGCCTTCACCGAGCCGTTGTTCTGTCCTCCCGCGACCTGCGGAACAGATTGAAAAGGAAACCAACGTGAAAGCAGTCCAATTCAGCGAGTATGGCGGCCCGGAGGTCCTCAAGGTCGAGGAGGTTGACGAGCCGCATGCCGGTCCCGGGCAGGTTCGGATCGCGGTTCGGGCGGCCGGCGTCAATCCTGCGGATTGGAAGCGACGGGATGGGTTTTTCCGCGAGATCATGCCGCTCGACTTTCCTTATGTCGTGGGTTTCGAGGCGGCCGGAGTGGTGGACGAAATCGGGGAGGGCGTCTCCGGCGTCTCGATCGGGGAGGCCATCTTCGGGCTCGGTGCCAGGACGACGGCGGAATATGCCGTTCTGACGAGTTGGGCTCATAAGCCGGACGACATGCCGTTCGAGATGGCTGGCGGGCTTCCGGTCGTCGTGGAGACGGCGACGCGCAGTCTCGATCTGCTTGGTGTGAAATCGGGCGAGACAGTTCTGGTCACCGGTGCCGCCGGCGGGGTTGGCTCAACCGCGATACAGTTCGCGCGCAGTCGCGGCGCCACGGTCATCGGCACGGCGAGCGAGCCGAAACACGACTATCTCCGCGAACTCGGCGCGATCCCGACCACCTACGGCTCGGGGCTGGCGGACCGCGTGAAGGCGCTTGCTCCACAGGGCGTTGATGCGGCCCTCGACCTGATCGGGTCCGGCCTCGTTTCGGAGTTGATCGACATTGTCGGCAATCCGGCGCGGGTTCTGTCTCTCGTCGATTTTTCCGCCCCCGAACACGGTGCGCTGTTCTCGCCGACGCAGCAGGAGCATCCGGAACGCGCGCTAGCGGAGGCCGCACGGCTCTATTCCGAGGGCGCCTTGCGTCTGCAGGTCGAAAAGACGTTCCCGCTGGCGCAAACCGCCGAGGCGCAGGCGCTCAGCGCCGAAGAGCATGTGACCGGAAAGCTGGTGATTTCCGTCCCTTGAGGAGCCATCGTTCGGATTGCTTCAATTCGAACGGGACATACTCAACCTATTGAATATGCGCCCCTCTCTTTCCGCTCGGATGTTTCCGTCCGAGCGGAAAGGGCTCCAAGGCGTTTTCCAGCCCAAGTGGAAGCCGGTTTGGCCGTCCGGAAACCCGTCGAAACAATAACTTAGACTCGTTTCGCGAGTCCGAGAAAAGCGGAACGGCTCTAGTCGAACATATCCGGCAGGCCCGGTACCATGCCGTCCATGGGGCCGCGCTCCTGCATGCGGATGTCCTTGAGTTCCGCGAAGACCAGCCGCAGTGCCTGGACCAGGGGAAGAACCCGGGCGTCGTTGATCCAATAGGTGGCTGAGCGGGCCTGGCGCTGCCGGGCGATCATGCCGGCTTCGCGAAGCTGGGTGAGCTGCTGCGAAAGAGTCGGCTGGGGGATGCCGAGGTCCTCCTCCAGCTCGGTCACCGTGCGCGGCGCTTCCATCAGGTAGCAGATCAAGGCGAGCCGGTTGGGGTTGGCCAGGTGCTTGATCAGCTCGCTGGCCTCCACGACGCTGTGACAGACCTTCTCCGGTTTCCGCTTGCTCACCGGCCTCTCCTCTCCGCGCCGTCCGCTTTCGCGCGTTGAAACGGCATCTCGAATAGCTGCCATTAATTTATAAAAAACGCAAATCGCGCCTACGCAAGAAGCGCTATGCGGTCTCGATTTGCAGCCAAAGATGCATTTTTAGGCAGATTTTTTAATGGCTGAGAAATTGTCAGGTAGCGTTTGACAACGGCTTCGATGCGCCCATAGTTTATAAAAATATATATTGAATAGTTGCGGGTTAGCAGCCCGTGGCGCAGCGGAGTCGAGCGATGCTGAAGATCGGCGTTCACCCTATGAATCTGCACCTGCGGCTGGCTCAACTTTGGCCCGGCGCGTTCGGTGGCATGGAGGTGGAGTTCGTCGCCTATCCGGAGGGCCGCGATACGGGCAGGCTGATCGATCAGCGGCGCTTCGCGGTGGGAGGAACCGGTTCCACTCCGCCGCTGATCTCCCAGTCGGAAGGCCTTCCGGTCATTTATCTCGCCGCGTCCGCTCCGCGTCCGGCCAACGGTGCGCTGTTGGTTGCGGCCGACAGCTCCTTGACCAAGTTGTCGGAGCTTAAGGACAAGCGCGTGGCGTTGATCGACGGCTCGTTCCATACCTATCTGCTTGCCCGCTCGCTGGAACAGGCGGGGCTCGGACTGGCCGATGTCGAGCGCTGCGAAATGAGCCCGCAGGACTCCCGGACCGCGCTGTCCAAGGGCGACGTCGACGTCTGGATCGCGATGGCGCCGATGATCGATCAGACCATCGCCAGCGGCGAAACCCGCCTTCTGTCGCTTTGCGGTTCCACCATTCCCAACCGCTCCGTGTTCTGGACGCTCCGCGGAGCGGACGCCACGTCCGAAGAGCTCGAGGGCTTCGTGGCCGGCCTGATCGATCTGGGCCGTGCGGTTTCGGCGGATCCGGAGCGCGCCGTCGCGCTGCTTGCCGGCAAAGAGGCGAATGCGGAGGCCCGCGCCGCCTGGAAAGGTGTCATCACGGGGCGCGATTGGACCGTCGTTCCCGCAAGCGCGTCCCTGGTGGCCGAGCAGCAGGAAGAGGCCGACGTTCTTCACGCCCACGGTGATTTCAAGGCGCCGCTGAAGATCGAATCCTTTCGCGCCGCCGTCGGCGCGGCCTGACCGCCAGAACAAAGGAAAGTCCCATGAACGTCCTCTGGTATATGTGCGCGCCGGACGGTCATTATCCGTGGACCCCGGACGGATCGCGGACGGTCGACTACGGCTACTATCGCCAGCTCGCTCAGGCCTACGATCATCTCGGCTACACCGGCGCCCTGTTTGCCACGGGGGCCCATGACGTCTGGGTGCTGGCGGCGGCGCTTTTGCCCTACACCGAGCGGATGAAATTTCTCTGCGCGGTCCATCCCGGTGTCGTCGCGCCGACTTTGCTCGCCAAGATGGCCGCGACCCTGCAGGAGTTTTCCGGTGGCCGGACGCTGCTCAACGTCGTCTCCGGCGACGCCAAGATGATGGGTGCCTACGGGCTCACCATGAGCCACGACGAACGCTACGAGATGGCCGACGAATATCTGACCATCTTCAACCGGCTGATGGCGGGCGAGAGCGTGACCCAGGAAGGCAAGTACTTCCCCACCGTCGGCGCCAAGCTGGCGCTGCCCGTGTCTGAGAGCATCGCGCCGCCACCGCTCTGGTTCGGCGGCTCCTCCGACAAGGCGATCGACGTGGCCGCCAAGCACGTCGACACGTATCTGAGCTGGGGCGAAACCCCGGAACAGATGAAAATCAAGGTCGACAAAGTGCGTGCCCAGGCCGCGAAATATGGCCGGGAACTCAACTACGGCATACGCCTTTATGTGATCGTGCGACGGACCGACGAGGAGGCATGGGACGCCGCCGCCGACCTCTACGACCACATGGACGCCGCTTCGATTGCCGGGAACCAGAAGTTCGTTGGCGGCACCGATTCCATCGGCCAGCGTCGCATGAGCGAGATGCATGGCGGGGTGAAGCCCGACAACCTGCGCGATCTCGAAGTGGCGCCCAACATTTGGGCCGGAATCGGTCTCGTGCGTCCGGGGCCGGGCAGTGCCATCGTCGGCTCGCCGGAGACCGTGATCCGCACGCTGGACGAATACAGAAAGGTCGGCATCGACACCTTCATCTTGTCCGGGATGCCGCTGTTGGAAGAGGCCTACCGCTTCGGAGAGCTGGTGCTGCCCAAGCTCGACGTCACCCGCGAGGCGGCGCCGGCGAAAAAACATTTCACCTGGAACACGCTGTTCGACCGCGATCTGGACGCCAAGGCGAGCTGAAGCGGGCCGATCGGGGGTTGCCGGCCGGTCCGATCTGCGCGAAGCCCTGACCCGGAAGGAACCCGATGAGCTTGACCTTGGATCAGGTTGTGCCCGAAGGGCTCGCTTGGCGCGCCGGGCGGGTCCTGGAAATCGCGAGCGCATGGCTGTCGACGCTGGCGGCCGCCGTGCTGGCGACGCTGATGGTGCTCGTCGTTTCCGGTTTCGTGCTGCGCTATGCCTTCTCCAGCTCCATCCTGGGCGCGGAGGACGCCGGCATCTGGCTCAATGTCGCGATCGTCGGGTTGGGTGCGCCGCTTGCTCTCAACTCCGCCCTCGCCATGCGTCTCGACGTGTTCCACCGGCTGCTGCCGCGCGCGGCCCAAGCCGGCGCCGATGTGATCGCGGAGGCGATGACGCTGCTGTCCGGGCTGCTCATCGCTCACGGCAGCTACGTGGTGACCCAGATCGTCGGCGGCACCAATGCCGGCCTCGGGTTGCCGGAATGGATCCCGTTCGCACTGTTCGCGCTCGGCGGTGGCCTCGTGATCCTGTTCACCGGGCTCAAGCTGGTCGCAGAAGGCAAGGTGGTGACTCTCGTCGCCGCAGCAGCCCTTGCGGCGCTCGCCTTCTGGCTCGCCGGGACCGGGGTAAGGGTGGACGCCGGCCTGCCGAAGAGCTTGATCCTGGGACTGATCGTCGTCGTCGGACTGGTGGTCGCCGCGCCGCTTCCCCACGCTTTTCTTGCTGCCGCCTTTCTCGTCGTCCCCTTCGGAAGCCCGCTGCCGGAACCGGCGATCCTCAATTCCGCAGTGAGTGGGATCATGAAATTCCTGCTTCTGGCGATCCCGTTCTTCCTGCTGACGGGAACGCTGTTGGCGCGGTCCGGCGTGGCGACGCGGTTGATCGAGTTCGCCGCCGCGCTGGTCGGCCACATGCGAGGCGGGCTGGCGCAGACCACGCTCTTGACCAACGTGTTCTTTTCCGGCGCTTCGGGCTCTTCGATCGCCTCTGCCGCCTTTGGGGCGGCGACCTTCCAGCCCGAGCTGGAGCGCCATGGCTATCCGCCGGCCAAGGCGGGGGCGATCATCGCCGCGACCTCGGTACTGGACAACGTCATTCCGCCGTCGATCGCTTTCCTGATTCTGGCCATGGCGACCAATCTCTCGGTGGGCGAGCTTCTCGTCGGCGGCCTTTGGGGCGGGCTGGTGATGGCGGTGGCGTTGTTCGTCGTCATCCGCCTGACCTGCCACGACGCTCCGGTGAGCGCGCATGCTTCGGGCGGGACGCGGTGGCGGCTCGCGTTGCGCGCGGTCCCGGCATTCGGTCTGGGCCTGATTGTCGTGTTCGGGATCCGGCTCGGCTTCGTCACGACCACCGAGGCCGCGGCCATGGCCGCACTCTATACGTTCTGCTTGAGCCTCTGGTTCGGTGTCGGCGCCCGTGGTCTGGTCGCCGCGTTCCGCCAATCCGCCACCGAGGCAGCGGCCATCGCGCTCCTGATCGCCTCGGCCGCCCCGTTCGCTTTTCTGCTCGCCGTGGACGACATTTCCGGTCTGATCGGCGATCTCGCGGCTTTCTTCGGGCAAGGGCCGATCGCCGCTCTCCTCGTCTCGGCGGTGATCCTGTTCATTGTCGGTCTGGTTCTCGAT
Source organism: Amorphus sp. 3PC139-8 (assembly GCF_040750475.1). NCBI lineage: Bacteria > Pseudomonadati > Pseudomonadota > Alphaproteobacteria > Hyphomicrobiales > Amorphaceae > Amorphus > Amorphus sp. 3PC139-8. The sequence goes on along the minus strand of NZ_JABJVY010000018.1, from coordinate 102,822 downwards.
ATCGGTGCGGCGATTTTGCTGTTCGGCCCCCTGCTTTTGCCGATTGCAACTGCCGCCGGTATCGATCCGATCCAGTTCGGCGTCATCATGGTGGTGAACCTGATGATCGGCGGCCTGACGCCCCCGTTCGGCGTGCTTGTCTTCGTCGTCGGCGGTGTAACCAAGGTGCCGACGGCACATCTGTTCCGGGCGGTGCTGCCGCATGTTGCGGGCCTCACGGCGGCCCTGCTCGCGATCTCGCTGTTCGCCCTCGCCTGGGCGTCGCTTGCCTGATGTTTCGTGCCGATCTTCCCAAGGCTCCAACACGGAGAGACCCATGGTTTCAGGATTGAAGACCCCCACTCGCCGCACCGTCTTGAAAGCCGGTGGCGTCGCCGCTGTCGGTCTCCTCGCGGCGCCGGCTCTCATCGGCCGGGCCAAAGCTGCGACGACCCTGACCGTTGCCTCTCTGATGGGGCCGGACCGGCCGGAATCGAAGGTTTGGGTCCGTATCGGCGAGATCGTGGAGGAGAAGCTTCCCGGTGCCTTTAGCTTCAACGTCGTGCCGAACGCGGCGCTGGGGGCGGAGAAGGAAGTGGCCCAGGCCGCCAAGCTGGGCTCGGTGCAGGCGTCCCTGTCGACCATCTCGCTGATGTCGACCTGGGTGCCGGAGGCGCAGATTTTCGATTTGCCGTTCCTGTTTCGCGATTCCGAACACCTAATGGCGGCCGCCCAGGGCAAGGTGGGCGACGACATCAAGGCGAAGCTCGCCGATCAGGGCTTCATCGTGCCGGCCTTCATCGACTACGGCGCCCGCCAGCTTCTGACCAAGACGCCGATCTCCGCGCCCGGCCCGCTGAAGGGGCTGAACATGCGGGTGATCCAGAGCCCGCTGCACATGGAGCTGTGGTCCAGCTACGGCGCCAATCCGACCGGGATCCCGATCGTGGAGGCTTACAACGCGCTGCAGACCGGCGTGGTCGACTGCATGGACCTGACCAAGAGCGCTTACGTGTCGTTCAAGCTCTACGAGGTCGTGCCGTACATGACGGAGACTGCGCACATTCGCGCAGCCGGCGTGGTCTACTTTGCGCAGCCGTTCTGGGCCACGCTCTCCGACGAGCAGAAGCAGGTCCTGAGCGAGGCGGCTGTGGAAGGGGCTGGCTATTTCAACGAGCTGGTACGTGCCGACGAGGACACCGCGATGGCCCAGGCCGCCGAAGCCGGGGCCGAGGTGATCCAGCCGACCGAGATGGAGGCCTGGATTGCGGGCGCGAAGCCGGTCTGGGCGACCATGGCCGACACCGTCGGGGGCATGGACCGGATCGATATGATCCGCGAGATCGGCTGACGTCGAAGTGCTTTGGTCACCGATGAGCCTGGGGGGCATGGTGACGGCCCCCCATCACCTGGCGGCGCAGGCCGGGCGTGACGTTCTTGGCGAGGGGGGCACCGCCATCGAGGCGGCTGTCGCCACCGCCGCAACGCTCGCGGTGGTCTATCCGCACATGACCGGGATCGGCGGAGACGCGTTCTGGCTAATTTCGGACGGGTCCGATGCGGCCCCGACAGCGCTCCATGCGACCGGGAGAGCGGGCGCGCACGCCACACCGGAGGCCTATGCCGCCAAGGGCTATGACGCGGTCCCCTGGCGCGGTCCGGACGCAGCCCTCACCGTGCCAGGCACGGTGGCAGGCTGGGAGGCCGCGCTTGCCGCTTCGGGCAAGTGGCAGGTGTCCCTGCCGCTGGCCCGGCTATTGGAGCCGGCGATCCACTTCGCCGAGGCCGGTTCCGCCGTCACCGAAAGCCAGGCGCGGCTGACGCGCGCCAAACACGCCGAGCTTGCCGAAGTGCCCGGTTTTGCCGACGTCTTTCTGCCGGGAGGCGAGCCTCCGGGCGTCGGGCAGCGGTTGTGCCAGCCGGCCCTCGCGGCGACCCTGCGACGCTTGGCGGAGGCGGGGCTGCGGGACTTCTACGAAGGCGAGACGGGCCGCCGGTTGGCGGCCGATCTCGCCCGGATCGGCAGCCCGGTCACGGCGGAGGATCTCGCCGTCCACGACGCCGAGTGGCGAACGCCGCTGTCCGTTCGTTTGTCGCGCGCGGGTGCGCAGGTCTGGAACACGGGGCTGCCGACCCAGGGCCTTGCCTCGCTGATCATCCTCGGGATCGCCGACCGTTTGGATCTCGGCGAGGAGGGCTCTTTCGCCCATCTCCATGCGATCGTGGAGGCGACCAAGCGGGCGTTTCTGATCCGAGACGTCTACGTCGCCGATCCGACGACCGTGGGTGCGCCGGAGCCGTTCCTGACCAATGCGTGCCTCGACGCGCTTGCCGGCGAGATCGATCCGCAGCGCGCCTTGCCTTGGCCGCGACCGGCAGAACCGGGCGATACGATTTGGCTCGGCGTGACCGATGCCAAGGGCCGCAGCGTCAGCCTGATCCAATCGCTCTACTACGAGTTCGGCTCAGGCGTGGTGTCTCCGGAAACCGGGGTTCTCATGCAGAACAGGGGCTCCTCGTTCCGCCTCGGCGGTCGCTGGAACCGCCTCGCGCCCGGCCGCCAACCCTTTACGACTCTCAACCCGGCGATGGCGCGGTTCGACGACGGTCGCCGGCTCACTTACGGAACCATGGGCGGCGAGGGGCAGCCGCAGACACAGGCCGCGATTTTCACGCGCATCGCCCAGTTTGCCATGGCACCACAGGCTGCGGTGACCGCGCCACGCTGGCTGCTTGGCAAGACCTGGGGGGAGGGCTCGTTGAGCCTGAAGGTGGAAAGCCGGGTTGCCGAAGAGACGATCGCACGGCTCGCGGAGGCTGGCCACGAGGTGGAGGTGACCGGCCCGTTTGAGGATTTCATGGGGCATGCCGGCGCGATCCTCAGCGCGCCCGATGGCCTGTTGCTCGGCGCGGCGGACCCGCGCTCCGACGGTGCGGTGGCTGCCGTGTAGCAACGGGAAGCCTTCACCTTCGACGATCGGCCCGCGGCGAGGCGGGTGCGATCCGTATCTGCATTCCTCAATGGAGCGATCCATGCACCTGGAAATTCTATCCGCGAACCCGTCACCGGGCGGCCGCACCAGCCGGCTCGCGCGCGACGTCGGCCAGGAACTTGCCTCCTGTCTCGACCTGCCGGCTCCGCAGGACGTGGTCGAGCTGTCCGCGTACGCCTCCGGCCTGTTCGAATGGGGCAACGCGGCGGTGGCCGATCTCAAAGCCCGGCTTGGCGCGGCGCGGTTCCTGGTGATTGCGACGCCGACCTACAAAGCGAGCTTCACGGGTCTGTTGAAGGCGTTTCTCGATACCTACAGCGCCGGCGACCTGACCGGCCATGTCGTGGTGCCGATCTTCACCGGCGGGTCGGCGGCGCACGCGCTCGCACCGGACTTCACGCTCAGGCCATTGCTGGTCGAACTTGGCGCGAGCGTGCCGACGCGCAGCCTCTATGTCGTCAGCTCTCGCCTGGAGGAGCCGAACAGCATCGCCGCCGATTTCGTTCACGACCATCGCTTCGTTTTGCAGGGGGCGGCCCACGGCCTGCGGTTGCTTGAGGAGAGCATGGCGTGAGCGAGCTTGTTCTCTCCGAGATCGCGAGCCCCGATGATCTCAAGGTTTCCATCGGCAACTATTGCTCAGGCGTCGTCGTCGTTACGGCCCAGGCGTCGGACGGTGCGCTTTACGCAATGACCTGCCAGAGCTTCCATTCGCTGTCGCTCGATCCGCCGCTGGTGGCCTATTTCGCCGGTAAGGGCTCGCGCAGCTATGCCGCGCTGCGCAGGCTGGACGACTACGCGATCAACGTGCTTGCGGAGGATCAGGAGGAGCTCGCGATGCGGTTTGCCCGCTCCGGCCCCGACAAATGGGCGGGCACGGGGTGGACGAGCGACCGCTTCGGTCAGCCCCACCTCCATGGCTGCATCGCGAACATTTCCTGCCGCACCTACGCCGAATATGACGGCGGCGATCACCTGATCCATGTGGGTCGGGTCAACGCGATCACCCACGATGCCGGCAAGGCGCCGCTTTTGTTCTTCCGCTCTCGGTTCACCCGACTGGAACGGGCGGTCTCGGGATAGCTGGCGCCTCAGGCCGCGATCTGGCGCACCTGCTCGAGGAACTGGACGGCGGCCGGCGCAAGCACGCCCCGGCGGCGGCGATAGATCCGAAACATGCGGTGCCAGCTCAGGTCGGGTACGTCCGCCGGCAGAAGCGATCCACGGTCGGTCTCCGCCGCCACGAGCTGGATCGGCATCCAGCACAGAAGATCGGTCAAGGCGGCCAGCCTGATCAATGTCTTGACCGAGCGCGAGGACACGCAAGGCGGCCGCGGCTCGAGACCGGCGACGTGGAAACGTCGCCGCCACTCCCGCGTCACCGGCGTGTCGGAGGGGGGCAGCGCCCAGTCGTGCGCGTTGACGGTCTCCAGCGTCACCGGCCCACGGCCGAAAACGGGATGGTCTGGACGGGCGAACACCTGGACTTCGTCAGCGACGCTTTCCTCGCAGGCGAGGGTGATTTCGTCGTCGACGATCGGCCCCGGCGAGACGACCAGGTCGATCGTCCCGGCCTTGAGTTCGGCGATCAGCTTGTCCTCGATTTCCTCCACGATCAGATATTGTAGCGACGGGGCGTGCGCCCGCACGCGGGCCACGGCCTCCACGACCAGGCCATTGGTCGCGCTGGCCACCCCGCCGATTCGCACGGTGCCCCGGCTGGCGCCTTTCAGCTCCTGCAGAAGATCGATCGCATTGCCGATCTCCGCCACCACCGTGTCGGCATAGGGGAGGAGCCCGCGGGCATAGATGGTGGGGATCACCCCGGTCGAGCCACGCTCGAAAAGCGGCACCCCGAGCTGTGTTTCCATCCGCCGCACCATGCGGGTCACGGCGGGCTGCGTCATGTTCAGCGCTGCGGCCGCGCGCCCAAAACTACCGTGGGTCACACAGGCAACCAGAACCGCAAAGCCGCGATGATCGAGGGTCATGCCTTTGCGTAATGGGTTGGGTTCGATTTTGCAATTCAAACGCCGGGGTGATGGGGTCACACTCGCCCGAACGACCGTGGCCAATCGCGGCGTTCCCAAGCTTGGCCGGTTCGCTCGGTAAGCGAGGCGGCATGGAGGCCCTTCGGCGCCGCCGCGCCGGGCCTCGCCAAGGGCTCAATCAGGGAGGATTTATGCTGGATCGCGCGACCGATCGCCCGTCCTCAGTCGCGGCACCGATTGCCATCACGGTCCGTGATGCCGTGATCGCGTTCTTGCGGGCGCGCGGCATTACTCATGTGTTCGGCAATCCCGGCTCAACCGAATTGCCGATGTTCGCGGATCTGCCGGACGACTTCAGCTACTATCTCGGCCTGCAGGAATCGATCGTCATCGCCATGGCGGACGCTTATGCCCAGGCCAGCGGCAACGCGGCGTTCGTCAATCTGCACTCCGCCGCCGGCGTCGGTCATGCGCTCGGCAACATCTACACGGCGTTCCGCAATCGCGCGCCGCTGTTGATCACTGCCGGGCAGCAATCGCGCGAACTCCTCCCGTTCGATCCGTTCCTCGGATCCGAGGCGCCGACGGAGTTGCCCAAGCCCTATGTCAAATGGGCGGTTGAGCCGGCTCGGGCGGAGGATGTGCCGCTCGCGCTGGCCCGGGCCTATCATGTGGCGATGCAGGCGCCGCGCGGGCCGGTTCTGGTCTCCATCCCGCTCGGCGATTGGGGGCAGACCACTACGCCGGTCGATCTTCGCCCGCTGGCGCCCGGTCTGGGGCCGGACCCGACGGCGATCGTGCAGGTCGCCGCACGACTGAACGAGGCCCGCGCGCCGGCCTTCGTCGTGGGACCCGGCGTCGACATCGACCGCGCGTGGGACGACACGGTGCGACTCGCCGAACGCCACCAGGCCAAGGTCTGGGTGAGCCCGATGTCGAGCCGTTGCAGCTTTCCGGAACGCCATCCGCTGTTTGCCGGCTTCCTTCCGGCGCATCAGCCGGCCCTGTCGCGCTGCCTGGCGGGGGCGGATCTCGTCATCGTGCTCGGTGCGCCGGTATTCACCTATCATTTCGCCGGGACCGGAGCGCACCTGCCGGACGGCGCCGAGCTGATCCAGATCTCCGACGATCCCGGCCAGGTCGCCGCTGCGGCCATCGGGGAGGGAATCGTGTCGAACGTTCGCCTCGCCGTAGAGGCACTGAACGCGAACGCGGGGCCCGCGAAGCCGCGCCTCAATGCACCGGCGCGCCGGGTCGATCGCGTGCAAGCGGCAGAAGGGGTCACACCGGCCTATTTCTTTCAGACGCTTGCCGATCTCCGCTCGCCCGACAGTGTCGTGGTGGAGGAAGCGCCGAGCACCCGCGGGATCATGCACGATCACTTCCCCATCGAGCGGCCCGCCGGCTTCTTCGCCACGGCGAGCGGTGGGCTCGGCTACGGCATCGCCGCAGCCGTCGGCAGTGCTCTGACGCGTCCGGCCGAGCCGGTAATCGCCATCGTCGGGGACGGCTCCAGCCTCTATGCCATCCAGGCGCTCTGGTCGGCGGTCGAATACGATGCCGACGTCCTGTTCATCGTTTTGAACAACGGTGGCTATGCCGCGCTTCGCGAGATCGCCGGAGCAGCGGACGGTGGTCGGGTTTCGGGCGTCGACATCAACCATCTCGATTTTGTCGGTATCGCCGAGGCTCAGGGCTGCCCGGCGAGCCGGGTCGACCGCGCGGCCGCCTTGCCGGACGCGCTCAAAACTGCCCTTGGAAAAAAGGGTCCGCGACTTCTGGAAGTCGCGCTGACAGCGGAGGACCACGCCATGAACGTTCAGACCAAGCCGACATCCGTCCCCCAAGCGCCGGAGAAATTCTTTATCGGCGGCGAGTGGGTGGACCCGCTCTCCTCGAGCATGCTCGACGTCGTATCGCCGGTGACGGAAGAAGTCCTGATGTCCTATCCGGAGGCGTCGCCGGAGGACGTCGACCGCGCGGTCGCCGCCGCCCGCAAGGCGTTCGACGAAGGGCCGTGGCCGCGGATGACGCCGGCCGAACGCGCGGGCTATCTGCGCAAGGTGGCGTCCCTCCTGAGCGATCGGCTCGACGCCATCGCCGAAGCCTGGACGCTTCAGGTCGGCGCACCGATCATGCTGACCAAGAAGCTGGTCGGCCAGAACCCGACCTTGTTCAATTACTATGCCGACCTGATCGAAACCTATCCCTTCGTCGATGAACGCAGCCGCGACGACAGCGGCAAGGTGCGGGTCGTCAAGGAACCCGTCGGCGTCTGCGCGGCGATCACGCCGTGGAACGCGCCGCTGGTGCTGCTGTCCTACAAGGTGTCGGCCGCGCTGGCCGCCGGCTGCACCATGGTGGCCAAGCCGTCGCCCGAGACGCCGCTTGAGGCTTACGCGCTGGCGGAATGCATCAAGGAAGCCGGCATTCCCGATGGCGTCTTCAATCTGGTGCCGGCCGGCCGCGAAAGCGGCGACCATCTGGTGCGCCATCCCGACATCGACAAGGTCGCTTTTACCGGTTCGACCGCGGCCGGCAAGCACATCGCCGCGGCCTGCACGGAGCGACTGGCCCGGGTCAGCCTGGAGCTCGGCGGCAAATCGGCGGCGGTCCTGCTCGACGATGCCGACTTCGGCGCGGCGTTGCCGCCCTTGATGATCTACTCGATGCCGATCACCGGCCAGGTCTGCTTCTCGCTGACCCGCATCCTGGTGCCGGAGACGCGCAAGCAGGAGTTCGTCGATCTCTATGTGGGAGCGGTCAAGAGCATCAAGGTCGGTGATCCGTTCGATCCGGAGACCCAGATGGGGCCGCTCACCATGGCGCGCCAGCTCGAGCGCGTGGAGGGTTATATCGCGGCCGGCCGTGCGGAAGGCGCGACGATTGCCTGCGGCGGTGGCCGTCCGGCGGGGCTCTCCAAGGGCTACTTCATCGAGCCGACGGTGTTCGTCGACGTCGATCCGTCGATGAAGATTGCGCAGGAGGAAATCTTCGGTCCGGTGGTGTCGATCATCGGCTACACGGACGAGGATGACGCGGCCCGAAAGGCGAACGACTCCGCCTACGGCCTTTCCGGCGCCGTGTTCTCCGCCGATCCCGAACGCGGCTATGCGATGGCGCGGCGGATGCGGACCGGGTCCATCACGGTCAACGGAATGATCGTCGATCCGAAACATCCCTTCGGCGGCTTCAAGCAGTCGGGCATGGGCCGCGAAGGCGGGCCGGAAGGCCTCGACAACTACGTCGAGACCAAGACGATCCATTTCGCCTGACAAACAAAAGGCCTTGAGCGACAAAAGAAAGCCGCCGGGTGTCCCCGGCGGCTTTTTCGTTTCCGTCACCTTGTCTCGCGGAGAGGCGTCCGGATTTATGAGTTCATGACCTAGTCCATCGTCATCGGCAGGAACAGGATGATTGCCGGGAACAGGACCAGGATGATCAGGCGGATGATGTCGGACACGATGAATGGCACCACGCCCTTGAAGATGGTCGTGAGCTTCACGTCCTTCGCGATCGAATTGATGACGAAGACGTTGATGCCGACCGGCGGCGTGATCAGGCCGAGCTCGGCCGTCATCACGATGATGATCCCGAACCAGATCGGATCGAACCCGAGCTGAACCACCACCGGGAACACGATCGGCACGAGCAGGATGATCATCGCCATGGAATCGAGGATGCAGCCGGCGAGCACGAACATGCCGAGGATCAGCGCAAGCGTGCCGTAGGAGCCGAAGTCGAGCCCGATCAGCATGTTGGTGATGCGCTGCGGCGACTGGGTGATGGCCAGGAAATAGCTGAACAGCACCGCGCCGATGAGGATCGTGTAGACCGCGACCGAAGTCCTCAGCGCCTCCACCAGGCTTTCCACGATGGTCTTAACGTTGAGGCGACCCCGGATCACGCCGATCAGCATGGTCAGGAAGGCACCGACGGCGGCGGCCTCGGTGGGGGTGGCGACGCCCAGATAGATGGCCCCGATTATCGCCAGGAAGAGGACAAGAACCGCCCAGATCCCCGAAAGGGAGCGAATGGCATCGCCCAGCCGGAAGGGCTGGCCTTCGGGAAGTCCCTTGCGATGGGCGATCAGCACCGTCGCCATATACATCGCCATGGCCAAAAGGCCCGGCAGAATGCCGGCGATGAAGAGCTTTCCGACGTCGGTCTCGGTGATGTAGCCGTAGACCACCAGCACCACCGACGGCGGGATCAGGATGCCGAGAGTGCCGCCGGCCGCGATCACGCCGGTCGCCGTCCGGTCCTCGTAGCCGAAGCGGCGCATTTCGGGCAGCGCGATCTTGGTCATGGTCGCGGCGGTGGCGACCGTGGACCCGCAGATCGCCGCGAAGCCGGCGCAAGCCGCGATGGTCGACAAGGCGAGCCCGCCGCGGAACGCGCCGAGCCAGGCGTTGCCCGCCCGGAACAACTCCCGCGACATGCCGGAGTTGGTCGCGAAAATCCCCATCAGGATGAAGAAGCTGACCAGGCTGAGGTTGAAGTCGGCCACCACCCGCACGGGCGAGGTCGCCAATAAGTTGAGCGCCGGCCCGAGGCCGCGAATGGCCGCGAAGCCGAACACGCCCACCAGCCCCATGGCGATGCCGACCGGCACGCGCAGGGCAATCATCGCAAACAGGGCGATGAAGCCTCCGAGCGCGATAAAGTCACCGCTTACCATCTAAACGTCTTCCTCGAGCTCGGTCATTCCACCCGGTTCCGGTTCGCCCCGCCCGGTCGCGATGAGATATAGGCGGACCAGAACGGTCACGATGCTGACGGCGGTTCCAACCCAGATCAGCCCAAGCAACGGCCAGACCGGGATCATCAGATCGAAGGTCGCCTCGTTGCTGCGCATTGCGCTCGCGACGCGGTCGAACATCTTCCAGGTTAGAAGCACCACGAAGAACAGCAGCATCGCCCATGCGAACACGTCGACGACGCGGCGCACGCGCGGCGTCATCAGCTCCGCAAAGAGATCCACCTGGATGTGGCCGCCGCGATAGCCGACGGAAGCGAAGCCCCACATGATGCAGGCGCCGATGAGCAGCCGCGACAGGTCGAAGGCGTCCGGCACCGGCCAGGCGAACAGATAGCGCCCCGTCGTGGAGACGACGATCAGCGTGGTCACGAGGCCGAGCAGCAGTCCGGCGACGATCTCGACCACTTTGCAAAAGCGTTCAAGAATAGGGATCATGGGCGTAGGGAACCGTCAGACGCGTCCGGCCATCTTCGAAGGAGACCGCGGGACGGCGAATTCAAAAGGCGAGCGGCTTTCGGGAGCCGCTTCGTTCAGTGCGATTCGACCTGAACAGACAGGCGGCAGCCAACTGGATGCCGCGCACACAGCGCGGACGGCGGGCGCTGCCGCCCACCGCCCGTTTTGTGACCGCCCGTGGCTCACTGCCCCTGCAGCGAGTCGTACTTCTCGAGCCGATCCTTCAGGTCGGAGAGAGCCGCGTCCGGATCGATCCCGGCCTTTTGCGCACCCGTCTTCCAGCGCTCCACCGTCGGAGCGGCGGCTTCGTGCCACAACTCCATTTCCTCCGGCGTCGGCTTGTGTAGGACATGGTCGCCGAGATCGATGATCTTCTGTCGACCCGCCGCCTCTGCATCGGCCCAGCCGGAAGCCATCTTCTCCGCCCACTCCGGCGTGCAGTGCTCGTCCATCACCTTCCGGTCTTCAGGCGACAGGCTGTCGATCCGGTCCTTGTTCATGACGAAGGCGAACACGGTCGCATAAAGCGGGACATCGAGATGATATTTGACGGTGTCCTGGACGCCGAACGTGAAGAGCGATCCCCAGGGCGATCCAGTCATGTCGGCCGTGCCCTTGTCCAGGGCGTCGCGCATTTCCGGAGCCGAGACCTGCACGTTCGCGGCGCCGAGCGAGGAGAACATCTGCGCCATGGTGCCGTTCGGCGGCCTTACGCTCTTGCCCTCAAGATCGGACGGGACGGCAAGCGGACCGGATTTGGCATGCAGCGTTCCCGGATCGTGGAGGTGCACCATGCAGACATAGACGTCGCTCATCTCCTTCGCCGCATACTGGCGATACCACTCGTCCACCGCGCGCGAGCCGCCCTTGGCGTTCGAGGCGAGGAACGGAAGCTCCGCCGCCGCGATGATCGGGAAGCGGCCGGCCTGGTAGCCGGGATTGATGAAGGCGATGTCGACGATGCCGTCGCGGGCCATGTCGTAGTGGTCGGGCGCCGCGCCGAGCTGCTGCGAGGGATAGATGGTGATCTCGATCCGCCCGTCGGAGGCTTCTTTGATCGATTCCGCCCACGGCTCCATGCCTTGCGGCTGGAGCGGATGCGTGGGCGGCACCCAGTGAGACAGGGTGAGCTCCACATCCGCGGCATGGGCGGCCGCGGCGGTGACCGCCACCACGCCAAGCGATGCGAGCAGTGTCGTAAATCTCATTTGCCTCGTCCTTTTCATCGTCGGTCTGAAGACCGTATGGCCGTTTCGATGCCCCGTCGGCGTGCGTTTAACGACGTTCTCATTGTCTGATTTTCTAAAGCTGCGCTAAGTCGCAGGTTCAGCAGTTTTATATCCGTTTTTACGAAGTTATTCTAGCCAGCGTAGGAGTTGTATTTCTTTAGGTTTTCGATCAGCCCGTCGATAATCGGTTGCGGATCCCGGCCTGTATCGGAGATATTCTGTTTCCATTCTTCTGTCAGAGGGGCAGCTGCGTCTTTCCACATCTGCGTCTCCTCCGGCCTAGGTTGATAGAGCGTGTGGTCCGGATCGGCGGCGAGCTTGTCGCGCCCTGCCGCTTCCGCATCCGCCCAGCCGGCCGACATCTTCTCCGCCCACTCCGGCGTGCAATGGTCCTCGATCACCTTGCGGTCCTCGGGCGAGAGCGCGGCCATCGTGTCCTTGTTGATGACGAAGGCGTTGATGGAGGCATAGAAGGGCATGTCGAGATGATAGGGGACCAGGGAATCGGCCCCGAAGATGTAGAGAGATTCCCAGGGCGACTGGGTGATGTCCGCCGTTCCCTTGGACAGCGCTTCGCGCATTTCCGGGGCGGGAACCTGAATGGAGGCGCCGCCGAGCAGGTTCACGAACCGGGCCTCGGTGGCGTTGGCCGGCCGCACCGTCTTGCCTTTGATATCGGCGGGAACCCGGATCGGCTCCTTGCCGTGCATGGTGCCGGGATCGTGCGAGATCGCCATGCAGAAATAGACGTCGCTCATCTCCTCGACGGCGTAAGGTTTATACCATTCGGTGAGCGCGCGAACGCCGCCCTTGGCATTGGCGAAATTGAACGGGAGTTCCGCCGCCGCCATGATCGGGAAGCGGCCGGGCTGATAGCCCGGATTGATGAAGCCGATATCGGCGATCCCGTCACGGGCCATGTCGTAGTGATCGGGCGCCGCGCCGAGCTGTTGGGCGGGATAGATCGTGATCTCGATTCGCCCGTCCGACGCTTGCTTGATCGATTCCGCCCAAGGCTCCATCCCGAGCTTTTGGAGCGGGTGCGTTGCCGGCACCCAGTGGGCCAGTGTCAGATCGACATCGGCGGCTGAGGCCGGATGGGAGATCGCAAGCGAGACAGCAAGCGCGGCCAATGCGTGTGTATACATACCTCCCTCCCTTTCCCTGACGCGCGCCAGTCTCGTTTTCGGCGGACGGCGCATTTTCGATCGCAGGGATTTCGATCAGTATCACCACAGGACGGGCGCAGAAACAAGCCGCTGGCGGCTTTTCGCGAACATTCCAAGGGCGTCGGCTATCGCAAGCGCGGGCGGAGAAGTTCTTGCGGCGCTTGCTGTATATGCATACAAAATAGACAAAATGGTCCGTCGAGGCGTGTGCTCGAACGCGCTTGTATGGCCGATCAAGAATATCGAGGGAGGTGGGTATGAAGGTTGGCGACGCCATCGCCGAAGTCCTTCGGCGCGAGGGCGTCGAGATCGTTATCGGCTATCCGGTGAATCACGTGCTCGAGTATGCGGCGATGGCCGGCATCCGGCCGATCGTGGTGCGCCAGGAGCGGACCGGCCTCCATATGGCCGATGCGATCTCGCGGCTGACGTCCGGACGCAAGCTGGGCGTCTTCGTGATGCAAAGCGGTCCGGGAACCGAGAATTCCTACGGCGCCATCGCCCAGGCCTATTCGGAATCCGTTCCGGTCCTGGTCATGCCCGGAGGCTATGCGCGGCGGCTGGCCCACGTGGGCGCGAACTACAACGCGTCGCGATCGATGCGCGACGTGACCAAATCGGCTGAGCCGATCGTCTTTTCGGCCGACATCCCCAGCATTTTTCGGCGCGCCTTCTCCAGATTGCGCAACGGCCGCGGCGGGCCGGTTCTGGTGGAAATCCCGAACGACATCTGGGGCGAAGAGGTTGCCGATCCGCTCGCCTACCACCCGGTGGTCGCCACGCGTTATGGTCCCGATCTTGAGGCCGTCAGCTCCGCCGTCGATGCGCTTCTCGCTGCCGAGGCGCCGGTCATCTATGCCGGCCAGGGCATTCACTACGCTGAGGCCTGGCCGCAGCTCAAGGCGCTCGCGGAGCGGCTTGCGATTCCCGTCTGCACCAGCCTGGAAGGCAAGAGCGCCTTTCCCGAGGACCATCCGCTTGCGCTCGGTTCCGGCGGCGCGGCAATTCCCAAGACGGTGCGGCATTTCCTGGACGGGGCGGACGTCATTTTCGGTATTGGCTGCTCGTTCACCGAAACGGCATTCGGGGTGCAGATGCCGGCCGGCAAGACGGTGATCCACGCGACTCTCGATCCGGACCACATCAACAAGGATTATGAAGCCGCCTTTGCCCTCGTGGGCGACGCGGGACTGACCCTCGACGCCGTGCTCGCCGAACTCGACCGCAGGGACGTCAAGGCGCGGCCCTTGAGCCATGTCGCCGACGAGATCGCACATATTCGCGCCGGCTGGCTTGCGGAGTGGATGCCGAAGCTCACCTCCAGCGAGACGCCCTTGTCTCCTTATCGGGTGCTGTGGGATCTGCAGAATACGGTCGACCCCGAAACCACCATCATTACCCATGATGCCGGCAGTCCGCGCGACCAGCTTTCCCCGTTCTGGGTGACGAAAGCGCCGCTCACCTATATTGGCTGGGGCAAGACGACCCAGCTCGGCTATGGGCTTGGGCTGGCCATGGGCGCCAAGCTCGCCTGCCCGGACAAGCTGTGCATCAACGTTTGGGGCGATGCGGCCATCGGCTTTACCGGCATGGATTTCGAAACCGCCGTGCGCGAGCGGATTCCGATCCTATCGATCCTGCTCAACAACTTCTCCATGGCGATGGAGCTCCCGATCATGCAGGTCTCGACGGAGAAATATCGCGCGACCGACATCTCCGGGAACTACGCCGATTTTGCCAAATCCCTGGGTGGTTACGGCGAGCGGGTGAGCGAGCCATCCGAGATCGTGCCGGCGATCAGGCGGGCGATCGAGCAGACGCGGAAAGGCGTGCCCGCGCTGTTGGAGTTCATCACCAGCCAAGAGCTTGCGCTGTCGAAGTTTCCGGTATCCGCCGGGCCGCGGCAGTAGGCGAGGGGAGAGACACCATGTCCGATGCTGCATCCAGGGTTGTTGAAACCCTTCGCCCCTTGCTCGGCGATCGCCTCGCTACCTCGGAAGCGGTCCGCGCGCATCACAGCCGCGACATGTCGCGGCTGCCGGCCCGAATGCCGGATGCCGTCGTCTTTCCTCGCACCGAGGAAGAGGTTCAGGCCATCGTGCAGGCCTGCGCGCGCGAGGGGGTGCCCATCGTGGCATTCGGGGCGGGTTCGTCCATGGAAGGCCACACGATCCCCATTCGCGGCGGGATTTCGGTCGACACCCGCGAGATGAATGCGATCGTGGAGGTTCGCCCGGAAGATTTCCTCGCCGTGGTTCAGCCGGGCGTGACCCGCAAGCAACTCAACGAGCATCTGCGCGACACCGGCATGATGTTCTCCGTCGACCCCGGCGCCGATGCCTCGCTCGGCGGAATGGCGTCGACGCGCGGGTCCGGCACGACTGCGGTGCGTTATGGCACCATGCGCGAGAACGTCATGGCCCTGCGCGTCGTTCTGGCCGACGGAACCGTTGTCCACACTGGTTCGCGCGCGAAGAAATCGTCCACCGGCTACGATCTGACGCATCTGTTCGTCGGCGCGGAGGGCACGCTCGGCATCATCACCGAGTTGACCATGCGCCTGCATCCGATCCCCGAGACCGTTTCTTCGGCGGTGTGCGCGTTCGAGACCGTCAAGGACGCCGTGGAAGCCGTGATCGCGACAGTCCAGTACGGCATCCCCGTGGCGCGCGTGGAATTCATGGACGAGGTCGCCGTTGCGGCGACGAACAACTACTCCAAGCTGGATTTGAAGGTCGCGCCGACGCTGTTTTTCGAGTTCCACGGCACGCCGGCCTGGGTCGCCGAGCAGTCGGAAATCGCGGAGGCGGTGACGCGCGAATATGGCGGCCAAGATTTCCGGTGGTCGACGGATCCCGAGGAGCGGGCGCGCCTTTGGCAGGCCCGGCATGACAGCTATTTTGCAACGAAGGCGATCAAGCCTGGCTACGATCTCTACACCGGCGACATCTGCGTGCCGATCTCGCGGCTGGCCGAAAGCATCCTGGCCTCGCGGGAGGACATCGACGCTTCACCGCTCACCGGGCAGATCATCGGCCATGTCGGCGACGGCAATTTTCACACCGCCTATCTGATCGATCCCGACGATCCCGAGCATCTTGCCGAAGCCGATCGTCTGGCCGAACGCGCGATCGAGCGCGCGCTTGCCGTGGGCGGCACGGCGAGCGGCGAGCACGGCGTCGGCACCGAAAAGATCAAGCATATGCGTAAGGAACATGGCGACGCCGTCGACGTGATGAAGCGGATCAAAGCGGCCCTCGACCCGGATGGCCTCATGAACCCCGGAAAGATGGGACACGCCGGTTAGCGCATGTCCCGTTCAAATTGAATCAATTTGAACGGGACATGCTTAAGCTATTGAATCTGATCTATTTCAGGCCAAGTGGAAGCCCGGTGGCCGTCCGGAAACGCGTCGAGACAATAACTTAGATTCGCTCCGCGAGCCCGAGAACAGCGGAACGGGTCTAGCGAGCGCGTTTTGATAGGCGCGCGCAGCTTTCAGCGTTGCGGGCGAGAGGGCGCCGCGTCGCAGATTATTCGCCTGCCAGCAGGCGGCCGTAGCCGGCGACCGAAGGGTTGTGTCCGACCAGGCGGACCGCCGCCCATGCCCCCGCGACCGCACTGGAGACGATCGGCCGCCCCGTCTCGCGCTCGAGCGGCGTGGTGACCGCGAGGGTTCTGAGACCTCCGCACGAGAGGACCATCGCGTCGGCGTCCGGAGCCGCCTTGGCGGCCCGACGGCCCAGCGCCAGGAGATCGTCGCTCGTCACGCCGAATACGGCATCGACGTCGACGATCCCGAGGCTTTCCAGCGCGAGGACATCGAACCCGCTCTCCCGTAGAAAATCGGCGAGGCGTTGGTTTACCTCGTCCCCATAGGCGGTGGCGACGGTGAGCCTGCGCGCGCCGAGTTGCCCGAGCGCGTCGATCACGGCATTGCTCATGGTGGTGGCCGGCAGTCCGGAGGCCTTTTCCATCGAGGCGACGAGTTCGGCATTGAAGGCGTGGCCGCGATAGAAACTGATCGACGTACCCATCAGCGCGATCGCGTCCGCGCCCTCTTCGGCCAGCTCCGCCGAGGCCTCGGCGATCCGGTCGATGACTTGATCGTATCCTTTCGGCGTGAGCGAGGTGAGGCCGAGCCCTTTGGCCAGGAACCGAACGCCCTCGGGATAAAGCTTGAGCGGCTCCGGCGGCACGATGTCCGGCTTTGGCGGCACGATCATGCCAATCGTCGGTAGGTGACCTGTCTTTGCGAGCCGATCGCCGGCGGATGCGAATGCGGATGTCATGGTTCGGCCTCTTGTTATCCTTTGCCCTGTCCCCGCGCGGACGGTCGCTTTGCAATTCTTCGAAGAGTTGCTCGCAGACTGCAACGGCTAGCCCGTCGCACCGTGACTAGGGCAGCGTGGCTAGGTTGGGAACGTTCTTCGTAAAATAGTCGGCTCCAAGGTGGCGTTTCACCGCGCTTTGGAGCGCGCCGGCAATCTCCTCCATGCGCTCGCGGACCCGAAAGAGTGGGCCGGCGACGGTTAAGGAGAACACACGCCCGTCCAGAACGAGGGGCACGGAGACGCCGCCCAGATCGTGGCTGAAGGCCGACGCGCTTTCGAACCAGCCCCGCGCGAGGGATCGTCGAATGCTCTGCTCCACCGCGTCGATGCTCATCGGCGTGCCTTCCGAGTAGCGCTCGAAGACCGCTTTGCGCAGCACGCTTGCCTGCTGAGTCTCCGGCATCTGGCTGATGATCGCCTGGCCGGTGGCGGTGGCATGAAGAGGCACGCGCTTGCCCACCTCCGCCGTGTAGCGCACCGCATGCTCGGATTGAATCACCTCCAGCAGCACCGCGTGTTGGCCGCTTGCCGAAGCGATCCAGACCGTTTCGCCTGTCGTCTTCGCAAGCTCCCGCAAGAGCGTTGGCACCTCGTCCGGCAGCGGCTCCGCGGCGGAAATTTCGCGTGCGAGCGCCAGCCAGCGCGGGGTCGGATAGTAGCCGCCCCGGCGTTTCGGCTCGTAGAGATAGCCGCGCTCCACCAGCGTCGAAAGCAGGTTGAAGGCGCTCGATCGTGGCCACCCGAAGTGTTGGGCGATTTCCGCAAGGCTCGCCGGCTTTCCGCGCGCGGCGAAAAATTCCAGCAAGTCCAGAACGTTCGCCACCTGTTTCACGGTCATCGAAGTCTCTTTCTCCGCTGCGCACGCCTTGTCGTTTCGACAAAGCCAAGAATCCGCGCACCTTCCGCCTAACCCAATTTGAAATTCGATGTCCACATATATGGACAATACCAATCGCTCTGTCGGCGAGCTCGTAGGACGTACGGTCCCGGAATTGCTGCGGTGCAGCTAGGCTTCCGATTGACATTCGACCTGCAATCGAAAGAATGTCCAAATAATTGGAATTTATGTCCATATATATGGACATATTGAATGTTGGAGAACGCGCATGGGGCCGCTTAGCGGCATACGGATCGTCGACATGACCACGGTGCTAATGGGGCCGTATGCGACCCAGATGCTCGGGGACTTCGGTGCCGACGTCATCAAGGTCGAAGCGCCCGATGGGGACGTCGCGCGCCAGATCGGTCCGGCCCGGCATGAGGGGATGGGGGCGCTGTTTCTGAACGCCAATCGGTCCAAGCGGTCGATCACGCTGGATCTGAAGAAGCCGGAAGGCCGTGCGGCGCTGCTGCGCCTGTGCGAAAGCGCCGACGTGCTGGTCTACAATGTGCGGCCGCAGGCCATGAGCAGGCTCGGCCTGTCCTATGAGGAGGTGGCGGCGGTCAATCCGAAGATCGTCTACGCCGGCCTGTTCGGCTATGGCCAAAACGGACCTTATGCCGCCCGTCCCGCCTATGACGATCTCATCCAGGGTGGGGCGACGCTTCCCTACCTGTTCTCCCGGGTCAACGACGGCAAACCCCGCTATGTCCCGCAGGCGATTGCCGACCGGGTGGTCGGGCTGGTCGGGGTGAACGCGATCCTGGCGGCGCTCGTCGAGCGCGACCGCAGCGGCGTCGGCCAGCGCGTCGACATCCCGATGTTCGAGACCATGGTCAGCTTCGTGCTCGGCGATCACTTGTCGGGGCTGACCTTCGAGCCCCCGCTGGACAAGGGCGGCTATGCGCGGCAGCTCTCGCCCGATCGCAGGCCCTACCAGACCAAGGACGGCCACGTCTGCGCGCTGATCTACACCGATGGCCACTGGCGCCGCTTCTTCGCGGCGATCGGTCGCCCCGATATGCCTGAGGCCGATCCGCGGTTTCGGTCCTTCTCCGCGCGCATGGCGAACATTGACGCGGTCTATGCCGAGCTCGGCGATATCTTCCTGACCAGAACCACGGCGGAGTGGCTGGCGCTTCTGGAGGAAGCCGACGTGCCAGCGATGCCGATGTACGATTTCGAGGGCGTGCTGCAGGATCCTCACCTCGTCGCGACCGGTTTCTTCCACATGGTGGATCATCCGAGCGAAGGGGAGATCCGCCAGATGGCGGTGCCGGCGACATGGTCCCGCACCAGGGCCGAGCCGGAGCGCTATGCCCCGCGCCAGGGCGAGCATGGCGAAGAAATCCTAAGGGAGATCGGTGTCGACGAAGCCGAGATCGCGCGGCTTCGCGAGGCCGGCGTTCTGGGCCGTGTCGAACCGGGCGTGGACGCGCCGGCGCACGGCAAGCAGGCTTGAGGACGGGGCCATGGAGTTCGGCTACAGCGAAGACCAGGATGCCATTCGCGATGCGGTCGCCCGGATCTGCGAGCGCTTCGACGATGCCTATTGGCTCGCGCGCGACAAAGAGGGCGGGTTCCCGACCGACTTCTACGAGGCGTTCGCGCGGGAAGGCTGGCTCGGCATCTGCACCGCCGAGGCCTATGGCGGCTCCGGCCTGGGGGTGACCGAAGCTGCCCTCATGATGCGGACGATTGCCGAATCCGGGGCCGGGATGAGTGGGGCATCCGCCCTGCACATCAACATCTTCGGGCTGAACCCCATCGCCATGTTCGGCACGGAGGAGCAGAAGCAGCGCATGCTCCGGCCCATGGTCGAGGGGCGGGAGAAGGCCTGCTTCGCGGTGACCGAGCCCAACACCGGGCTGAACACGACCCAGCTCAAGTTGCGCGCCGACAAGCGCGGCGATCGCTACGTGGTCAATGGGCAGAAGGTGTGGATTTCGACCGCGCAGGTTGCCGACAAGATCCTGCTGCTTGCGCGGACCACGCCATTGGAAGAGGTCGAAAAGCCCACGCGCGGGCTCAGCCTTTTCTACACCGACTTTGACCGTGAGCGCATTCGCGTGCGCGAGATCGAGAAGATGGGCCGCAAGGCCGTCGATTCCAACGAACTCTTCTTCGAGGATTTCGAGATCCCCGAGGCCGACCGGATCGGCGAAGAGGGGCGCGGGTTCGAGTACATCCTCCATGGCATGAACCCGGAGCGGGTCCTGATCGCGGCGGAGGCGGTCGGCCTTGGCATGCTCGCGGTGAATCGGGCGTCTGCCTATGCCAAGGAGCGCGTCGTCTTCAACCGGCCGATCGGGCAGAACCAGGCGATCCAGCACCCGCTCGCCAAGTGTTGGGCGGATCTGGAAGCCGCCTGGCTGATGACGATGTCGGCTGCCTGGCAATATGACCAGGGGCTGCCGTGTGGAGCGGCGGCGAACGCGGCCAAATATCTGGCCGGCGAGGCGGGGTTTACCGCCTGCGAGACCGCGGTCATGACCCATGGCGGCTTCGGCTACGCCAAGGAGTATCACGTCGAGCGCTACCTGCGCGAAGTCATGGTGCCCCGGATCGCGCCCGTCAGCCAGCAATTGGCGCTGTGTTACGTCGCCGAGCGCGTGCTCGGCCTTCCAAAATCCTATTGAGACAGGGAGGCGCACAGACCATGGCCGGCCTACATTATGAGGACTTCACCGTCGATCACGTGTTCCGTCACGAGCTCACGCGGACGGTGACGGAAGCGGATAACACCACCTTCAGCCTGATGACGATGAATCCGCAGCCGCTTCACATCGATGCGGATTTCGCCGCCAAGACGGAGTGGGGGCAGCGACTGTTCAACAGCCTCTACACGCTGTCCATCATGGTTGGCATGAGCGTGCAGGATACCACGCTCGGGACCACCGTCGCCAATCTCGGCATGAGCGACGTGCGCTTTCCCAAGCCGGTCTTCCATGGCGATACGCTGCGCGCGGAGACCCGGGTGATCTCAAAGCGCGAAAGCAAGTCGCGCGGCGACGTCGGCATCGTCGAGCTGGAACACACGTGCTTCAACCAGCATGGCGACGTGGTGGCGGTGTGTCGGCGCTCGGCGATGATGCGCAAGCGGGAGACGGCGTGATGCGCTCCTTCCTGTTCGTCCCCGGCGACAGCGCGCGCAAGTTCGAAAAGGCCAGGCAGGGGTCCGCCGACGCGTTGATCCTCGATCTTGAGGACTCCGTTTCAGCCGCCTCCAAGGTGTCGGCACGCGGCGAAACACGCGCCATGCTGGAGGCGGAACGGACCGCGCAGCGCCTGTTCGTGCGCGTCAACGCGCTCGACACGGGACTGACCCTCGACGATCTCGCCGCCGTCATGCCGCTCCGCCCCGACGGCATCGTGTTGCCGAAATCGACCTGCGGGGGCGATGTCGCTACCCTGGCGAACTATCTGTCGGCCTTCGAAACTGCCGCCGGCCATGAGGTGGGCGCGACCTCGATCATCGCGGTGGCGACGGAAACGGCGGATGCCGTCTTTGGCCTCGGCACCTACAAGGCGGCGGGCCCGCGGCTTTGGGGGCTGATGTGGGGCGCGGAAGATCTCTCCGCCTCGCTCGGGGCGAGCGAGAACATCGTCGACGGCATGCTCTGCGAGCCGTTCCGGCTTGCGCGGAATCTGTGCCTGATGGGAGCGGCGGCCGCCGGCATTGCCGCCATCGACACGGTCTACACCGACATCGGCAATCTCGACGGGTTGGAGCGGGAGGCGCGCGCGGCCCAGCGCGACGGGTTTGCCGCCAAGGCGGTGATCCATCCGAGCCATGTCGAGCCGGTCAACCGTGCGTTCACGCCGGGGCCGGACGAGGTCGCTTGGGCCGAACGCGTTGTCTCCGCCTTTCGCGACGATCCGAAAGCCGGGGTCGTCACGATCGACGGACGGATGGTCGACAAGCCGCACGAGCGGGCCGCGCAGAAGATCCTGGCGGCGGTCGCGCGTAGTCGACGATCATGACCGGGACAGGCCCGCGCAGACGGGTGCCGGAGGAGAGAGCAGGTCCCGTTCAAATTGCATCGATTTGAACGGCAAGGACTTACTCAAGTAATTGAATCTGGAGCCTTTTTTATCGTTCAGATGTTCCCGTCTGAGCGGAAAAGGCTCTAGGGCTTGGGAGAGGAAGGCGTGAGCGAGCGCACCGAGATCGGCTGGCCGTCTGTCGTGCTGGCGAAAGTGGAGACCGTCCTGGTCGCACTGTCGTCGATTGCGATCGGCTCGATCATGCTGATCGTCGTGTGGGATGTGATCATGCGCTACGCGTTTTCCGCGCCGCTTGGTTGGTCCTACGAGCTGATCGCCGCCTATCTGGTTGTCGCCGCGTTCTTTTTCGCGCTCTCCGATACGCTGCATCACCACGGACATGTCGCGATCGATCTGTTCCAGCCGTTGATCCCGCACCGAACGCGGCATCTGCTGCTTGCCTTGGGCTATGCGGCTGCGACCGTGGTCCTGGCGCTCATCGCCTGGCAGGCGTGGCTTAGACTGGAAAGCGCCTGGGCGGCCGACAGCCGGCTGAGCACGACCATGCCTTGGCCGACTTGGCCCACCTACGCGATCGTGGTGGTGGGAACCGGGCTTGTCATGCTGCGGAGCATCCTTCGCGTTTTCGGGCACCTTGCCTCCTGCATTAGCGGCCACGATCTCGTCGAGCTGCCGCCGCCGCCGGTCACCTCGTCCGCCGGGGAGGACGCCGAATGACCGTCGCCATCGCCCTCGGCGCCCTCGTGCTGCTTCTCCTCATCGGCCTTCCCGTCGCTCTTGCGATGGCGGTGTCCGGGGCCCTCGGGCTCTATCTGGTGGGCGGCATGCCGATTCTCGGGGGGATCCTGAAAACCGCGCCGCTGTCGTCGGCGAACTCCTACGAGATCATCACGATCCCGATGTTCATCCTGATGGCGGAGTTCGTCATCCTGTCCGGCGTGGCATCGGACCTGTTCCGGGCGGCGACGATCTGGATGGGCCGCGTGCGCGGCGGCGTCGCGATGGCCACCGCGCTTGCCGGCGCCGGCTTTGGTGCGATTTCCGGATCCAGCACCGCCGCCGCTGCGACGCTCGCCTCCACCTCGATCCCGGCGATGATGGACGAGGGCTACGATCCGAAGCTCGCCGGAGGCGTGGTGGCGATTTCCGGCACGCTGGCGATGCTGATCCCGCCTTCGATCGCCCTGATCCTGTACGGCATCATTGCCGACATCCCGATCGGCCAACTGCTGATCGCTGGTTTGATTCCCGGCATCATCGTCACCCTGGCGATCATCCTGACGGTGGCGCTTCTGGTCCGCATCGAGCCGGGCGCCGCGCCTCAGAGCCGGAGCTACTCGTTCGCCGAGAAGATTGCCGCGCTGAAGCGCGTGGGCCCGATGCTTCTGCTCTTCATCGCGGTGACCGGGTCGATCTACACGGGTCTCGCCACCCCGACGGAAGCCTCAGGCATCGGCGCGTTTGTCGCCATGCTGCTTGCCGCCTGGGAGCGTCGGCTGACGGGGCAGGGCCTGTGGCGGGCGTTGCGGCGCGCGGCGCAGACGAGCTGCATGATCCTGTTCATTATCCTGGGCGCCCACATCTTCGGCTACTTCTTCACCCTGACCCGGGTAACCAACGACCTGACCGACTGGGTCGCGGCGCTGGCCGTTTCGCCGTGGATCATCATTACGATCATCCTGATCGGCTACCTGATCCTCGGCTTCTTCATGGATCAGATCGCAATCCTGATCCTCACCGTGCCGGTCGTCCTGCCGCTGGTGATGGCCCTCGGCTTCGATCCGGTCTGGTTCGGCGTCATCATCGTCGTCACCGCGGAGGTGGGCATGGTGACGCCGCCGCTCGGCATGAACGTGTTCGTCGTGGCGCGCTATACGCGCCGACCGCTCGGAGAGCTGTTCCGGGGGGTGATGCCGCACGTGTGGGCGCATCTGATCGTGATCGCGCTTCTCACCGCCTTTCCCGCCCTCGTGCTGTGGCTGCCTTCGACGATGTGAGGCGGGATGACTTGAGCTGAAAAAAGGGAGGACCTGACAATGACGATAATGAAAAGAGGGCTGACGGCGGCATGCGTCGTGGCGGCCAGTCTTGCGACCACGGCGGCCTCTGCACAGGAGGTGACTGTGCGCGTGGCCGACAGCCTGCCCACTGGCCACTATATTGCGGAAAACATGACCAAGGTCTGGATGGACCGGGTCGCCGAGCTGACCGACGGGAAGGTGGACTTCGAATATTACCCGGCCCAGCAGTTGGGCAAGGCCAAGGACCTCCTGTCCTTGACCCAGACCGGGGTGACCGATGTCGGCTATGTCGGCATTTCCTATGTCGCCGACCAGTTGCCGCTTTCCACCGTGGGCGAGCTTCCCGAAGCCTTCTCGACGTCCTGCAAGGGCACGCTCGCCTACTGGTCCTTGGCCAAGCCCGGCGGCACGCTGGACGAGGTGGAGCTGAAGGAGAACGGCGTCCGCATGCTGTTCGTGCTGGTTCTGCCGCCCTATCAGATCTTCACGAAGTCCCAGGAGATCACCGGCGCGTCCAGCTTCGAGGGTCTGAAGCTGCGGGCCACCGGCGGCACCAAGGAGCTGGCCGTCAAGAAGCTCGGGGCCGTTCCGGTCGCGATTTCCGCTCCGGAGACCCGCGAGGCGCTTTCGCGCGGCACCATCGATGGCGTCCTGTTCCCGGCCTCCAGTATTGGTCCGTACGATCTGACGTCGATGCTGTCCTACGCGACCAAGGACATGAATTTCGGTTCGTTCATCTTCAGCTACATGATCAGCCAGGAGAAATGGGACCAGCTCCCGAAAGACGTTCAGAAGGCGATGGCCGACGCGGGCGATGAGGTGACGAAGTCGGCCTGCCAGGTGGCGGATAAGCTCGACAGCTCCGATAAGGACGCGATGGCCAAGCAAGGCGTGTCTTTCGTGGCCTTGCCGGAGGCCGATAAGGCGCAGATCGACGACGCCCTTGCTACGATCGGCACGGAATGGGCTTCCGGGCTCGACGGGCGTGGCAAGCCGGGAACGGAGGTGCTGAAGGCCTTCCGCGAGGCGCTTGCCAACAAGGGCGCGTCGGACTGACCCAATCGGCGGCCGAGAAACGACCGGCCAGGTGTTTTCGCCTGACCGGTCCGCCCGCCACAGAGGCAAAGAGTGTGCTCAGATGAACCTCGCTGACTGGCTTGTGCGCACCGCGCGGCGCGTGCCCGATGCGCCGGCCTTGCTTCAGGGCTCGACCGTCGTGGTGAACTACCGCGTGTTCGCGGAACGGGCCGCGCGGATCGGCGGTGCGCTTCGGGAGCTCTACGGGGTCGGCCGCGGCGATCGTGTCGCCCTCTTCGCGGGCAATTGCACGGCGTATCTCGAGGCGCTCTACGGCATTTGGTTTGCCGGCGCCGTCGCTGTGCCGATCAACCATAAGCTTCATCCCCGCGAGGCGGCCTTCATCGTCGCGGACTCCGGTGCGCGGCTGATGCTGACGAGCAGGGGAGACGAGGTCTGCGGCGACGTGGCGACCGTGTCGCTGATCGGCACCGGGTTCGATGAGATGCGGGCCCATGGCGGGTTGTCCGAGCCGGTTGCGCTGCCCTCGGATGCGCTCGCTTGGCTCTTCTACACGTCCGGCACCACAGGTCGGCCGAAGGGCGTCATGCTCTCCGTTGCCAACCTGCAGGCGATGACGTTTGCCTACTTCGTGGATGTCGACGATGTCTTCGCCGAGGATGCCACGCTTTATGCCGCGCCCATGTCGCACGGGGCGGGGCTCTACAATTTCATGCACGTCTTGCGGGGTAGCCGGCATGTCGTGCCGGTCTCCGGTGGCTTCGATCCGGCGGAGATCCTGGAGCTTGCGGATACGGTCGGCAACCTCTCGATGTTTGCCGCCCCGACGATGGTGCGCCGCCTGATCGCGCACGCGAAATCGATCGGACATTCCGGCGAGGGCATTCGGACCATCGTCTATGGTGGCGGCCCGATGTATGTGGCCGACATCGAGGAAGCGGTTGACCAGTTCGGTCCCCGTTTCGCGCAGATCTACGGCCAGGGCGAGTCCCCGATGACGATTACCGCGTTGTCGCGTGGCGTGGTGGCCGACCGGATCCATCCCCGCTGGCGCGAGCGCCTCGGTTCCGTCGGTACGGCGCATTCCTGCGTGGAGGTGCGCATCGTCGGGGAGGACGGCACCGTTCTTCCGGCGGATGAGACCGGCGAGATCGTCGTGCGCGGCCCCTCCGTGATGGCCGGTTACTGGAACAATCCGGAGGCAACCGCCGACACGTTGCGCGATGGCTGGCTGCGGACCGGCGACACCGGCGCGATGGACGAGGACGGCTTCGTCGCGCTGAAGGATCGCTCCAAGGACGTCATCATTTCCGGCGGCACCAACATCTATCCCCGCGAGGTGGAGGAGGTGCTGCTTCGCCACCCTGCAGTCGTCGAAGTGTCCGTTGTCGGACGTCCGAGCCGGGAATGGGGCGAGGATGTTGTGGCCTTCGTCGTCGCGGCGACGGATGGCGCGCCGACCGCGGACGAGCTGGATCGCTTCTGCCGGTCCGAGATCGCACGGTTCAAGCGACCCAAGGATTATGTCTTCATCGCGGAGTTGCCGAAGAACAACTACGGCAAGATCCTGAAAACCGAGCTCAGATCCCATCTGCGCGAGCAGATGGACGGCTGACCGGCCTTCGGCCCCGTGCGGGCCCTGTCCTGGCCAAACTGTTTTGCGATTCTGTAAAAGGATGAACGGGCCTAAAGCCGGCAGCCCCGAGCGATCTTTTGGCTTTTGGAGCCGCTCCGCATTCGAGAGACTGCGGAGCGGCTCTTTCTTTTTGTAGAGCGCTTTCAGGTGCCATGACCTGCAGATTTGCGAGTTCTTGAACTCGGAGACGTTTTGCTTTCCACGGAAGTGCGGAACGGCTTTCAGTTGCGGTTTCAAAGCATTTTCGTACGGCGAGCCGGTTTCCACTTCGCCTGAAAATACGTTCGCTCGGGCTTCGAGTGGCTGTGCCGGCTCGGCCTCGGCCGTGAGGAGGTGCGCGCTCCGACTCCCATTTACCGGCTGCCGACGTATTTCTGTCGACAATCAACAGTTTGTTGATTTCATTGAATTCTAGAATGGCTTATGAGGGCGCAAACGGTTTGCGAGTTCAGATGGATGGGCCAGCGGTGACGAAGAAGTTTTCTTCAAAGATCGAGGCAAAATCTCTTGTCGACGAAGTGACGGCGCGGCTCGAGGCGGCGATCATCGGCGGGGAAATCGCTCCCGGCGAGCGGTTGCGCGAACAGACGCTCGCCGTCGATTTCGGGATCAGTCGCGGCCCTTTGCGCGAGGCGATCCGTCGGTTGGAAGGACGGCGCCTCCTCGAACGGACCGCCAATATCGGCGTGCGGGTGCCGGAATTATCCCCGCAGCGGCTGGACGATCTTCTGACGGTGCGCGAAGCGCTCGAAGGCATGGCCTGCCGGCTGGCGGCGGAACGCATTCCCGAAAGGGAGCTCGATCGGCTGCGCGGACTGCTCGATCAGCATGCGCAACAGCGCGAAGTCACCTCGGGCGAGGGCTACTATCAGCAGAGCGGAGACTTCGACTTCCATTTCCGGATCGCCAAAGCTTCCGAAAACGACCTTTTGATCGCGATGATCACTGGCGATCTCTACGATCTCCTGCGGATCTATCGCTATAAATCCTCCACGATGGTCGGGCGCGCGACCCAGGCGCTGACCGAGCATCAGGCGATTGTCGCAGCGCTTCAATCGCGCAATCCGGACACCGCCGAGGAGGCGATGCGGACCCATATCCGCAATGCCCGGATCCACGCTCGTTTGGCTTTGGCGTCCGAGGGATCGTAGCGTCGTCTCTTTCGCGCTCAGCCGACGGTGCGCAGCGTCTGCGTCAATTGCGCAAACGGATGTTGCGCAATTGAGAGAACGGCCGCGCGGATTGCCGCGGCCCGCTCGCTCGCAATAGCCAGCGACGCGTTCTCCCGAAATTTCTCCGTCACCTCGTCCAGCGTCATCTGCCGCTCGCCGGCACCACGGTTGATCGGCACGTGGCGCTCCAGCGTGCGACCGTCTTGCAGCCGGACCAAGACGCCGCCGGAGAAATAGGTCGGAAACAGCGACTGGGGATCGGCGCGGCAGTCGCACTTTCGAGCGAGCGCGTGCACGGCCTGGTCGGCCAGTGCCTCGTCGGTCAGATCTGGAAGCCCGAAGCGTCCTTTGAGAAGCACCGAAGCGACGACGAACGGGGCGCTGAACTTGGCCTCGTACTCGTTGGTGACGTTGCGCTTCTGCTGGATCGGTTCGGCGACGATCTTCAGCGTGTCCTCGGGCAGCCGGATCTCCACCGCCTCGATTTGCGCACCGCCGATTTCTTCGCGCAGCGCAAGCGCAGCGTCTGCGCAGCCATGGATGAAGTGGCAGACAGGGTAGGGCTTCAGCGCGGTGTCGGCCATCATCCAGGTCTCGCCGAGACCCTCGGTCAGGAATTGCGCTTTCACGTCCGCGATGTGGTCGTGGAGGTGGGTCTCGAACAGGCCGAACCGGCCTTCCAGCGCACGGCTCGGCCCTTTGAAGCCGTGGCGCGCCAGCATGGCGGCGGTGATCCCGCCGGCGGCCGCCCAACCCGGATGCAGCCGCTTGGTCCAGGCGCCTTCCTCCAGGAAGACCTGGATGCCGGACGCGGTGCTGGCCGCGATCCCGAGGGCGGAGACGTGTTGGGCGGCATCGTTGCCGAGCAGGCGGCCGGCGGCCACGGCGGAGCTGAAATGCGCGATCACGCCGGTCGCGTGGAAGCCGGTGTGGTGGAAGCCGCCGTTCACCGCAGCCCCGATCCGAACGGCGATCTCCATGCCGATGCAGAAGGCCGTCAGCGCCTCGCGTCCGCTGAGGCCGTGCTGTTCGGCAAGCGCAAGGACGGTAGGCAGCACGGCGCAGGTTGGATGCACGATCGCCTGCAGGTGGGTGTCGTCGTAATCGAGCCCGTGGATCAGAACACCATTGGCGATTGCGGCATCGCGCGGCGCGGCGGTTGCCGTTGAGCCGATGATCGTGCTTCCGCCGCCGCCGCTGAGCTCCGCCATGGCGGCAAGCGTCGGGCCGGCAAACGGGAAGGTGGTGGAGGCCAGCGCAAGCCCGAGCCCGTCGAGGATGTGGATGCGGGCGCGCTCGAGGACGGCGGCCGGAATGTCCTCATAGCGGGTGGACGCTGCAAACGCTGCGAATGCGCTTGAGGGGGCCAGTATCTCGTGCGCCTCGTCGGCGGCAGCCTGCGTCGTCATGTCGGTCTTTCTGAGGAAATGGAGGGCGGACGGCTGACCGGCTTGCCTCACGCGGCGGCCGGGTCGAGGTCGAGCCGGACGATCGCGTCGCCTTTGTCGGATGAGGGATAGCGCGCGCGCACCAGCGGATCGTGCCCCGGCACGATGTGGCGCGGCGAGGAGGCGAGCGCCTGCATCGTGTCGTAGCCGTTGAGCATATCGGCGACATCGACCACCACGGGGAACGGCGCGTGACCCTCCATGTTGGCGTAGTAGTGTGAGGCGTCGGAGGCTAGCACGACCCAGCCGCGCTTCGTGCGGACCCGCACGACCTGCAGCCCTCTGGAGTGACCGCCCACCCAGTGGACGCTCAGGCCGGGCGCAATCTCGCTGTTGCCGTCGTGGAACTGAACCCGACCCTCGAACACGCGCTTCACCATGGTTTGCACGTCGTCGAGATCGAAGGCGTGCCGGAGCGCGTGATGGCACATGCACGGTCCGGTGCAGTAGGCCATCTCGCGTTCCTGTAGATGATAGCGCGCCTGCGGAAACAGCTCGTGGTTGCCGCAGTGGTCGTAATGCATGTGCGTGACGATCACGTCGTCGATCGCCTGTGGGGCCACGCCGACCGCTTTCAGCCCTTCCGCCACCGGCCGCCAGACCTGGCGCCCGCGCCGGGCGCCTGTCACCTGGTCGAAACCGGTGTCGATGACGAAGGTCCGCTCCTCGCCGACCGCGACCCAAACGAAGAAATCCATCGGCATGGGTCCGTCGTGGGCGTCGTTGCCATTGAGAAAGTTCTGGGATGCCGTGCGGTCGGCGATCTCGGCATATTTGATGGCGTGGATGACATAGTCGGACATGGTTAGATGTTCTCGTTCTCGCGGCCTGAGCGTGCTTAAGCCGCTTGGCTCTGGCGCCAGCGGATCAGGCGCGCGATGCCGTCTTCGATGGAGATCTCGGGTTTCCAGCCAACCGCGCGTTCGATCCGCTCGATGGAAAAGTCGAGCGTGCTGGAGGTTGTCACCCGGACCTGCCCGGCGGTCTCCTTGTACTCCGGCTTCAGGTCGGTCCCGATGATGTCGCTGATGATCTCCACCAGGCGGTTGAGCGACGTGGCCTTGCCGGTCGCGACGTTGAACGATTCCCCGGTGACGTCGCTTTCCATCGCCATCAGGTTGGCGCGCGCCACATCGGCGACGTGGACGTAGTCGTGCACCTCGCTGCCGTCGCCCGGGATCACCGGCCGGCGGCCCTGGACGAGCTCGTCGTAGGTCTTGATGATGTAGAGCGCGTTCACACCGCGATAGTGCTGGCGCTCGCCGTAGACGGTCGCGTAACGCAGCGACACGGAGTTCACGCCGTGGCGGGCCGAATAGAGGTTGCCCAGCGTTTCGCCCAGGATCTTGGTCGTTCCGTAGAGAACGCCGGCCGGCTGCATGGTGTGCCAGCGAAACGGTGTATCCTCGTCAATCAGGCCGGACTCGGGATCGCCGTAGGTCGCCACGGAGGAGGAGAAGATCACCTTCTTCACGCCGCGATAGCGGCACGCCTCGAACACGTTGAACTGGCCGATCGCATTGACGTTGAGCCCGAGGCCGGGGTTCTGGCTGAAGGGCAGGGTGAGAAAGGCGGCGGCGGCAAACAGCCCGTCGACCCCGTCCAGTGCGTCATAGAGCTCGTTGATGCGCGTGATGTCGCCGCGCACGAGCGTCACGCGCTCGTCCTTCAGAAGGTCCGCGATCAGGTCGGGCGAGCCGAGCGAGTAATTGTCGAACAGCATCACCTCGCCGGCGCCGGCCGCCAGAAGTTGCTCGGTGATGTGCGACCCGATCAGGCTGACGCCGCCGGTGATCAGAAATTTTCCGTCCTTGATCTTCATCGTCTTGCGTTTCCTTCACGTCGATCTTGTTTCGCTGCGCGCTGGTTGTTGCCGCGGCGCAGTCCAGTTCAGAAGCCAGGTCTTAGAGCCTGTCAGCGTTTCACGGAAACGCCGATCGGCTCTAACCCTTTGTTTTGACGCATGTCCGGACGGCCAACCGGTTTCCACTTGGCCTGGACATGCTCTAGTTCTTGATGGCGAACGGGTCCCGGATCTCGCTCGAATAGTCGATCATTACGTTCTTGACGGTGGAGAACTCCAGGAGCCCTTGTTCGCCACGCTCGCGGCCGAAGCCACTGTCCTTGACGCCGCCAAAGGGGGCTTGGGCGGCAACGGCCCGGTAGGTGTTGACCCACACCACGCCGGTTTTCAGCTTCGGGATCATGCGCATCGCGCGCGAAACGTCCTTGGTCCAGACGCCGGCGGCAAGCCCGAACGGGATGTCGTTGGCGATCGCGACCGCCTCGTCCTCTTCGTCGAAGGGCAGGACGGCCAGCACCGGGCCGAAGATCTCCTCCTGCGCGACGTGCATGGTGTTGGCGACATCTGAAAAGATCGTGGGCTGGATGAAGAGGCCCTTGTCGAGCCCATCGCCGGTGGCGCGGGCGCCGCCGGTGACCAGACGGGCGCCGTCCGATTTTGCGCGTTCGATCGACGCCATGATGCGATCGAACTGGGGCTGGTTGGCCGCGGTCCCCATTTCGGAGGCGGGGTCGAGCGGATCACCGAGCTTGATCGCCTCGGCCCGCTTGGCAAGGCGCCCGACGATGTCGTCGTAGACCGGACGTTGAACCAGGAGGCGCGAGCCGGCGACACAGGTCTGTCCGGTCGCTCCGAAGATTCCGGCGAGCGCTCCGACGGTCGCCGCTTCCGGGTCGGCGTCGGCAAACACGATGTTGGGCGACTTGCCGCCGAGTTCGAGAGTGACGGGCTTCAGATACTTACCCGCTGCCGCCGCGATCTTCCGGCCGACCCCGGGACTTCCGGTGAAGCTGATCTTGGCCACGTCCGGGTGGGCCACCATCGCGGCGCCCACTTCGGGGCCTCCGGTGACGACATTGACGACGCCGGCCGGCAGTCCGGCCTCCTGAAAGATCTTGCACAGCTCCAGCGTCGAGACCGAGGCGTGTTCGGACGGTTTCACCACCGCGCAGTTTCCAGCGGCGAGTGCGGCCGGCAGCTTGTTGCCGAGCAGGCTGATCGGCGAGTTCCACGCCGTGATCAGCCCAACGACGCCATAGGGCTCGCGCACGGTGAAATCGAAGACGGTCGGCTGGTCGAGCGGAATGACGCTGCCGTAGAGCTTATCGGCATAGCCGGCATAGTAGCGGCACAGGCGGGCGAAAAAGCGCATCTGGGAGCGCGTTTCGCGGATGATTTTTCCGTTGTCGGTGGTCTCGAAGACAGCCAGCTCGTCGGCATGGGAAAGCACGGCGGAGGCAATCGCGTGTAGGGCCTCCGCGCGATGTGCCCCGCTTGTGGCCTGCCAGTCTTTCTGAGCGGTTCGCGCGGCGGCGACGGCGGTGTCGACGTCCTCGGCGGTTGCCTCCCGCAAAGTCGCCCACGGCTCTCCCGTATAAGGGTTCGTCGACCGGAAGGTTCGACCGGCCGAGGCTCCAACCCACTCTCCGCCGATGAAAAGCCCGTACGCACGCATTGTTTCCTCCCTGCCGCCCTAGAAGCGGGCACAACCTGATTGGCAAACTGTAAAGTGTCAACAGTTGACTGAAGGCTGGATTGCGGACATAAGTCCATCAACCGGGTGGGTGCTCCGCCCGAAAACAGGGGAGGAAAGTCGTGAGATCACTCGCTTTGGCACTGAGTGTTCCGGTCATCGCCCTCGGGACCGCCGCGCATGCAGAGACCATGACAATCGGCCTTGTTGCGCCGTTGTCGGGTGGCGCCGCGGCCTGGGGAAGCGCGATGAAGGGCGCGCTGGAACTCGCAATCGAGGACGTCCAGAAGGACGGCGGCCTGAAGGTCGGGGACACCACCTACGATCTCAAGATCGCAGCCTACGACAGTCACTATAAGCCGAACGATGCCGTGACTGCGATGAATCGCCTCATCTTCGAGGACGATGCGGCGTTTGTCGTCGGGCCGCTCGGGTCCGCGCCGCTGGCCGCTCTCGTTCCGATGGCCACCGAAAACAAGAAGATCACCCTGACGGCCGGTTTCACGCCGATCGCCGCGGCGAAGGAATATCCCTACAGCTTCCGCGCCATTCTGCCGACGGAAGTGTACGCCAAGCCGCAGATCGAATGGGTGGTGAAGAATCTGGACGCGAAAAAAGTCGGCGGGCTGTTCCCGAACGACGAGACCGGTCAGGCGATGGTGAACGATCTGGCCAAGGCCTACGAGGCGGCCGGGGCGAGCTTTCCCGCGCAGGAATTCTACGAGCGCGGTCGCGTCGACTTCGTACCGATCCTGACCCGTGTGCTGGCCCAGGGCATCGACACTTTCGAGCTCGACGGCAGCCCGCCCCAGACCGCGGGCCTTCTGGTGAAGCAGCTCCGCGAACTCGGCTTCAAGGGCAATATCGTTCGCACCGGCGGCGATGCCACGCCGGACATTCTGGCCGTTGCCGGCCCCGAAGCCTCCGAAGGGCTCTACGTTCATCAGGAATACGACCCGTCGCTGCCGAGCGCCGTTGCCTATGAGGAACGGTTCGAGAAGGCTTATGGCGGCACGATGAACGCGTTCAGCCCGGGCTTCTATACTTCGATCATGATGGTGTTCGAGGCGATGCGCGAAACCGGATCGGTCGACGACACAGACGCCGTTGCGGCAGCGATGAGCAAGATTTCGGACTTCGAAGGGCCGGCCGGCAAGGCCCGGTGGATCGGCAACGACTACTGGGGCACCCAGCGGCAGCTCTTCGTCCCCTACAGCATCGGTCATGTGACCGACGGCGAGCCGAAGGTCGTGGCGACCTGCAGCCCGACTCGCTGCGAGTAGTCGTAAAACGGTGGCGCTCTGCGCCACCTCAAATTCCGCGAGATGCGAAATGGATTTTATGACGCTCACGGTCCAGGCCGGAGTGAACGGCCTGGTCATCGGCATGATGTACATGCTGATGGCGGTCGGTTTTACGCTGGTCTTCGGAATCATGAGGATCGTGAACTTCGCCCACGGCGAATTTTACATGATCGGCAGTCTTGTCGCGTTCTACACGTTCGCCCAGTGGGAAGTCCCGTTCGTCCTCACGTTGGTTCTGGCGGCGGTTTGCGTGGGTCTGATCGGGATGGTGGTCGAATGGCTGGTCATTCGTCCGCTGAGATCCGACGAACTCACCGGCATGATCGCCACCCTCGGGATTTCGGTCGTTCTGCAGAACGCCGTTCTCATGTTCTTCGGCGCCTCGCCGCGTGCGATTCCGGACGTGGTCGAAGGGTCGCTGCATGTCGGGCCCGTCGTCTTCACCTGGTCGCGCCTGCTGGTCATCGCCGCGGCGGCCGTGATCGTCGGCGGGTTCTGGCTGTTCATGCAGAAGCACAAGCTCGGACGCGCGATGCGGGCGGTCGCCCAAGATCAGGAAGCGGCGCTGATCCAGGGCATTTCGGTGGATCGCATCTTTCCTCTGGCGTTCGGGATCTCCGTGGCGCTGGCCGCCGTTGCCGGTGCGCTGATGGCTCCGGTGTTCGCGGTCTCGCCCTTCGTGGGCACGACGCCGATGCTCAAAGCCTTCATCGTCGTCATTCTCGGCGGTTTGGGGTCGATCCCGGGAGCGATCCTGGGCGGGCTCCTGCTCGGGCTGATCGAAAGCTACGGCGCGACCATGCTGGGCTCGGTGGTCGCCGACATCCTGCAGCTTGCCCTGGTGATCGGGATCCTGCTGATCCGGCCTTCCGGCCTGCTGGGCCATCGGGAGGCATAGATGAGGGAGACGTCGATGGTGCTCGACAAGTCCGCCCCGTCGGATCCGGCGCGGCGGTCCTGGACGCCCTTGGTGCTCGTGATTGTGGCCTGTGGCGCCGCTGCGTTCGTGCCCAGCCTGCTGCCCAACCTGTTCTACGTCCACATCGCCAACCTGACGCTGCTCAGCGGGATTTTCGCGCTCAGCCTGTGGATTATCTACTCGGTGGGCCAGCTGTCGCTCGGCCACGCCGCGTTTGCCGGGCTGGGCGCCTACATCTCCGCGTTGCTGGCGCTGAGACTTGGGGTGCCGCCGCTCCTGTCGCTGGTCATCAGCGGTTTGGCGACGGCGACGTCGGCTGCGCTTCTGGGGGCGGTCATCCTGCGGCTGCGCGGGGTCTACTTCGTTCTGGTCACCTTCCTGTTCGGCCAGATCTTCACGCTGGTCGCGCTCAACTGGTCGGATGTCACCAACGGCGCCAACGGGCTGATCAGCATTCCGCCGATGGCCCTGTTCGGGCTCAGCTTCGCATCGCGGTCGTCGTTCTTCTACTTCGCGTTTGCGATGTTCATACTGGTTCTGCTGCTGACCTGGGCGCTCAACCGGTCGATGTTCGGTCGGGCCTTTCATTCGATCCAGCAGAATATCGATCTGGCGGAATCCTGCGGGATCGACACGTCGCGCTTCCAGATCGTGGCGTTCGCCATCGGCAGTGGGATCGCTGGCGTCGGCGGGGCGATGATGGCGCACTATATTCGCTACATCTCGCCGGACACCTTCACCTTCCAGAATTCGGTCGCCTTCATCACGATGATCGTGGTGGGAGGGCGGTCGCTTTACTGGGGCGCGCTGGTCGGAGCGTTGTTTTTGACGCCGCTTCCCGAGCTGTTGCGGGATTTCGCGGGGATGCAGCACATCCTCTACGGCGCCGTCATGATCGTTGTCCTTCGCTTCCTCCCGGGCGGCCTCATTTCGCTCGCCTCGCTCGTGAAGCCGAACAGGGGCTGACGATGAAACCGGTTCTCGAAGTCAAAGACGTCCAGAAGCGGTTCGGTGGCCTGTGGGCGCTGAAGAACATCTCCTTCATGGTGGGGGACGCGGAAGTGGTGGGTCTGATCGGCCCGAACGGCGCGGGCAAGACCACCTGCTTCAATGTCGTCAGCGGACAGTTGCCGCCGTCTTCGGGTGAGATCTCGTTCGACGGCCAGAGCATCGTCGGGCTCAGGCCGAACCGCATCGTGCGCCTGGGCCTGTCGCGGACATTCCAGGCGACCAGCGTGTTCCCGGCGGCGAGCGTTCTGGAGAATGTGATCCGCGGCGCCATCACCCGCATGAATGTCAGCTTCCTCGGCTCGCTGCTGCCGACGCCGGGATCGGCAGAGGCGATGGAGCGCGCCCGAGAGCGCTGCATGCAGCTGCTCCATCAGGTCGGGATTGCCCATGTCCACGACCATTTGGCCGGGGCGTTGCCCTACGGCTACCAGCGTCGGCTGGGAGTGGCGATCGCGCTCGCCTCGGAGCCCAAGGTGATCATGATGGATGAGCCGGCGGCTGGCTTGAATCCGGAGGAATCGGCCGCGATGGGACGGCTGATCCGCCAGATCCACGAGAGCGGCCAGGCGAGTGTCCTGATCGTGGAGCACGATATGCGCCTCGTCATGGGCATTTGCGACCGGATCATTGTGCTCGATCACGGCGAGCAGATCGCCGCAGGCAAACCGGACGAGATCAAGTCCAATCCGCAGGTCATCGAGGCCTATCTGGGGGCGGAGGCAGTCCATTGAGCGCGCTTGCGATCGACGACATCGACGTCAACTACGGCCAGCGGTCGGCCTTGCGGTCGGTTTCCCTGACCGTCGGGGAGGGGGAGGTCGTCGCCTTGATCGGCAGCAACGGGGCCGGCAAGACGACGACGCTTCGAGCGATCATGGGCCTGACGCCACCGTCGCGCGGGAAAGTCACGTTCGGAGATACTGATATCTCCAAGCTCGCGCCTCCGTCGGTGGTCCGGCTCGGGATCACGCTCTCGCCGGAAGGCCGGCGCGTCTTTCCGCGCATGACGGTGCGCGAAAACCTTTTCCTCGGGGCCTATCTGAAAGAGGACAAGGAGGAGATCGCGCGCTCGATCGAGCGTGTCTACGGCTATTTCCCGCGCCTGCGCGAGCGGGAATGGCAAATGGCCGGGTCCATGTCCGGCGGCGAGCAGCAGATGCTGGCGATCGGTCGGGCGCTGATGGCGCGGCCGCGACTGTTGCTGTTGGACGAGCCCTCCCTCGGTCTGGCCCCGATCCGCGTCCAGGAAATCGGCAAGATCATCGAGGAAATCAACAGGGACGAAGGGATCTCGATCGTGCTGGTCGAGCAGAACGCGAGCATGGCGCTGCGCCTGTCCAACCGCGCTTATGTGATCGAGAGCGGCGAGATCACCCTGTCGGGGACGGCGGCCGAGCTTTCCAAGAGCGAACACGTCCGCAAGGCCTATCTCGGAAGTTGATCTGTGCCCTTTCGCAGTGTGGCGCCAAGGACCGGGAGGGTGGGACGTCCGCCGGCTCCCGAGACGGGCCGATTGATCTCAAATTGTCGACAGTTTACATTTTGGTGAAATGACGCCGTCGCAAGGCGGCAGTTCGAGCGATAGGAGGAAACTGGGTGAGTGAATATGATGTCATCGTCGTCGGCGCCGGCAATGCGGCGCTATGTGCCGCGCTGTCGGCATCCGAGAACGGCGCCCGCGTTCTGGTCCTGGAGCGCGCTCCCGAAGAGGAAAAGGGCGGCAACTCCTATTTCACCGCCGGCGGATTTCGGTTTGCCCATGAGGGACTGGAGGATGTCGTTCAAGACATCCTGACCGATCTTTCCGATGCCGAGCGCGACCAGATCGTGCTGCCGTCTCACAGCCGGAAGTTTTTCTACGACCAGTTGATGGACGTGACGCACCACCAGGCCGACGAAGACCTGGCGCATCTTCTGATTGACCGGTCGCGGCCGACAATGGCGTGGCTGCGCAGCCATTCGATCCGGTTCGTGCCGATGTTCGGACGCCAGTCCTATCTCGTCGACGGCAAGCACCACTTCTATGGCGGCGTGAACATCGAAGCCGTCGGCGGCGGTGCCGGCCTTGTCGAGGCGGAGTTGACGCGCGCGGCCAAGCTGGGCGTGGAGATCCGCTACGGCACCGCCGCTGTCGGCTTGTTGCAGTCGGAAGATCGCACGGTGACTGGCGTACGCGTCAGGACCAAGGAGGGTTACGCCTCCATCACCGCCAAGGCGATCATCCTCGCGTGCGGCGGCTTTGAGTCCAATCCGGAGATGCGCGTGCGCTATCTCGGCCCTGGCTGGGACCTCTGCCGCGTGCGCGGAACCCGGCACAATATGGGCGAGGGCATCAAGATGGCGTTGGACATCGGCGCCAAACCCTACGGCAACTGGTCGAGCTGCCATGCCTGCGAGTGGGACATCTCCGCGCCGCCCTATGGCGACCGCTGGGTGCTGGACAACTTCCAGAAGCACTCCTATCCGCTCGGCATCATGGTCAACGTGAATTGCGAACGCTTCGTCGACGAGGGCGAGGACTATCGCAATCTCACCTATGCGAAGTTCGGCCGCGAAATCATGGCGCAGCCGCAGCGCACCGCCATCCAGATCTTCGATCAGCAGACCGTGCACATGCTGCGCGAAGAATACCGCATCAAGGAGGTCACCAAGGCGGAGGCCGATACGATCGAGGAGCTGGCGGAGCAGCTCGAGCTCGACCCGCAGCAGCTCGCGGCGACGATTGCGGAGTATAACGCCGCCTGTGGCGACCAGAAGTACAACCCGGCGATCCTCGACGGGAAGACGACCACGGGCATCACGCCGCCCAAGTCGAACTGGGCACTGCCGATCAACAAGCCGCCTTATGTGGCTTTCGTGACCACAACAGGCATTACGTTCACCTTCGGTGGCTTGCAGATCAATACCAAGGGCGAAGTCCAGGACATGACCGATCAGTCGATCCCCGGCCTTTACGCGGCGGGCGAATTGGTCGGCGGCCTGTTCTTCGAGAACTATCCCGGCGGCACCGGGCTGATGTCCGGCTCGGTGTTCGGGAAGCTCGCCGGCGAAAGTGCGGCGGCCTATGTCGGCGCCTCGGCGACCGAGAACCTGGCGACGGTGAGCGGCTGACGGCCGCCCGCGCAATAATGACGGCTCGGCTCGGCGGTTTCCGGTTCAGGAGACCGCCGAGCCGATCCGTTCAATTCGGCTTGGCAGCAAATGGCCGTGCCTCGGTTCGGTTGTCAGTCCCGACGATCGCGGAAAAAGACATGGCCGGCAAACAGCTTGCGGGCGGTTCGGTAGACGGTTCCGCTTTCGGCCAGGAATGTGCGGTCCCGCTGGTGGACCGCTGAATCGACCAGGAGCGAGCCCGATGGATGGCAAAGGGTCAGCGGGCCATCGTCCGTTGCGGCCAAGGTCTGGGGGATCGAGCCGGGGATCCGCGTGGCGATAGCA
Organism: Amorphus sp. 3PC139-8; assembly: GCF_040750475.1. Classification (NCBI taxonomy): domain Bacteria; kingdom Pseudomonadati; phylum Pseudomonadota; class Alphaproteobacteria; order Hyphomicrobiales; family Amorphaceae; genus Amorphus; species Amorphus sp. 3PC139-8. Next base: position 63,537 of record NZ_JABJVY010000018.1, on the reverse strand, counting down.
AGGCAGATCGCTCCGGTGATCGGCAAGGCCCGATGCGGCTGCTCCATGGAGATCATGCGCACCAGCAATGCCATCTGCTCCGCCGCAATCGGCACGCCGGAAAGGGTGGTGACCGCGGTGGGCGGCGCAACCATCGCGACCTTGGGAATGCTCCCGAGTTTGCGCGCCGCTGCCAGATCCGGCGCCAGCCCCATCTTTACGGAGCCGGCGCAGCGGATCTGGTCCATCGTCGCCATGAAGTCGACGTCGTCCGCGAGCGCGTCGGGCGCCTCAGTGCTGGTTTTTCCTAGATCCGTCGCGGCCACGAAGACGCACGGATTGGCGGCATCGACGAGGCTTGCGCGAACGGTGCGGCCGTCTTCGAGGGGCAATACGTCAACCGGGGCGCCGGTTGGCAGCAGCACGCCGGTCTTCGATCCGCCGGGCTCGAGAAAATCAAGACGGACTGGCGCGCCGGTGCCGGCGACCCCGTCTATTGCGAGATCGCCATCCACGGCGGGCACGCCGTCTTCGACCGGAAACCGGCCAACGATGATCTTGTCGGTGTTGGTGTTGTGAATGCGCAAGCAGGCCTCGCCATTGGGCGGGCAGGGGACCAGGCCAAGGTCGATCGCCGCGGGGCCGATGGCGGACACCATGTTCCCGCAATTCCCGGCGTAGTCGACGCTCTCGGTGGGAATCGAGACCTGGGCAAAGGTGTAGTCGACATCGGCATCGGGCCTAGTCGGGGGGCCGATGACGCAAACCTTGGAAAGCGATGAGAGGCCGCCGCCCATGCCATCGAGCTGCCGCCCGTACGGATCCGGAGATCCCGTCGCCGCCAGGAAGATCGCGTCCCAGTCCGTCCGGTCGGCGGGCAGGTCGTCGATCTTGAAAACCAAAGCCTTCGAGGTTCCGCCGCGCATGAAGACGGCCGGCAGTTCACGTAGCTTCATGGTCCGCTCTTGATGTCCCGGCTTCGGTCAGGCGCCTCGGTATCGCTCCGACAGGGTATCGATTTCCGGCTTGCCGACCAGTCGTTGTCTTTCCACGAACGTCGCCAGTTGACCTTCCACCTCGGCCAAAGAACCATGGGTGTGCAGCGAGGTCAGCACGTCCTGTATCGCCTTGATCGACGCCTGAAGGGCGGCATTGGCGTAGAGGACGAGCGAGAAGCCGGCGTCGCGGAGTTCCTCCAGCCCGAGCATCGGCGTCTGCCCGCCCACGACCAGGTTGATCAGCTGCGGCTTTGGCAGCCCGCCGATGGCCCTGATCTCCTCGATGCTGCGCGGGGCCTCCACGAAAACGATGTCGGCCCCTACCTCCGACATTTTATAGGCCCGGTCCAATGCCGCCTCGAAGCCCTCGACCGCCCGGCTGTCGGTGCGGGCGATGATCGAGGTGTTCGGATCGCGCCGCGCGTCGAGGCAGGCCTTCAGCTTGCCCAGCATCTCCTCGACCGGGACGACGGCCTTGCCGGCGAAGTGACCGCACTTTTTCGGGAAGATCTGATCCTCGATTTGAATCGCGGAGGCGCCGGCGCGCTCGAGCTGGCGCACCGTGTGATAGGCATTCAGCGCGTTCCCGAACCCGGTATCCATGTCGACGATCAGCGGCAGCGTGCAGACGTCGCTGATCCGCGCGGTCATGTCGATGACGTCGTTGGCGGTGATCAACCCGAGGTCCGGCAGGCCGAGATTGGTGTTGGTCAGTCCGGCGCCGGTCAAGTAGAGCGCCTCGAACCCGACGTCCTGCGCGATCCGCGCGCTGAGCGGGTTCGGCGTGCCTGGCAGAAGCGCGGCGCTCCGGGCCTCCACCAGGCTTCGGAACGCCAAACGGCGCCCCCCGAAGTCTTCGTTGAAGCGCGGCTGTTTCGGCGTTTCGGGTGTTTCAAGCATATCGCGTTCCGGATTGTTGTTCGCCAAATTACGGCTGGCCATTGCGATATGTCAACTGTTGACATTTAACCGTTGGCAAGGGGTGAGGCAGAGGGATATGGTGGGCGTCAGCGTTACGATCGTCGAGCCGATGACCGATCGGAGACGCCGGCGACGCAACCAGCTTCCAGGGATGCGCTCTTCGCACGAAGCGTCGGAAAATGCGGCCGAAAGAAAGACCGCATTCCCGGACGGAAAAGTGGTCCCTGCTTTTCCTGGAAAAGCTCGAGAAACGGGTCGATGTGCCCGACTGCTGCCTCGCAGCAGCCGGCCCCTGGAAGAAGCCGGAACGGCAAAACCGGCCGGTTTCCTACGCTCTTGCTCATCGAGCATCCTGCGCGCCGATAAGGTGCTCGACGTAGAAAGCTCCGATCGGTCCGTATTCGGCACCTGCCGAACGCGGACCGATCGGTGCATTCGACCAAATCGCCTCCGCCCGGAAATGCGCCAAAACAAAGGGTTGGAGCCGTTTGGCGATTCCAGGAAAAGCTACACGGGTCTCGCGAACGTACGAGCCGGAGCGGGATCGCAAAAAAAAGCGGGAGCCGATGTCAGCCGGCGTCCCGCTCCAATTCATTGGAACCATTTGCGAAGACTTCAGGTCTCTTCGGCCCGAAGTCCTTAGAGGCTACAGCGCGGCTTTGACCTTCTCGGCGACCGGCTCCGGCACCCATTTGCCCCAGACGTCCTCGCGGTTCTTGAGGAAGGTCTTGGCGGCTTCGGCGGCGGAGGTACCGTTCTTTTCCATGCCGGCCAGGGCTTCGCTGGTGAGCTGGCTGGTCGTGGTGTAGGCGGTGAGGAACGCCGTCAGGTTCGGCGCCTCTTCGGAAAAGGCTTTGTTGGCGCCGATGATGACCTTGCTGACCGGATAGGCGGTCGCGGTGTCGGGATCGTCGCTCGCCAGCATGTCGTCCCAGATCTTCTGGTTGAACTCCGGCTCTTCAAGCTTCTCGAAGGCGTATTCGCCCATCAGCGCCGTTGGCGTCCAATAATAGAACAGGATCGGCTTCTTGCGCAGATAGGCCGCCTCCACGGCGGCGGCGAGCGCGGTTCCCGTGCCGGGGCGGAAGTTGGTGTAGGAATCGCTGAGCCCGTAGGCGATCAGCTTCTTGGAATTGACCACCTCGCACTGCCAGCCGGCCGGGCAGTTGTAGAAGCGGCCCTTGCTCGGCTCTTCCGGATCCTGGAACGTGTCGGCATAGTCCGGCAGGTCCTCGACGCGCTTCAGGGTCGGGATCGGCGCCTCGTCGCCGTCGACCAGGTAGCTCGGCACGAACCAGCCTTCCTGGGCATCGGGATAGGTGGTGCCGAGCGGGACCACCTCGCCGCGCGCCTCGGCATCCACCCAGGCTTGGGCCGGATTGGCGGTCCAGATCTCCATAATCACGTCGACATCGCCGCGGGCGACGCCGTTGATCAGCGGGATCACCGAGCCGGGCAGGTCGTCGACGGCGCAGCCATAGCCGTTCTTGGTGATGAACTTGGCGATTTCGGTGTGGAAGGCGGCCGACTGGTAGTCGAGGCCCGCAAACATCACCGGGCGGTCGAGCTCGCAGGTATCGTCGGCCGCAACGGCCGGAAGCGGCGCGAGCGAGGCAAAGAGCAAGGCGCCGGCGAGCGCATACGGGTAAGAGGCGGAAGGCATGGTCCGGATCCTATCGTGTCGGCTGCGGTCGGAACGGGCGAGGGCGCATGGCCACACGCGCTCCGTCTACGACACCGGCGCGCCCAGCCGACCCGAACCCTAATGCAGTCGTCCCGCAAACGAAATCGGCTTCTTGGGGGACGTCCTGTCCAGACCTTGTCGATATGATCGAAAAGGGAGGGCGCTGAAGCATGTCCCGGTGGAAGAAAGCTTTGCCCGCGCGTTCGCTGCGCGGGCAAAAGCGTTGTGTCGTCAGGCCGCCTGCGGGCCGGCTTCGAGCACGTCCTCGAAGGTGCGCAAGCCCGTCGTCGGGGCGGAGACCAGCACGGCCATGTTGCCCGGCGCATGCTCGTTCTTCCACATCTTCATGTGGGCGCGCGGAATCTGCGCCCAGGGGAAGACCTCGCTCATGCAGGGATCGACACGCTGGTCGATCACGAACCGGTTGGCCTCCGTCGCCTGCTTCAGATGCGCGAAATGGGAGCCCTGCACGCGCTTTTGGTGCATCCAGACATACCGGGCGTCGAAGGAGATGTTGAACCCGGTGGTGCCGGCGCAGAACACGATCATGCCGCCGCGCTTGGCCACGAAGGTGGAAATCGGGAAGGTCGCCTCGCCGGGGTGTTCGAACACGATGTCGACATTCTTGCCCTTGCCGGTGATGTCCCAGATCGCCTTGCCGAAGCGACGGGCCTCCTTGGCCCAGACCCCGTACTCCTCGCTGTTCACCTTGGGCAGTTGCCCCCAGCAGTCGAACTCCTTGCGGTTGATGACGCCGCGCGCGCCGAGGGAAAGCACGAATTCGCGCTTGTCCTCATCGGAGATGACGCCGATGGCGTTGGCGCCTGCGGCCGCGCAGAGTTGAACGCCGAACACGCCGAGCCCGCCGGAAGCGCCCCAGACCAGCACGTTGTCGCCGGGCTTCACCGTGTGCGGCGGATGGCCGTAGAGCATCCGGTACGCGGTCGCGAGCGTCAGCGTGTAGCAGGCCGATTCTTCCCAGGTCAGGTGCTTCGGCCGGGGCATGAGTTGGCGCGACTGCACCCGGGCGAACTGGGCGAAACCGCCGTCCGGCGTCTCGTAGCCCCAGATCCGCTGGGACGGAGAGAACATCGGGTCGCCGCCATTGCATTCCTCGTCGTCGCCGTCGTCCTGGTTGCAGTGAACCACGACCTCGTCGCCGACCTTCCAGCGGGTGACCTTGGAGCCGACAGCCCAGACGATCCCGGAAGCGTCGGAGCCGGCGATGTGATAGGGCTGCTTGTGGCCGTCGAACGGCGAGACCGGCGTGCCGAGGGCCGCCCAAATGCCGTTGTAGTTGACGCCGGCCGCCATCACCAGGATCAGGACATCGTGGCTGTCGATCTCCCAGGTCGGGACGACCTCGACCTGCATGGAGGTCTCCGGCGGCCCATGACGCTCCTTGCGGATCGCCCAGGCGTACATCTTCGACGGCACATGGCCGAGCGGCGGGATCTCTCCGATTTCGTAGAGGTCTTTTTCGGCAGTGGCCGGTGCACCCGACATTGTTTCCTCCCCTGTCGACGGCATTCTGCTATATTGCAGTGCAATATTCACGTGTCCAGAGGTCGTGGCCATGATCGCCGACCGTGACACGAGCCCGATACCGATGCCCAGCATCTGTCACGAAGCGGCCAAACCGCAAGCCCCACTCGTCGGTTGCATGCGCGGTCGGGTTGTCTCAAGATTTGCTGCGGCGCACGCTTCACAACGGACGCGCGCGTGCGGAAGACGGGTATTGGCCCGGCTTTCCGTCGATTGAGGGAGGGATGTCAAATGAGCGGCGTGAACGACACCGCCGGGGCGCGGGACAAGCCGTGGATCTTCCGCACTTATGCGGGCCATTCGTCGGCCAAGGCGTCGAACGCGCTCTACCGGTCGAACCTGGCCAAGGGGCAGACGGGCCTGTCGGTTGCGTTCGACCTGCCGACCCAGACCGGCTACGATCCCGACCACGCGCTGGCACGCGGCGAAGTCGGCAAGGTGGGCGTCTCGATCGCCCATATCGGCGACATGCGTGTCCTGTTCGATCAGATCCCGCTCGACCAGATGAACACGTCGATGACCATCAACGCGACGGCGGCCTGGCTGCTGGCGTTGTATGTGGCGGTGGCCGACGAAACCGGGGCGGAGCGGGCGAAACTCACCGGCACCACCCAGAACGACATCATCAAGGAATATCTCTCGCGCGGCACCTATGTGTTTCCGCCGGCACCGTCGCTGAAGTTGATCACCGACGTGATTTCCTGGACCGGACGCGAGGCGCCGAAATTCAATCCGATCAACGTCTGCTCCTATCATCTGCAGGAGGCCGGCGCGACGCCGACCCAGGAGCTCGCCTTCGCGCTGGCGACCGCGATCGCCGTGCTCGATGCGGCGCGCGACTCCGGCGCGATCCCGAAAGAGGAGTTTCCCCAAGCGGTCGGGCGGATCTCCTTCTTCGTCAACGCGGGCATGCGGTTCGTGACCGAGATCTGCAAGATGCGGGCGTTCGTGGAGCTCTGGGACGAGATCTGCGAGACCCGCTACGGCGTCGAGGATCCGAAATATCGCCGCTTTCGCTATGGCGTGCAGGTGAACTCGCTTGGCCTGACGGAAAGCCAGCCGGAAAACAACGTCTATCGCATCCTGTTGGAGATGCTGGCCGTTACTCTCTCCAAGACGGCGCGGGCGCGTGCCGTGCAGCTCCCGGCGTGGAACGAGGCGCTTGGTCTGCCGCGTCCCTGGGACCAGCAGTGGAGCCTCAGGGCCCAGCAGATCCTCGCTTACGAGACCGACCTTCTGGAATATGGCGATCTGTTCGACGGCTCCGTCGTGGTCGAGGCCAAGGTGGAGGCGCTGAAGACGGCCGCCAAGGAGGAGTTGGCCCGGATCGATGCCATGGGCGGCGCGGTCGCCGCGATCGAATCCAGCTACATGAAGCAGCAACTGGTGGAATCCAACGGCAAACGGCTCGCCGCAATCGAAAAGGGCAATCAGGTCGTGGTCGGCGTCAACCGCTACACCGAGACCGAGCCGTCGCCGCTCACCACGGGGGCGGGTGCGGTGTTGACGGTGCCTGAGACGGTGGAAGCGGAGGCGGTGGAGAGCCTGAACGCCTGGCGGGCGAGCCGGGACGAACTGGCCGTCGCCCGCACGCTGGCCGAGCTGGAGGCCGCTGCCCGCGAAGGCCGCAACGTGATGGAGCCGTCGATCTCCTGCGCCAAGGCCGGTGTGACCACGGGCGAGTGGGGCGAGACGCTGCGACGGGTGTTCGGGGAATATCGGGCGCCGACCGGTGTTGGCCAGGCTGCGCGTTCGTCCAGCGAGGAGCTCGCCGAAATCCGCGCCGAGGTGGATGCGGTCTCCGATCGGCTCGGCCGGAGGCTGAAATTCCTGGTCGGCAAGCCCGGCCTCGACGGCCATTCGAATGGCGCCGAGCAGATCGCCATGCGCGCTCGCGATTGCGGTATGGAGGTGGTCTACGAGGGCATCCGACTGACGCCGGCGGAAATCGTGAACGCCGCCCTGGAGGAAGGCGTCCATGTGGTGGGGCTGTCGGTGCTGTCGGGCTCCCATATCGCCCTCGTGGGAGAGGTGATGGAACGCATGCGCAAGGCTGGCCTCGACGACGTGCCCGTGGTCGTCGGCGGCATCATCCCGACCGAAGACGCCGAGACCTTGAAGGCGCAAGGGGTGGCCGCGGTCTACACCCCGAAGGATTTCCGATTGTCGGAGATCATGCGCCAGATCGTGGAGATCGTCGCGGCGGGGCAGGCCGAAGCGGCGTAATCCGCCCTGGACCCCGGCTTTTTTCGGGGTGGTGGGAGTAGGGTGAACCCTCGGCGCCGCTCATCCCGCGCAAGCGGGAATCCATCGGGTCTTGGACATATTTTGAGGCTGTGTAGCGGGCGGGGCTTGGACGGGCTCGGCCTAGTTCTGACAGCCGTCTACCTATGGATTCCCGCTTGCGGGGGAGGGAGCGGAAATTGAATTTCGCGCCGAGCAGAACAGCTCCGCTGCATCGTACCTTTGCCCGTCGGCCCGCAGCCGCGAGCGAAGCGGAAACCAGCGACGTACCGGGATCCGCTTCGCCTAGCGTTGGTCAAGATATTGATTCTCAAGCTATTTCTTATCGCTAGGATGCTTCGATCCGAGCGGGAAAGCGTCTAGTGCACCGTCGCCATGAACAGCTGGTGCTGCTCGGCATTGGCGATCACGGCCTCGCGGGAATCGGAGAGCATGATCGGCGTGCCGTCGGCCGCCAACAGGGCCCAGAGCTTGTGGTCGGGCGAAAGCTGCGGCGCATCGGGAAAGAGCGACTTCACCTCTTCGCCGGTGAGCGGCTTCATGTAGGCGACTTCGCCGCCACCAAGCTGGGCGAGCGCCTGTTGCGAAATGGTCTTGTGGTCGAGATTATCGGTCGCGTGGTTCATGACCCATACTCCTTACTGGTTCGGCGCCGCTCCTTATGAGCCGGCGGCGTCTGCCCCCTGATCGGCGGGCAGTGTGCTTCCGTTGCGAACGACCGGTCGCAACGGGAGGCATTCATGGCGCTGCGTGGCGGGATGCACTGCGCGGCGGAAAATATTGAGTTGTGCTTAGCCGTTGGCGGTGATGTCGATCTTGCGGACGATCCGCTCCGGTTCCGGCCGGATCAGGTCGATCGACAACAGACCGTCCTTCAACTCCGCGCTGCGGATCTCGATCCCTTCGGCAAGCACGAAGGTGCGTTGAAACTGGCGCGCCGCAATCCCGCGATGCAGGAATTCGCGATCGCCCTCGTCCTCGCTCTGGCGGCCGCGGATCACGAGCTGGTTTTCTTCCAGCGTGATCTCAAGCTGCTCGCGGGTGAACCCCGCAACGGCGAGCGTGATGCGCAGGATGTCTCCGCGCTCCGAACCGCCGGCGAGCCGTTCGATGTTGTAGGGCGGATAGCCGTCATTGGCAGCTTTCGACACCCGGTCGAGCACCCGCTCGATATCGTCGAACCCGAGCAGGAACGGGCTCGAGAACGTGGTCAAACGCGACATGCGCTTTCAGTCCTTTTTCCAAAGCGACTTCTCAAAGACCGGACCCAATCGATGGCGTCCGCTCTCGTTTTGGAAATATGGGGAAAGCGTGTTCGCGTTCAAGCAGGGAAGGCGGCGAGGACTTCGGCTCAGCCTTCTTTGTTGCCGGGCTGGGGCGCCGTTGCGGACAAAAGGTCGGGCCGGCGCCTGCGTGTCAAAGCTTCGGCCTGCGCCCGCCGCCAGCGGGCGACCTTGCCGTGATCGCCGGACAGAAGCACCGGCGGGATCTCCCGGCCTTCCCATTGCGCCGGCCGGGTATACTGCGGATATTCCAGAAGTCCGTCTTCGAAGCTCTCTTCGTGGGCGGAGTCCGCCGCTCCCATGACGCCCGGCAGGAGCCGGACGATGGCGTCGAGCGTGACCATCGCGGCGATCTCGCCGCCGGAGAGCACATAGTCGCCGATGGACACTTCGATCAGGTTGCGGGCCTCGATCACGCGTTCGTCTATGCCCTCGAAACGGCCGCAAACGATGGTGAGACCCGGTGTTTCGGCATAGTGGCGCACATCGGATTGGCTGAGCGGCTTGCCGCGCGGGCTCATGAGAAGTCGCGGCCGCGTGTCGGAGGCGGGGCTCACCGCATCGATGGCGCGGGCGAGCACGTCGGCGCGCATAACCATGCCGGGACCGCCGCCGGCCGGTGTGTCGTCCACGGTGCGGTGGCGGTCGTTCGCGAAGTCGCGAATGTCGACCGGGTCGAGCGACCAGGTGCCGTCGGCGAGCGCCCGACCGGCCAGCGAGATGCCGAGCGGGCCGGGGAACATCTGCGGATACAGGGTGAGAACGGTGGCGCGGAAGCTCAGGAGTGGTCTCCCTCGCCGTCGGCCTCGTCCTCTGGGGGCGCGTCTTCCAGAAGGCCCACCGGCGGTTCGACCACCAGGCGGCCGGCCTTCAGGTCGACCGTGGGCACGCAGGCAAGCGTGAACGGGACGAACACGCTGGGCTTGTCAGCCCGTTCGACCTCGATCAGGTCGCCGGCGCCAAAGTCCTGGATCGTCCGCACGCGCCCGATCGCCTCGCCGTCGGTGTCGACCACGGCCAGTCCGATCAGGTCCACGTGATAGAAGGTGTCCTCGTCCTCCAGCTCCGGCAAGGCGGAGCGGGGCAACCACAACCTTTCGCCGCGAAGCGCTTCCACGGCCGTTCGGTCGGGAACGCCTTCGAAGCGTGCGGTCATGCGCGACCCCTGTGGTTCCAGGGCAACGAGCCGCAGTTCACGGCCGTCACCAAGCAGCAATGGCCCGCGCTCCAGAAGAAGCGCGGGGTCCTCGCCGAACAAGCGAATCCGGGCCGACCCGCGAATCCCATGCGGCGCCCCGATCTCAGCGAGCGCCACATAGGTGGACGGATCGACTGCCGGCCCCTTCCGCTCTCGCGGACGCGCCTTCGATTGCGTGCGGGGACGAGACGGCCGCTTGCTCATGGCGCTGCCTGCCACATCAACAGGCCCTGGACGAGAACGACGGCCGGTTACTCGGCCGCGGCTTCCTCGGCGGGCGCAGCCTCGGCCGGAGCGGCAGCCGCTTCGGCGGCTTCGGCCTCAGCCTGGCGGCGAGCCTCGATGCGCTCCTGGGCCTTCTTGCCCGGCTCACCCTTCTTCGGGTTCTGACGGGTCGGACGGCTCTTGATGCCGGCGGCATCCAGGAAGCGCAGCACGCGATCGGTCGGCTGGGCGCCGGCCTCAAGCCAATGCTTTACGCGCTCTTCCACCAGGGTGAAGCGCTCCGGATGGTCCTTCGGCAGCAGCGGATTGAAGGTGCCGACCTTCTCCAGGAAGCGGCCGTCGCGCGGCGAGCGGGCGTCGGCGATGACGATGCGATAGTACGGACGCTTCTTGGCGCCGCCGCGGGAAAGACGGATCTTCAGAGGCATAAGGTGTCCTTTTCTTGCTCTTCAGTCGTGTCGGTTGTTCGGTTCTCTTAGAGAGCGGGCTTTGGATGTCGCTTACAGAGGGGGCGGGAAACCGGTTTCCCTCTCTTCCTCAGTCCGCTCAGCGTTTCTTGAACTTGAATTTCTGCTGGCCGCGTCCGCCACCGGGCAAGCCCGGCAAACCGCCGGCGCCGCCGGGGAAGCCGCCCGGCATCGGCGGCAGTCCGGGAGGCATGCCGCCGCCGGCGCCACCGCCGGGCAGGCCGCCTTCCTTGGCCATTTTTTCCAGCTCCGCCGGGTCCATGTTGGGCATGCCGCCACCGCCCATCATGGAGGAGAGCAGGCCCTTCTTCTTACCCATGGACTTCATCATGTCGGACATCTGGCGGTGCATCTTGAGGAGCTTGTTGACCTCCTCGACGCGGGTGCCGGAGCCGGCGGCGATGCGCTTCTTGCGACTTGCCTTCAAAAGCTCCGGCTTGCGGCGCTCCTGGGCGGTCATGGAATTGATGATGGCGACCTGGCGCTTGATGATCTTGTCGTCGACGCCGGCGGCTTCCATCTGTTTGCGCGCCTTGCCCACGCCCGGCATCATGCCCATCAGCCCGGACAGGCCGCCCAGCTTTTCCATCTGCTTGAGCTGGTTCTTCAGGTCTTCCAGGTCGAAGCCGCCCTTCTGCAGCTTCTTGGCCATCGCCATGGCCTGTTCCTGATCGACGTTGGCCGCCGCCTTTTCCACCAGGCTGACGATGTCGCCCATGCCCAGGATTCGGTCGGCGATCCGCTTGGGATAGAAGTCCTCCAACGCGTCCGCGCGCTCGCCGACGCCGATCAGCTTGATCGGTTTGCCGGTGACGGCGCGCATGGAGAGCGCCGCGCCGCCGCGGCCGTCGCCGTCGACACGGGTCAGCACGATACCGGTAACGCCGACGCGCTCGTCGAAGGAGCGGGCGACCTTGACGGCGTCCTGGCCGGTGAGGGCATCGGCGACCAGCAGGATCTCGTGCGGGTTCGCGATGCGCTTGATGTCGGCCATCTCGTGCATCAACTGCTCGTCCACATGCAGACGGCCGGCGGTGTCGAGAATGACGACGTCATAGCCGCCGAGGCGGGCGGCGGTCAGAGCGCGCTCCGCGATTTGGGTCGGCGTCTGGCCCGGCACGATCTTGAGCGTCTCGATGCCGTTCTCCTCGCCGAGCACCTTGAGCTGCTCCATGGCGGCGGGGCGGCGGGTGTCGAGCGAGGCCATCAGCACCTTGCGCTTGTCGCGCGTGGTGAAGCGTTTGGCGATCTTGGCGGTGGTGGTCGTCTTGCCCGAGCCCTGCAGGCCGACCATCATCACGGCCACCGGCGGCGGCGCGTTGAGGTCGATCGGCACAGCCTCTTCGCCGAGCGTGGCGACCAGCTCGTCGTGGACGATCTTGACGACCATCTGGCCGGGCGTGACGGAGCGGACGATCTCGACGCCGACGGCCTTCTCCTTGACGCGCTCGACGAACGGCCGGACGACCTCGAGGGCCACGTCCGCCTCCAACAGCGCACGCCGGATCTCGCGCAGAGCCGCGTCGACGTCCTCGGCCGACAGGGCGCCGCGCCGGGTCAGGCGGTCGAAGATACCGCTTAAGCGGTCGCTTAGGCTTTCGAACATCGCTCCTCGCAATCGTCCTCTCGCCGAACCATGCCCGAACAACGCGAAACGCACCCGCGAGCGAGCATCGCTGGCGGGTGGTGGCCTCCGGGATCTGGTCCCGGTCGGCGGGTCTCGGTGATCGCTCAGGATCGGTGGACTTGGTTACCTAGTCCGTCGCCGGTGGACGGTCAAGCCGCGATCTGCGACACCGCCTCTTGCGACTGAGATCGGCTTGCCGCTTGCCAGCGCGCCAACAGCCTGCAATCTGTCAGGCGTGAGGAGACCGATCGAGCGGTTCGGGGGCGGCGCGGAAGCCGGCTTTCCGGCGTCCTTCGGCTCCAAGAGATCAGAATCGCCCGTGACGGTTCGGGGAGCGCTCCGGACCGCCGCGATGCAGGCCAGCGAAAGGACACCGAGATGCCCGTCGAGCTGACGCTTTCTCCCGACACCGTCCGCAGCGTCATCGAGAAGGCGCGGACGATCGCGACCGAGGTGAGCGATACTTACGCCGATGGTGGCGAGCACGACACCGAGTTCGATCCCGACACGCTGGAGCGCAGCCACGCCCACGATGGGTTGGAAGAAGAAGAGGAAGCCAACCTTACCGAAGAGGAGCTTAAGGAGCTTATCGACGATTTGAATGTCGATGAGTCCGCCGATTTGGTGGCCATCACCTGGATCGGTCGCGGCGACTTCGAGGCCTCCGAGTTCGAGCAGGCGCGCTCGGAGGCGCAGGCGCGCGCGGAAGGGCCGACGGCAACCTATCTGATGGCGATGCCGCTCCTGGCCGATTATCTGGAAGCTGGCCTCGACGCGCTGGAGCTCTAATTTTTGCTCCTCACGCCGAGTTCGCTTGCGCTCACCGGCTTCGGGTAGGCGGCCTGACCGGCCGGCGGACGGTCGTCCGCTGGCTTCGCAGGAGCAATCTCAGGAAAAGTGGGAACCGGTTTTCCCTCCGGGATTTGCGCGGAAAGCGCCCTCTAATGCCGTAGCTTGTGAACTCAATCGGTTTGTCCGATTCGCGACAAGATTCCCGTGAGCACCGTCTCGCGCACCCAACCTGGATCCGCTCGTCTTGTCCGGCACCGTCCGGCGCGGCGGGGCAGGATCTGCGAGGAGACGTGAGATGTCCCACGACACCCCCCATTCCATCCGGTTCGGACGGATCGCCGCCACGGTGCCCGTGAGCGATATGGCCCGCGCTCTGGCGTTCTATGTCGACGTCCTGGGGTTTCAGAAGGTGTTTGAGAACGGCAGCCCGGTGGGCTTCGTGATTCTGCGCCGCGACGCCGCCGAACTTCACCTCACGCTCCACCGCGACCACAAGGGCGGCCCGTTCAACGTCGCCCATATGATGGTGGAGGACGTCGACGCGCTGCACGCGCTCTGTCAGGAAAACGGGGTGCGGATCGTCAAGGGCTTGAAGGATAAGGACTTTGGCCTCAGGGCCTTCGTCCTCGCCGACCCGGACGGCAACCGGATCGATATCGGGCAGGCACGATAGAAACCGCGGCGCCGGAGGTCTATCCGGCGCCGCACCTTTCGGTATCAGGCCAGATAGTCGTGGACGACTTCGCCGAGTCCAAGGGTCAGGTCGGAGAGGATGTGGGTCGCACCCAGCACCTCGACCACCGGCAGGCTGGCAACCGGCGCCAGTGCATGGTGCGCCAGCTCGATCGAGGCCGGTCCGGTCCAGGCACCTTTGAAGACGATGTCGGTCATGTGGTACTTCACCAGCTCGCAGACGCGGGCGGTGCCGTCGACATGCGGCACGATCTTCAGGAGGAAGTTCGGCGCCGTCAGCGACGGCATGACGTCGGCTTCCGCCAGGTCGGCATGCTTGTAGCCCATGGTGGCCGTGCAGACGCGGACCGGCCCGAAATCGAGCGTGCCCACAAGCGTCTCCTTGAAGACCTGCATGGTTGGCTTGGCGTACTTTTTCGGAAAGCCCCAGAGCTCGCGACCGCCCAGGATCGGCGGGCCGTCGTCCAGGTACATGGAGTGGACGTAGGCGCCCTTTTGTCCCTTGTAGGTGACCGGGATCACCTGGCCGGACTCGGTGTAGTCGCCGAAGCCGTTGGAGTCCGGCATGCGGATGAACTCGTATTTCACGATCGGCTCGGCGATCTCCAGCGGCGCCGGCACCACCTGGGCAAGCGCTTCAGGGTCGGTCCGGTAGGTGACGATGAAGAACTCGCGGTTCGTGAACCGGTAGGGCCCCTTGGGAAAAGCGGGCGAGGTAAAGGGCATCGCGAAGGCTTTGCTTCGGATGGTGTCTTCGCTGATCATGGTTGAGCTCCGCTGAGAAGAACGCGAGGGCGAAAGGCTGTCCAAATAAGCGTGCGGACCCGGATCGTGCCGCCCTTGTTAGGCGGCCTCTGAGGCCCGCCGCAACGCGCAAACGTCTCAGTCTTCCGCTTCCCGGTCGACGTCGTGGGTGACGAACCCGACCTCCGGATCCGGCGGATCGAACCAGTCGGTGTGGCGCAGCGTACGGCGCATGGTCGAGGCGCCGGTCTTCCAGTGGTCGACCATGGTGTTGCGCGAGAACTCGTAGTCCTTGAACGCCTGATCGTAGAGCTTGCGCCGGTAGATCAGGTGGAAGACGTTGACGCTCGCCTTCAGACCGAACGACTTGAGCCGTTTGGCCTCCGGACTTTCTCTCAGCTCATCGGGCAGTGAGTCGAGCAGCTTGCTCACCGCCTGGCGCGCCTCTTGGATGCGGCGGAACATGTTGGTGTTGAGACGGGTCCGGCTGGAGAATCGGATGTCCTTCTCCCGCTCCGAGATGTCCTGGAGGTTGCGCGGCCGCGGACCGCGGGCGCTGAACAGGTCGACCTGAAACACCAGGGTGCGATCGTACTTGCCGGAATCGATGATGTAGGAGAGTGGCGTGTTGGAGACGAGGCCGCCGTCCCAGTAGAGCTCGCCTTCGATCTCCACAGGCGGGAAGCCGGGTGGGAGCGCGCCGGACGCCATGATGTGCTCCGGTCCGATCTTGCGGTCGGCGGTGTCGAAATAGGCGAAGTTGCCGCTACGCACGTTCACCGCGCCAACCGACAGGCGCACCGGGCCGTTGTTCAGATAGTCGAAATCGACCAGATCCTCGAGCGTGTGCTTCAGCGCAGTGGTATCATAGTAGCTGAGCGCGGCGGTCGATCCGGCGGGGTGGAAGTGCGGCGTCGGCAGGCGAGGCTGGAAGAAGCCCGGCACCCCGAACGCCATAACCGCCATGGAGGCGACCTGATTGTAGGCGGCCCGGATATCGTCGCCGTCGGGAATGTGCGGCCAGTTGATGCCGCTCGTCACCCGGTTCCAGAAGCTTTGCAGCCGTTCCACCCGCCGCTCCGGCGGGTTGCCGGCGATGATCGCCGCGTTGATCGCACCGATGGAGATGCCTGCAACCCAATCGATGTCTATCTTGGCCTCGTTCAGGACCTGATAGACGCCGGCCTGATAGGACCCGAGAGCACCTCCGCCCTGCAGAACGAGAGCGGTCGTCTTGTAGTTCTTGTCGATCTGTTTTCGACATTCGCCGAACGGATCGCCAGACGCCATTTCCTCAGGGGTCGGATCGGGCATGCGCGGTTTCCTCTCTGCAGCGAAATCGGCTCAAGCGGACCGACCATAATCGTTTCATGCCGTTGGAGAAAGGGCATTTTGCGGTGCAGCATGTGCGTCTGTGCCGATGATTTCTAAGACGACCAATGGTCTTCCACCCCCCTTGATTTGCGCGCTCTGGTCGGCTTAGCTCCAAGGTAACGACAAGATCGGTCTCGACAAGGCATTCCGACAACGGAAGCCGGGGATCGCTAGAGGGTGGAAACAGTGGATGAACCGAGCGGTCGCGACCGCTGACGGCAGCTATGACACGCTGCCGAAGCTTCTCGTTCGCAATGCGCGTGAGATGGCCGCACGTCCGGCCATGCGCGAAAAGGATCTCGGCATCTGGCAGACCTGGACGTGGAGCCAGGTGCTGCAGGAAGTGCGCCGCTTTTCCATCGGGCTAACCGAACTTGGCCTCGGTGCCGGCGACCGGGTGGCCGTCGTCGGCCAGAACCGGCCCCGGCTCTACTGGACCTTCGCGGCCGTCCAGGCTTTCGGCGGCGTGCCGATCCCCGTCTATGCCGATTCCGTCGCCGAAGAGATGGCCTTTGTCCTCGATCATGCGGAGGTGAAGGCGGCCGTCTGCGAGGACCAGGAGCAGGTCGACAAGGTGGTCGCGATCGCGGCCGAGGTGCCCACGATCGAGCTCGTCGTTTACGACGATCCGCGAGGCTTGCGCGACTACGACCACACCCGGTTGAAGAGCTACGAGGACGTTCAGGCGCTCGCCGACACCGCGCTTGCCGCCGCGCCGCGACGTGCGGAGGACTGGGAGCGGGGCATTGCGACCCACAAAGGCGCGGATCTCGCCGTAATGCTTTACACCTCCGGCACCACCGGCAAGCCGAAAGGGGTGATGCTCTCCCACGACAATCTCGTGATCTCGGCTCAAAATGCCAATATTTTCGACAAGTTCGGTCCCGACGAGGAGGTGATCGCCTATCTGCCGCTCGCCTGGGTCGGCGACCACATGTTCTCCTATGCCCAGAGCTATGTCGCCGGCTACTGCGTCTGCTGCCCGGAGAGCCCGGAGACGGTCAACGACGACCGCCGCGAGATCGCGCCGACCTATTTTTTCGCGCCGCCCCGGGTCTATGAGACGCTGCTGACGGCGATCATGGTGCGCATGGAGGATGCCAGCGCAGCCAAGCGCTGGATGTTCCATGCCTTGATGCGCCACGCGCGCAAGGTCGGCGAACGGATTCTCGACGGCGATCAGGTGCCGCTTGGCGACCGGCTGCTCTACCGGCTCGGCGAACTCCTGGTCTACGGGCCGTTGAAGAACCGGATGGGCTTTACCCGGATCCGGGTCGGTTACACGGCCGGCGAGGCGATCGGGCCGGAGATCTTCCGCTTTTACCGCTCGCTCGGCATGAACCTGAAGCAGCTCTACGGGCAGACCGAGGCAAGCGTCTACATCACCATGCAGCCCGATGGGGCGATTGACGCGGAGACAGTCGGCACGCCGCCGCCCGGCGTCGAGGTGGAGATTGCCGAAAGCGGTGAGGTGATGTTCCGCTCGCCCGGCGTCTTCCTGGGCTACTACAAGAACGACGAGGCAACCCGCGAGACCAAGACCGAGGACGGCTGGGTTCACACCGGCGATGCCGGCATCTTCACCGCCGATGGCCAGCTTAAGATCATCGACCGAGCCAAGGATGTTGGCCGGCTCGTCGATGGCGGCCTGTTTGCGCCGAAATATATCGAAAACAAGCTCAAATTCTTCCCGAACGTGAAGGAGGCGGTCGCGTTCGGGCACGAGCGCGACTACGTGGCCGTGTTCCTCAATATCGACCTGATCGCGGTGGGAAGCTGGGCTGAGCGCAACAACGTCTCTTATGCCAGCTACCAGGAGCTCGCCGGCCTTCCGCGCATCTACGAGATGATGGCGGAGCACGTGGCGCAGGTGAACCGCGACCTCGCGAACGAGCCGATGATGGCCTCCGCTCAGATCCGCCGCTTCCTCGTGCTGCACAAGGAGCTCGATGCCGACGACGGCGAGCTGACCCGTACGCAGAAGGTGCGCCGGCGCTACATCGCCGAACGCTATCAGCCGCTGATCGAGGCCCTCTATGACGGCTCGACGGAGAAGTTCGTCGCGACCGAGGTGACCTTCGAGGACGGCCGCAAGGGCGTGATCGAGGCGACGGTGAAGATCATCGACGCCGAGACGTTCTCGCCGGCCGGCGCGGATCCTCTCTCTCAGGCCGCGGAATAGGGGAGGTGGCGATGGTTGCCGTGATGGACCGCCCCGAAATGCCGCCGACCAGCCTGGCCGTGCCCGGCGACGTGCTTTTGGAGGTCGCGAACGTCTCGCTCGCCTTCGGCGGCGTGAAGGCGATCTCCAACATCTCGTTCGACATCCGCCAAGGCGAGATCCGGGCCATCATCGGCCCGAACGGCGCCGGCAAAACGTCGATGCTCAACGTCATCAACGGTTTCTATCATCCCCAGGAAGGCACCATCACTTTCGAGGGAAAGGTGCGCCGGCGCATGCGTCCGCACGAAGCCGCCCGCTCCGGCGTCGCGCGCACGTTTCAGAACGTCGCGCTGTTTCGCGGCATGACGACCCTCGACAACATCATGTCCGGGCGGACCTTGATGATGCGGCGGAACTTCTTCTGGCAGGCGCTCCGGTTCGGCCCGGCGCTCAACGAAGAGATCGCGCACCGCAAGCGCGTCGAGGAGATCATCGACTTTCTGGAGATCCAGCATATCCGCAAGACCCCGGTGGGCAAGCTGCCCTACGGGTTGCAGAAGCGGGTGGAACTCGGGCGTGCGCTTGCCATGGAGCCGCGCCTTCTTCTCCTGGACGAGCCGATGGCCGGCATGAACTTGGAGGAGAAGGAGGACATGTCCCGCTTCATACTCGATGTGAACCAGCAGTTCGGCACCACGATCGCGCTGATCGAGCACGACATGGGCGTCGTGATGGACATCTCCGACCGCGTCGTCGTGCTCGACTACGGCAAGAAGATCGGCGACGGGCCGCCGGACGAGGTGCGGGCCAACCAGGACGTCATCGACGCCTATTTGGGGGTGTCGCACGGATGACGGCTTTTTCGATCGGCGGGGGCGACGCCAGAGCAAACGACGAGATGGAGGTGGAAAGCTAGCCGGATGGAAACCCTCTATCTCGTCTTCATCGATCCGTTCGTGCAGATGGTGCAGGCGCCGGATTTTTTCCTGCAGGTGCTGTGGGAAGGGTTCGTGTCCGGCGTGCTCTACGCGCTGATCGCGCTCGGCTTCGTCCTGATCTTCAAGGCCTCCGGCGTCTTGAACTTCGCCCAAGGCATCATGGTGGTGTTCGCCGCGCTGTCGCTGGTCGGCCTGACGGCCCTTGGCGTTCCGGCGCTGCTGTCGCTCGTGGTGTGCGTCGCAATCATGTTCGTGCTCGCCGTCGGCATTGAACGCATGGTGCTGAGGCCGCTGGTCAACCAGCCCGACATCATCCTGTTCATGGCGACGATCGGGCTGACCTATTTCTTGATCGGGCTGGGCGAACTGATCTTCGGCGGCGAGCCGAAAACGATGGTCACGGAAGAGCTTCTCTTGCCGACCGGCTCGTCGGATTTCGATGTGGCCGGCGGCTTTCTGATCCTGCAGCACATCGATATCGCCGCCGCGGTGATCGCGATCGTGATGGTGGCGGCGCTTGGCTTCTTCTTTTCCAAAACGCGCATCGGACGCGCGCTGCGCGCCGTCGCCGACGATCACCAGGCGGCGCTGTCGGTGGGCATTTCTCTCAATCAGATCTGGGTCATCGTCTGGTTCGCCGCCGGCATCGTGGCGCTCGTCACCGGCATCATGTGGGGCGCGCGCTCCGACGTGTCGTTTGCGCTGCAGATCGTCGCCTTCAAGGCGCTGCCGGTGATCATTCTCGGCGGGCTTACCTCGATCCCCGGCGCCATCGTGGGCGGGCTGGTGATCGGGATCGGCGAGAAGATCGGGGAGATCTACTGGGGTCCGCTGGTCGGCGGCGGCATCGAAGGCTGGCTCGCCTACATCATCGCCCTCGCCTTCCTGCTGGTGCGACCGCAGGGCCTGTTCGGCGAACGCATCATCGAGAGGATCTGATCGATGTTCTACCGCGAGGCCGGGCAATACAAGACGAGCTATGCCGCCGACATGGCGGTGTTTCCGATCCGCCAGGACCGGATCGGGATCGGGGTCATTCTGGCCGTCGCCTTCGTCGGCGTGCCGCTGCTGGCGGGCGACTTCTTCCTGAACTCCATCATGATCCCGTTCCTGATCTTCACGCTGGCGACGATCGGGCTCAACATCCTGACTGGCTATTGCGGTCAGCTCTCGCTGGGGACGGGCGCCTTCATGGGGGTGGGCGCGTATGCCTGCTACAAGCTCACCTCGATCTTCCCGGACACCAACATTCTGGTCTGGATCTTGGCGTCCGGCCTCTTTTCCGCTGCCGTCGGCGTAGTGTTCGGCCTGCCGAGCCTGCGCATCAAGGGCTTCTATCTGGCGGTGGCGACGCTTGCGGCCCAGTTCTTTCTGGAATGGGCGTTCATCCGCATCCCGTGGCTCTACAATTCCAACGCCTCGGGCGCG
Organism: Amorphus sp. 3PC139-8; assembly: GCF_040750475.1. Taxonomy (NCBI): domain Bacteria; kingdom Pseudomonadati; phylum Pseudomonadota; class Alphaproteobacteria; order Hyphomicrobiales; family Amorphaceae; genus Amorphus; species Amorphus sp. 3PC139-8. The sequence continues at coordinate 43,233 of NZ_JABJVY010000018.1, read as the reverse complement.
ATCGAGGTGGCAACCCGCACCGGCTTCGGGGTGACGCTGGCGGGGCCAGCGGCCGGCGCGCTGCCGCGCTATTTCGCGGTGCTGGCGATCGTCGTCGTCATGACCTGGATCGCCTCGAATCTCCTGCGCGGTCGGATCGGGCGATCGTTCATGATGATCCGCGACATGGATATCGCCGCGGAGCTGATCGGGGTTCGGCCGCTACCCACCAAGCTGCTCGCCTTCGCCGTTTCGTCGTTCTACTGCGGCGTCGCCGGCGCGATGATGGTGTTTTTCTGGCTCGGCGCGGCGGAGCCCTCGGCCTTCTCCATCAACCTGTCCTTCCAGATCCTGTTCATGGTGATCCTGGGCGGGCTCGGCAGCCTGATCGGGTGCTATCTTGGGGCCGCCTTCATTTGGATCCTGCCGATCCTGATCCCGATGGTGCCGGAGGCGCTCGGCCTGCCGTTGGAGGCGGCAACGACGGAGCACATCAACTTCGTGGTCGTGGGCGCGCTGATCGTGGCCGTGCTGATCGTGGAGCCGCACGGCCTGGCGCGCATGTGGCAGATCCTCAAGCAGAAGCTTCGGGTCTGGCCGTTCCCTTACTGAGGAATTTCTACGCGAATTCGGCCGGCCGCCCTGGTTGGCGTTAGCAACGTCGGCTTGCAATGGCTGACACTGCACTTAAGATCGAGCGATGGGACCGCCAACGAGTTCCAGTCGAAAACGAGCTTGCGGAAACATCCCGCAGCAGGGAGGAACAGGATGATATCCAAAAGGACCGTGCTTGCCGGCGCGGCAATAGCCGCCGTTGCCTTTACGGGCCTCGCCGCCCCGGCCGCTGAGGCGCAGGACGGCGAGCTCTTCATTCCGCTTTTGACCTACCGGACCGGACCGTTCGCCGGGTCCGGCATTCCCGTCGCCAACGGCATGCATGACTATTTGAACATGCTGAACGAGCGCGACGGTGGCGTCGGCGGGGTCAAGATCAAGATCGAGGAATGCGAGACCGGCTACAACACGCAAAAGGGCGTCGAGTGCTACGAAAGCACAAAGAATCAGGATCCTCTGATCTACAATCCCTGGTCCACGGGCATCACCTTGCAGCTCATTCCGAAGGCGGCGGTCGACAAGATCCCGGTGCTGTCGATGGCCTACGGCCTGTCGGCGGCGGCCGATGGCGAAGTGTTCCCCTGGGTTTTCAATCCGCCGGACACCTATTGGGATGCCGCGTCTGCGATCATCAAGTATATCGCCGAGCAGGAAGGCGGGGATCTCTCCAACCTGAAGGGGAAGAAGATCGGCTACATCTTCCTGGACGCCGGCTATGGTCGCGAGCCGATCCCGCTGCTTGAACAGTTCGCCAAGGACTACGGCTTCACGCTGACCCAGTATCCGGTTCCCGTCGACCAGATGCAGAACCAGTCGTCGCAATGGCTGAACGTGCGGCGCGACCGGCCGGACTACATGATCATGTGGGGCTGGGGCGCCATGAACCCGACCGGAGTGAAGGAAGCGGCGAAGATCCGGTTCCCGATGGACAAGTTCGTCTCGGTCTGGTGGCCCGGCGAGGATGACGTCCGTCCTGCGGGCGACAGCGCGAAAGGCTTCAAGACGCTGAATTTCCATGGGGTGGGTGCCGACTATCCCGCCATCCAGGACATCCTGACCTATGTGGTGGACAAGGGCATGAGCCAGGTATCCGACAAGGCGCGGGTCGGCGAGAATCTCTACAACCGTGGCGTCTTGAACTCCTTCCTGATGGCGGAGGCGATCCGCACCGCTCAGGAGATGACCGGAAAGACCATGATCGACGCGTCCGACATGCGGGTCGGCCTGGAGAACCTGAACATCACGGCGGAACGGCTGAAGGAGGCCGGCCTCGACGGCTTCATGTCGCCGCTGAAGCTCACCTGCTCCGACCATTCTGGCGAGAACGACCTCTACATCCAGCAGTGGGATGGCGAGAACTGGCAGAAGGTGTCGGATTGGTTCCCGCCGATGAAGGAGGTGGTTCGACCGATGCTGGTGAAGGCGGCGGAGGAGTATGTGGCCTCCAACCAGCCATGGCCCGAGCGCTCCGAGCCCTGCGCTCAGTAGCGCGATCGGATCAGCCGTGGCCCAAGTCGCGTGCGGCCGGGCCACGGCCTGTCTGGCGCGCCGGGATCGCTATCGGTTCCGTCGCGTCGGGTGGTAGTCTCCAAGCCTCGATACATCATTCGAAGGGTTGGGGCTTTGGCACACCGGACCTGGCGGACAGTCCGCCGCGTTGTGATTTCCGCCATCGTCGTGGTCGCCGTCTTTCTGGGAACCGGGTGGATTTATGAGTGGAACGCGGAGCGCATCCATCGTCACCACAACGACTTCGGTGCGGATGGCATCATCGCCAAGGCGCGCGAGCGGCTGTTGGAGCGCGGGTCCGATCGTCTGGTCGTGCTGGTCCACGGCTTCGGGGCCTCGCCGATGACCATGGCGCCGATCTTCGATGCCTTCGCCGATAACACCGATGCCGATCTCTGGGCGCCGCTGCTTGCCTACCATGGCCGGACGCTGGAACGCTTCGCGGCGTTCGATGCGGACGCGATCCGTGCCGATCTGGCCGATCGGATGGCCGCGCGCATGAAAAACTACGACGAGGTGGTCGTGATCGGCCATTCTTTCGGTGGAGCGTTGGTCACAGATCTGGTCGCGCAGGGAACGATCCCCGAGAGCGCGACCGTCCTTCTCCTGGCGCCGGCGATCGACATCATCGCGAATACCAGGACAACGGCGCTGGAGCTTGAAGCCTTCCGGGTGTGGTCGGCCTACTGCGATATCGTGGAGTTCGGCTGCAAGACGCCGAACCCGAAGCGCAACGACCGCAAGGCCGTGGAGGAGATCTATGCCCAGGCCATCTTCTTCTTCATCGTGCCGGACGCCGTTCTTCAGCTTTTCGACTACGCGGATGCTGTCGCACCGTCGGTCGACGGGATTGACCGGGCGGTTGCGATTGTGATGGCGAAGGACGACGGCGAGGTCGATTTCGATGGCACCAGGGCGATGTGCGGGCGTCTGGCGGACTGTCGCTTCTTCGGCCTGGAGGCGGGCGGCCATGCGCCCATGTTCGGTGCGACGGCTGAGACTCTGAACGCCCTGTTGCTCCGTCTGGCGGACGATCCAACGGCCGGATGCGACGGCCTGTCCTGCGCGGTCGCTCCGCACAAGGACGCGCGCGGACCCGGCTCGGCTGCGCCCGCGGTTCGCTCCGCGCGGGCGCAGAGTGAGGAGGATGTCCCATGGTTGTGAGTTCGGATCTCGCCCCGGACGTGGCTTCGGCGCCGGCCGCTGCCTCGCCGATCCTGGAAGTGTCCAACATCGAGGTGATCTACGACCATGTGATTCTGGTGCTCAAGGGCGTTTCGCTAACGGTCCCGACCGGCGGCGTCGTCGCGCTGCTTGGGGCTAACGGGGCCGGCAAGACCACGACCTTGAAGGCGATTTCCAATCTGCTCAGGGCGGAACGCGGCGAGGTGACCAAGGGCTCGATCCAGTTTGCCGGCGAGCGGGTGGAGGCTCTGTCGCCGAACGGGCTGGTCACGCGGGGCTGCATCCAGGTGATGGAGGGCCGCCATTGCTTCGGCCATCTCACCATCGAGGAAAATCTCCTGACTGGCGCCTATACCCGACGCGACGGGCGCGGCAACGTCCGCGACGATCTCGACATGGTCTACGCCTACTTTCCGCGGCTGAAGGAGCGGCGGTCGTCCATGGCCGGCTACACCTCCGGCGGCGAGCAGCAGATGTGCGCCATCGGTCGGGCGCTGATGTCGCGGCCGAAAATGATCCTGCTCGACGAGCCGTCGATGGGGCTCGCGCCCCAGCTCGTGGAAGAGATTTTCGAGATCGTGAAGTCGCTCAATGCCAACGAGGGCGTCTCGATCCTGCTCGCCGAGCAGAACACCAATATCGCGCTGCGCTATGCGACCTACGGCTACATCCTGGAATCCGGCCGGATCGTGATGGATGGCGACGCAACGGCGCTGCGCGAGAATGCGGACGTGAAGGAGTTCTATCTGGGCGTCGGCGGGGAGGGGCGGCGTTCTTTCCGCAACGTCAAACACTACAAGCGCCGCAAGCGGTGGCTTTCCTAAGCAATCGCAGGAAAAGTGGGTACCGGTTTTCCGTTCGCGATTGCGTCGAGGGAAGACCGCTAATCGCAGGAAAAGTGGGTACCGGTTTTCCATTCGTGATTGCGTCGAGGGAAGACCGCTAATCGCAGGAAAAGCGGGTACCGGTTTTCCGTTCGCGATTGCGCCAAGATCAAACCGCTAGCCGGGCAGAATAGGGAGGAGCGGAATGAGCGACCATTTCGACGATCGCGAGACCCAGGATCCGGAAGCGCGCGAAGGCGACCTGATGCGGCGGCTCGCGGCGCTGGTGCGCCACGGCGTCCACAACGCGCCCGGCTGGCGACGTCTGCTCGAAGGCTACGACACGCTCGCTGTGGAAAGCCGGGCGGCGCTTGCCGCTCTGCCGGTGTTGCGCAAGAGTGACCTCACCGCGTTACAGGCGGAAGACCCGCCCTTCGGCGGTCTTGTTGCCGCGCCCGACAGTGCACTCGTTCGCGTGTTCGTGTCGCCGGGGCCGATCCACGAGCCGCAAGGCATTGGTCCCGATCCGTGGAATGCTGCGCGGGCGCTTTACGCGGCCGGCCTGCGCAAGGACGAAATGGTCCACAACGCCTTCTCCTATCACCTGACTCCCGGAGGCTGGATTCTGGACGAGGGCGCGCGGGCGCTCGGCGCGACTGTGATCCCCGCCGGCATCGGCAACACCGAGCAGCAGGTGCAGACGATCGCGGCGCTGAAGCCGCCCTTCTATTGCGGCGTGCCCGACTTCCTGAAAGTGCTGCTGGACAAGGCGGACGAGCTCGGTCTCGATCTGTCTTCCCTCCGGCACGGACTGGTTTCCGGTGCCGCGCTACCGGCTTCCTTGCGCGCCGATCTCGATTCGCGCGGCGTCGCGGTGCTGCAGGCCTATACGACGGCGGAGCTCGGCGTCGTGGCCTATGAGAGCGAGGCGCGCGAGGGGCTCATCATCAACGAAGACGTGATCGTGGAGATCCTGCGGCCGGGGACCGGTGATCCGGTGCCCGACGGCGAGGTCGGCGAGGTGGTGGTGACGCGGTTGTCGCCGAGCTATCCGCTGATCCGATTCGCGACCGGAGATCTCTCCGCCATCCTGCCTGGCCCGAGCCCGTGTGGTCGCACCGGCGTGCGGATCAAGGGCTGGATGGGGCGCGCCGACCAGCGCACGAAGGTGAAGGGCATGTTCGTCGACCCGACGCAGCTCGACCAGATCGCCAAGCGGCATCCCGAGCTCGGTCGCGTCCGGCTGGTGGTTTCCCGCGCCGGCGAACGGGACGTTATGACGCTGTCGGTGGAAGCGGACGCCGCGCCGGGCCTAAAGGAGCGACTCACTGAGACGTTGCGCGACGTGACCAAGCTCGGCGGGGAGGTCGAGATCGTGGCGGCGGGCAGCCTACCCAATGATGGCAAGGTGATTTCCGACGAACGCCCGGTGGGCTGATACCTTCTCGCGCGCCGTTGGGCTCGCCGAAAGGGCGAGAAAGTGCGGCTTGAACGGCACGGTGGTGGCCGGGCCGGGCGTTGGCGCAATATTTTCGCCGATGTGCCCTTGATTTTGCCGTTCAGAAATCGCTATCTCGAAAGGATCGACATTGGGCGCACTTCGGTGTAGACCCGTCGTCCTGTTTTTCCCGAGAGATATCGCTGCCATTCGCGCCTGCAACACGGCGACGGCGCCGCGCTCGTGAACGAATTGAGTGAGAAGGTAGATTGTCATGAACGTCATCGAAGAGATCGAACGCGAGCAGATGGCGACCATCGAGGCGCAGCGTGTTCTGCCGCCTTTCCAGCCGGGCGATACGGTTCGCGTCAACGTTCGCGTGACCGAAGGTACGCGCACCCGTGTCCAGGCCTTCGAGGGCGTCTGCATCGCGCGCGCCGGAGCGGGGCTGCACGAGAACTTCACGGTTCGCAAGATCTCCTACGGCGAGGGCGTCGAGCGCGTCTTCCCGGTGTTCTCCCCGATGATCGAATCGGTCGACGTGGTTCGCCGCGGTAAGGTCCGTCGCGCGAAGCTCTACTATCTGCGTGGCCGTCGCGGTAAGTCCGCCCGCATCGCCGAGCGTCGCGATCGTCGCGGCGAAGAGACCAAGACCACGACGAAGCCGACCGCCGACGCGGCCGAGTAAGTCTCTCGGTTGGCGCAGCGCGGGGTGGGGAAGCGGCACGCACCGTTTCCCGCGCGCACATTCGCCGACGAACAATCGATGTGGCGGTCGTGGCCCTATGGTTGCGGCCGCATTTGGCGTTTTTCTCTTGCTGCAGGGGCGCGTTTCCGGGCGAAGCTGAAACCGGTTCACCGTCCGGAAATGCCTCAAAACGATGAGTTCGAGCCGGCCTGTGAGTCCGTGAAGTCGAGAGCGGATCTAGGCATGCCGGTGACCGGAGAGGTGAGGTCGCGCTGCCGTCGGGCCCTCTCGCCATGCTAAGGGCCGGCACTCTTGCCCTGACCGCACTGCTCGCCACGCTGCAAGCTGTCGGGCCGCTCGCCACCGACACCTATCTGCCGTCGCTGCCGGCAATCGCGGTTCATCTGAATGCGCCGGTTGCCACGGTGCAGCTTACGCTGTCGTCCTTCCTGGTCGGCTTCGCGATCGCCCAGATCCTTTACGGACCCTTTTCCGATCGCTACGGCCGCAAGCCGGTGCTTCTGGTCGGGCTGACGGTCTATTCGCTGGCAACGCTCGCCTGCGCGCTCTCGCCGTCCGTCGAGGTCATGATCGTCGCGCGCTTTTTTCAGGCTTGCGGGGCCGCAGGCCCGGTCGTTCTGTCGCGCTCGATCGTCCGCGATCTTTATGAGGGGCGCAGGGCCGGCACCGAACTGTCGCGGATGGGCACCATCATGGGGCTGATGCCGGCGGTGGCTCCCTCGATCGGTGGTGTGTTGGATATCGCGTTCGGGTGGCGCGGTCCGTTCTTCGCGATTCTTGCGCTGGGGGTCGGCCTGTTCACCATGGTCGCCCTCAAGCTACCGGAGACGCTGAAGGAGCGGGTTCCGGAAAAGCTCACTCCCAAAAGCTTCGTCTGGGGCTTCGGCCCGGTGATTGCCCAGCCTTCCTACCGCGTCTACGTGGCGATCGTCTGTTTCGGCTATGCCGGCATTTTCACGTTCATTTCCGGTGGCCCCTTCATCCTGCAGAACGTGTTCGGGTTGAGCAGCCTGGCGTTCGGCCTGGTGTTTGGCGCGATCGCGCTTGCCTATGTGTCGGGGACCATCATCGGGCAGCGCCTCATGCAACGGCTCGGGCTTGCCCGCGCGCTCGGGGTCGGCTGCAGCTTCCTGGCGATCGGCGGTGTCTCTATGGTGGTGGCGCTGGCCCTGGGTTGGCACAACCCTGTCGCGATCGCGATCCCGCAGGCGATCTATATGGCCGGCATCGGCCAGGCCCTGCCTCAGGGCATGGCGGCCGCGTTGATGCCCTTCGCCACCCGCGCCGGCGCCGCCTCGTCGTTGCTCGGCTTTTCTCAGATGGTGTTTGCCGCCATTGTCGGCTCCGCGCTCGGCGCGATCCTGAGCGACAGTGCCTGGCCGATGGCGCTGTTCCTCAGCGTCTGCGGCGTCGGTGCGCTGGCGATTTATCTCCTGTCGCGCAAAATCCGCGCTCGCGGGCCGCAGTGGTAGGCGGTCCCTGATCCGATCCGTACGGGACTGCTACCCTCCGAACAGGCGCTTGAAGAAGCCGGTTCCGACATTGCGCTCCGGGGGCTCCCAGGCGCCATGGTTCGCGTTCTGGTTCCTGGCGCCGGACGACGGCTGGCCGCGGGCCGGGTAGGCGCCCGGGTTCGGGCCGTCGACGGGAACGCTGGCGCTCGCCATCGGCACTTCGCCGCCCGCCTGAGCCCCGGGCAGGTCGGCGACCGCCATTCCCTCATGCACCTGAGTCATCACGCTGCGCCACAGCTCCGCCGGCGCGTGGCCGCCGGTGGCGCGCTTGGTGGGCGAGTTGTCGTCGTTGCCGATCCAGACGCCGGCCGTGAAGTAGGCCGTGTAGCCGACGAACCAGGCGTCGCGCCAGTTCTGGCTGGTTCCCGTCTTGCCGGCCGCCGGCCAGCCTTCGATCTGGGCGCGCTGAGCGGTGCCGGAGGTGAGCGCTGCCGACAGCATGGCGTTCATCTGGCCGACCTGGGTTTCCTGGATCACCCGGCCCGGTCCGGAACCGGAGCGCTTGTAGAGTACCTTGCCGTCGCTGGTCGTGATTGTCTTGATGACGTGCGGCACCACGCCGTAGCCGCCATTGGAGAACGGCACGTAAGCCGCGGTTAGCTCCAGGAGCGTGACTTCCGATGTGCCGAGCGCGATCGAGGCGTTCGGGTCCAGCTCGGAATGAATCCCGAGCCGATGCGCGGTGCGCACCACATTTTCCGGCCCGACGGCGGCGGCAAGCTTGGCGGCGATGGTGTTGAGCGAGAAGGCGAGGCCACGCGTCAGAGTGACGGGGCCGTAGTGCTTGCGGTTATAGTTTTCCGGCGACCAATTGCCGATCTGGACCGGCTCGTCGACCATCACCGTCTGGGGCGTGTAGCCCTGCTCCATCGCGGTCAGGTAGACGAACGGCTTGAACGACGATCCGGGCTGACGCTTGGCGACGGTTGCCCGATTGTATTGGCTCTTGGCGTAGTCGCGCCCGCCCACGAGGGCCTTCACCGCACCGCCGCCGTCCAAGACGACGATCGCGCCCTGGCCGGCGCCAAGCTTCTCGCCTTCCTCGTTCAGCTTCTTTTGCAGCGCCTTTTGAGCCATCTCCTGCAGGCCGAGGTCGATCGTCGTTTCCACCACGATGTCCTCGTCCACCGAACCCACGAAACCCGGCAGCACGTCGGCGACCCAATCGGCGACGTAGCCGGCGCTCGGCGAGGTGGCGCGGTTCACCACCTGCGCCGGGTTCGCACTCGCGATCTTCGCCTCGATCTCGGTGATGTAGCCTTCTTCGGCCATGGCCTGCAGCACCACGGAGGCGCGGTCGGCGGCTGCCTTGGGGTTGCTCGTGGGCGCGTAACGCGAGGGGGCCTTCAGAAGCCCCGCGATCATGGCAGATTGGGCAAGGTTCAGGTTGCGCGCGGAGGTATCGAAATAGCGATGGGCTGCCGCGTCGACGCCATAGGCGCCGGCACCCAGATAAACGCGGTTCAGATACATCTCCAGGATCTCGTCCTTGGAGTATTGCGTCTCCAGCCACAGCGACATCACCACTTCCTGCATCTTGCGCTCGATGGTGCGCTCAGGCGTCAGGAACAGGTTCTTGGCAAGCTGCTGGGTCAGCGTGGAGCCGCCGGCGACCACACCGCCCGCCCTCAAATTGGAGACCGCGGCACGCACGAGACCGATCGGATCGATGCCGTAATGGTCGCGGAAGCGGCGATCCTCGATCGCGATCACCGCTTCGGGCAGATATGTCGACATTTCCGATAGGGTGACGGCCTCGCCGCCGGTATCGCCTCGGTTGGCGATCAACTCGCCGCGCTCCGACACGATCTTCACGTTCGGCGGGCGCTCGGGAACCGCCCATTCCGACGTCGGCGGCAAGGTGGCAGCATAATAGGCGAACACGCCGGCAAGCGCGATCAGGCCCCAGAAGGCGACGAACGTGGTCCAGCCGACCAGCCGGCGCAAAAGGCCGCGCTTCTTGCGAGGACGTCGTCCACCACCGCCGTTGCCGCCGGCGCCGCGCCCCGAGCCGCCGCGTCGGTTGCTGCCGGTGTTACCGCTTCCGCTTCCGGCGCCGGCACGGCTTTCGGCCGCGCGGTTCGTCTGCTTCTGGGTCGGCGCGCGGGTTGGTCTCGGCTCCGCATCCGGCGCTGCGCGGCGGCGTCCATTGCCGGCCGCTTCGGAGCGGATCGGGTGTAGGTCGAGCGTCTTGCCGGTCGTCGCCTGTTTGCGACGCTGGGGGCGGCCTTCGGGCGGCCGGCGCGATGTCATGGTAGACGGGTTCTCCTAGATCACGGCGGGTTTTGGCCCGATCGGGCAAGCCCCACCAGCGTGATCAGTTCCACTAGCGCCTGTTCCGATCAGGTGGCTATACCCGGTCGGAAACGGCTCCAGATTCAATAACTTGAGCAAATCCTTTCGTTCAGATCGAACCGATCTGAACGGGAAATGCTCCAACTGATAGCGGGATTCGGGCGGAAAACCGGTATCCGCGATCCTCATCCCACTCTCAAGACACGCGCGATCGTGACCGATTCGGTCAGCCCAGATCATCGCGATCACGCGTTTGGAGGCTAGATGTGGCATTTTAAGGGGGGGTAAAAGACGATAGCTCGGCAGGTGCGAATCCCGTCGCGACAGCGCCCACCTCAGTCCCGGAAGGCTTTCAACGATATGGCGACCGCCAACACCACGCCGTCTCCGATTTCCGCGCGTCCGCCGGGACCCGGCGACCACGTTTTTCTCGTCGACGGCTCGTCGTTCGTGTTCCGTGCTTATTTCCAGTCCATGAACCAGGACCGCAAGTACAACTACCGCTCCGATGGGCTGCCGACCGGTGCTGTCCGCCTGTTCTGCAACAAGCTGTTCCAGTTCATCCGCGACGGCGCCGTCGACATCAAGCCGACCCATCTCGCCATCATCTTCGATAAGTCGGAGGAGTCGTTCCGCCGCGAGATCTATCCGGAGTACAAGGCGCACCGGCCTGAGCCGCCGGAGGACCTGGTTCCCCAGTTTCCGCTGATGCGCGAAGCGGTGACGGCGTTCGGCATGATCCCGATCGAGCAGGAGCGCTACGAGGCGGACGATCTGATCGCGACCTACGCCCGCCAGGCCGAGGCGGCCGGCGCCGACGTGCTGATCATCTCCGCCGACAAGGACTTGATGCAGCTCGTCGGCGACAAGGTGGCGATGTACGACCCGGCGTCCGGCGAGCGCAGCCGCGGATCCTATCGACCCGAGCGGCGCATCGGTGTGGCCGAGGTGGAGGATTATTTCGGCGTGCCGCCGGAGAGGGTGGTCGACGTACAGGCGCTTGCCGGCGATTCCACCGACAACGTGCCCGGCGTGCCGGGGATCGGCAAGAAGACCGCCGCCCAGCTCATCGCCGAATATGGTTCGCTCGACGAGCTCCTGGCGCGGGCGGAGGAGATCAAGCAGCCCAAGCGCCGCCAGAACCTGATCGAGAACGCCGAACTTGCCCGCATCTCCCGCCAGCTCGTGAAGCTGGTGGACGATGTCGACGTGCGGGTGCCGCTTGCCGATGTCGCCGTCCACGATCCCGATCCCAAGCAGCTGATCGGCTTCCTGAAGGCGATGGAGTTTACCACCATCACGCGCCGGGTGGCCGAGGTCTACGACATGGAGGCGGGGGCGATCGAGGCCGACGCTGCCTTCGCGGGCCTGCCCGACGGCATCGCGCCAACCACCACGGCGCCCGTCGCCGAACCGGAAGGTGCGCCGGCTGCGGCGGGCGAGGGATCCTCCGAGCCGTCACCCGCTGCGCTCGCCACCGCGCGGGCGGCGGAGGCGGTCGCCACCCCGGTCGACCGGTCCGGCTACGAGACGGTTCAGACGCTGGAAGATCTCGACCGCTGGATCGCCGAGGCGCGCGAAGTGGGCGTGGTTGCCGTCGACACCGAGACCACCTCGCTTTCGGCGATGGCATGTGACCTGGTCGGCGTCTCGCTCGCCACTGCGCCCGGCAAGGCCTGCTACATCCCGCTCGGCCACAAGTCCGGCGAGACGACCTTGTTCGACGACGGTGCGCTGTTGGAGGGACAGATCCCCTACGGCGAGGCGATTGCCCGGCTGAAGCCGCTTCTGGAAGATCCGTCGGTCCTCAAGATCGCCCAGCACATGAAGTATGACTGGCTGGTGCTGGTGCGCTGCGGCATCGAGGTGGCGCCGTTCGACGACACCATGCTGATCTCCTATGCCGTCGATGCCGGGGTCACGGCGCACGGCATGGACGAGCTTTCCAAGCGCTGGCTGGGCCACACGCCGATCCCCTACAAGGAGGTGTGCGGGGCGGGCAAAGCCCAGATCACCTTCGATCGGGTGCCGCTGGACAAGGCGACGGAATACGCCGCCGAGGATGCCGACGTGACGCTGCGGCTCTGGCGGGTGCTGAAGCCCCGCCTCGCTGCGGAACAGGTCGCGACCATCTACGCCACGCTGGAACGGCCGCTGGTGGAGGTGCTGGCACGCATGGAGCGGCGTGGCGTGTCCATCGACCGGCAGGTATTGTCGCGGCTTTCCGGCGACTTTGCCCAGAAGATGGGAGCCGTCGAGGCGGAGATTCAGGAGCTCGCCGGCGAGCCGTTCAATGTCGGCTCGCCGAAGCAGCTTGGCGAGATCCTGTTCGACAAGATGGGTCTGCCTGGCGGCAAGAAGACGAAGACCGGGGCCTGGGCCACTGGGGCCCAGGCGCTGGAGGACCTGGCGGCGGAAGGCCATGAACTGCCGGCCAAGATCCTGGAGTGGCGGCAGTGGTCGAAGCTGAAATCGACCTATACCGACGCGCTCCCGGGCTACATCAACGCCGAGACCGGGCGCGTCCACACCTCGTTCGCGATGGCCTCGACCACCACCGGCCGGCTCGCCTCCTCGGAGCCGAACCTGCAGAACATCCCGATCCGCACAGAGACCGGGCGCGAGATCCGCTCCGCCTTCGTCGCCGCCCCCGGCACCAAGCTGGTTGCGGCCGACTACAGCCAGATCGAGCTGCGCGTGCTGGCCCACATCGCCGACATCGCCCAGCTCAAGCAGGCTTTCGCCGACGGGCTGGACATTCACGCGCTGACGGCGAGCGAGATGTTCGGGGTGCCGGTGGAAGGCATGGATCCGATGATCCGCCGCCGCGCCAAGGCCATCAATTTCGGCATCATCTACGGCATCTCGGCGTTCGGTCTCGCCAACCAGCTTGGCATCGCGCGCGGCGAGGCGAGCGAGTACATCAAGCGCTATTTCGAGCGCTTTCCCGGCATTCGCGACTATATGGACGCCACCAAGACGTTCGTGCGCGAGCACGGCTACGTCACCACGATTTTCGGCCGCAAAGCGCACTATCCGGAGATCGATACCAAGAACCCGTCCATGCGCGCCTTCTATGAGCGCGCGGCGATCAACGCGCCGATCCAGGGGTCGGCCGCCGACATCATTCGCCGCGCCATGATCCGGGTGGAGCCGGCGCTTGCCAAGGCCAAGCTCGATGCCGGCATGCTGCTCCAGGTGCACGACGAACTCATCTTCGAGGTGCCCGACGATCAGGTGGACGAGACCATTCCGCTGATCCGCTCCGTGATGCAGGACGCAAGCGCCCCGGCGGTGGTGCTGTCGGTTCCGTTGGAAGTGGAAGCCAAGGCTGCCGGCACTTGGGCGGCCGCGCACTGAGCGTTGCCAGACGAACCGGTGACTTTGCATGCCGCTCACTCCGGCGACGGCCGGAGTTCGGGGCAGACGTCGTTGGAATGGATGGAGAAGACTTAAAATCCGGCGGGTCCCATCACCCGACATGCCCCGCGCCGTAGAGGCGGGGGCCGGTGCCGCGCCACCAGGTGAGCTTGCCGAGACCGCTCATGGCGATCGCTGTGGGTTCGTTGGGCCAAGCGCCCGTCACGCGGCCGGCAAGAGCGATCGGTCCGGCAAGGGCGAGTTGGGCGAGCCCCTTTGCCATCTGGATGGCGATTTCGCGGCGGTGCGGCGGCTTAAGCAGCGACGGCACCAGGCAACGCACCCGGCCGTCGGCATAGCGCCGGCGCCAGACATAGGCATGGGTGAGGCGCGTCGCAGGGACATGTTCGATCACCGGCGCCTCGTCGCACCAGACCAGGCGCCGGCCGGCGGCGGCGAGGCGCTTGAACATCAAGATGTCCTCGCCGCCGGTCTGGTCGAGCCGTTGATCGAAGGTGTCGGCCTCCGGGAAGCAGCGCGCGCGCCGATAGAGCGAGCCCGGAAGCGGGAGATAGTCGCACAGGCCCTCGACAGGGCTGCCGTCATTGAAGCCGAGATCCTGAGAAAATCGGGTGACGAACCAGTCGGCGTCGCGCTCAGGCACCCTCTCCAGATGCGCCAGGCGCGGTCCGAACGCCGCATCGGCCTCGGTCGCCTCCAGACATGCGATCCGGGTGGCGAGCCAGTCAGGGGCGGCGGTGCAGTCGTCGTCCAAAAAGCCGACGAGGTCGCCAGTCGCCGCCGCGAGACCGGCATTGCGCGCGGTCGCGACGCCGAGGCGAGGCTCGTGGACGACACGCAGATGGTGGGCGCCGGGATCGCAGAGGCTGGCGAGCACGGCTTCGCTGCCGCCCTCCGGGGCGTTGTCGACGACCACAATCTCCAGAACGACGCCGACCGGCAGAGCCTGATCGAGAAGCGAGCGGATCGCCCGCACCAGCCGGTCCGGGCGCCGGAGCGTGGGCACGATGACGGAAACGGTCGTCATGGGGCGGTCACCGTCGATCGGCGGCGCAGCTCCAGGCGGAGCGGCCAGAGCAGCTTGCCGAGGGCGCCGGAAAGCCGGATCAGCACATAGCAGCGCCGGTCGCGCCCGAGGAGCGGAGAGACGAGGGCGGCAACGGCCAGCCCGCCCGATTGCATCACCGCTTTCGCGAGGATTTTTGCGGCGGTCGCGATCGGGTACGCGCTGTGGCGCACCCGGCTTTCGGCGAAATGCTGACCACCGGCGAACTGTCGCTGCATCACGACGGACAGCTTCAGCCGGCCGCTCGGGACGTGCTCATAGGCGATCGCCTCCATGCACCAGCCGAAAGTCCGCCCGAGCTGGTCGAGGCGGGCGAAGAACTCCGTGTCCTCGCCGCCGGTGTGCATGGTGCGCGGATCGAACGGGGTGGTGTCGACAAAGCAGGTCGCCCGACGCAACAACGCCCCGCCGGAACCACGGTCGCCGAGCCGGCGTCGGTAGGCACCCGCAATCGCCGGCGGCGGCTGAAGGCCGGGTTCGGAAAACACCGGCTCGACATTGGAGAACAGGCAGTCGACCGGATCGCTTCCGAACCGGCGGGTCATGAGCGCCAGCCAGTCCTCGGCAAGCGTTTGGTCGTCGTCGACGAAGCCGAGGATCGGGCCTTCGGTGGCGGCAATTCCGGCATTGCGTGCGTTCGGGATCCCCGGCGTCGGTTCGTGGACATAGCGGACCGGCACCGGCGCCCGTGACGCGATCTCGTCGACGATCGGCCGGGCGGTGCCGGCCGGATTGTTGTCGACCACGACGATCTCGACACCACCGTCCAAGTCGGTAGTCTGCCGGATGCAGCTCTTCAGGCAGGCCCGCAGCATGTCGGCGCGCGCATAGGTGATGACGACGAGGCTGATGGCGACCATGCCACTCTTCCGCTCATTGCCCCGAAGGCGGGTCATCCGACGCGGCCGGGGCCGTCCTCATTGCCGCTCCGTCCGGGCGACGATCCGTCCCGATTCCAGCTCGATGATATAGTCGCACAGCACCATCGATGAGGCCTGATGCCCGATGAAGAACATGGTGTAGGTGTCGCGACCAAGCGCATCGATGGCGGCGAGCACGTCGCGCTCGGTTTGCGGATCGAGCGCGCTGGTTGCTTCGTCGAACACCAGCACGCTGCCTTCCTTATAGAGGGCGCGGGCAATGCCGATGCGCTGGCGCTGGCCGCCGGAAATCCGGACGCCGCGCTCGCCGACGACGGTCTCGTAGCCTTCGGGAAGCTTTTCGATCTGGTCGGCGATCTGGGCCTGATGCGCGGCCTGTCGCACGCGGTCCGGGTCGATCGCCGCGTTGGCCTCGCCGAGCGCGATATTCTCAGCAATCGTGCCGTCGACGAGGAACATGGATTGCGGAACGTGGGAGATCTGCGTTTGCCAGGAGCGGCGATTGTCGCGGGAAAGGGCGGCACTATCGACTAGAAGGCTCCCCTCGGTCGGCTGGATGAGCCCCATCATCAGGTCCATCAAGGTGCTTTTGCCCGACCCGGTCTTGCCGACGATCCCGACCCGCGCGCCCTTGCGGACGGTGAGGTCGATGTCGCTCAGCACCAGGTCCTGATCGTCCGCGTAACGGAACGAGACGTGGTCGAAACGGATCTCGGAGGTGAACGGCATTGGTTCGGAGCTCGCGCCGGGGAGATATTCCGGCGGAATCTTCTGGTCCAACAGCCCGAGCACTTCCAACAGAACCTGGCGGCTGCCGGTCGCCTGGCTCCAGCCCAGATAGACTTTCTGGATCAGCGGCAACAGCCGCTGGGCGCCCAGCGCCAACGCCCCAAGGCCCGGCAATGCCGCGACCAGCGATGTGCTGGTCTGGCTGAGCACGAGGGTGAGGAGCACGATAATGGAGATTCCGAGCCCTTCCACGGCAAAGCGCGGCAGCAGCGAATAGCTCATATTGACAGCCTGGGAGGTGCGGAGCACGCCTTCCACGACGCCGAACTTGGAGGCGTAGACCTCCTGGCTGCCTTCCAGGAGAATGTTGCGGATGTCGCCCAGGCCTTCCTGGATGTGGCGGACGCGGTCGATCTGGGCTTTGGAAATCTTCTGGCTGTTGCGAGCGAGCAGCGGGCGCACCACCCGGGTGATGGCGACATAGACCACCACGAAGGAGGTGCCGGCGATGATCGCGCTGCCGGCATCGATCACCAGCAGCCCGGCGACGATGAACACGGCCACGAACGCCGCCATCACGGCTTCGAAGGCCGGTAGCAGTACATAGTAGAGCAGTACCTGGACGGTGTTGGTGATCGCCAGGATGTCACCGGAATTCTTGTTCAGATGGTAAGTATAGGGCTGGTATAGCGCTTTCCGATAGATGTCGATGCTGAAATCGTGCGCCATGGCGAAGACGTACTTGAAAAGAACCCAGTACATCACGCATCGTAACAGCGAGGCGGTCAGCACGACGGCAATCAAAATTCCGCTGACCCAATAAAGCGCATCCGGCGATTGCATTACCGCGGCGGGAAGCAGGTTCTCGATCGCCGCACTGGCCCCGGAACTCGCGGTGGACTGCGCGTCGAACAGGACGGCGAGAAAGGGCAGCACGGCCCCGAGCGTCACGAGTTCGGAGATCGCTCCGACGAAAGACAGCAGCGCCAGGCCGATGAATTCCCGCCGGCGCTGCGCCGAGAGATGCCCGGCGAACCGCTTCACCAGTTCAAGGTTGGAGACGTCTGGGACTTCGTCGGTTTCGGCGCTTGAGGTCATGTCCGGCGGATGGACCCTGTTGAGATTGCGATGTCGGTGGCGCAAAGCAACCCATGCCTTACGCGAACGTAAATTTCACGTGTGGCGATAACGAATCCCTAATATTGTCGGAATAGTTGATAATCGGCTGCGATAAACGAGGGGCAATTCGGTTCGCGCGCGCCGAAGGGGTGGGCTTTCCATAGGCTGCTATGAACTTCGATCGCGGCTATGCCGTTGCCGTTTTCTTCGCTTCGGCGACGAACCGGAGCGAGGAAATCGGCTTGCCCGAAGTCCGGAAGATCAGTGACCGATGAAACAGTTCCCCCTTCGCTTGCAGCATATCGCGGAACTGCTCCGTGTTGCCGACTTTTTTGCCGTGGCGGTTACGGGACTCTTGATCTTTCTGGTCTATCCCGGCAGGGGCCATGGCAATAGCTCCGAATATGCGATGGCTGTCCTGCTCGGTGCGGCCGTCGGCTGCTGGTTCTTGTGGTTGAACAAGGTCTATACCGATCAGCCCTATCGTCTCCGCCCGCGCACCATTTTGCAGATTACGCTTGCGCTGGTGTCGAGCGTGGCGGTCATGGCCACGATCGCCTTCGTGCTGAAGGAATCGGAGACCTATTCGCGCATCTGGGTGGTGTCCTGGGCGGTCGCGACCTGGGTCGTGCTGATCGCGGTGCGAATTGCGACGGCCATCGCTGTCCGCCGGATTATGCGCCATGGCTGGCTGGTGCGCCGCGCCGCGATCTTCGGGGCAGGCGATCAGGGAAAGCAGATGATGCGCTACCTGCAGGCCTCGTCCGATCCGGGCTTGCGCGTAATCGGCTTTTTCGACGAGCGCGGCGACCGGGTGCCGGAGGAATTCGACGGCCTCGCCCGGCTTGGCGGGCTCGACGAGATGGTGGGCAAGGTTGCCGCCGGCGAGATCGACACGGTGATCCTGGCGCTGCCGCTCAACGCGGCCGACCGCCTGATGCACATTTCCGAACAGTTGGACCGTTATCCCGTCCTGGTGCTGCTCGCGCCCGACCTGATCATGTGGCGTATCTTTCAGCGCAACTCCTATTCGCTGGCCGGGCTCCCTCTACCGCGGCTGCTCGATCAGCCGATGTTCGGTTGGGCCGGGGTGGCGAAGGTCCTCGAAGACAAGGTCTTGTCGGCGCTGCTCCTGGTGCTCTTGTCTCCGATCATCGCAGCCATCGCGCTTGCCGTGCGTCTCGATAGTCCGGGCCCGGCTCTGTTTCGCCAGCCGCGGGCGGGCTTCAACGGCGAAACCTTCATGATCTTCAAGTTCCGCTCCATGCGCTCCGATATGGCCGATACGCTGGGGGAACAACAGACCGCGCGCGACGATCCGCGCGTCACCCGGGTGGGGCGTTTTCTCCGGCGCACCAGCCTCGACGAGCTTCCGCAGTTCTACAACGTCCTGAAAGGGGACATGTCCCTGGTCGGCCCCCGCCCGCATGCGATCGGCACCCTGGTGGATGACACGCCGTTCGAGCGCAGCGTGCAGAACTACATGCAGCGCTACCGGGTCAAGCCGGGCGTGACCGGATGGGCCCAGGTGAACGGTTGGCGCGGCGAGGCCGACAGCACCGAAAAGCTCCAGATGCGGGTGCGCTACGATCTCGAATATGTCGACAACTGGTCCATCAGCTTCGACCTCTATATCCTCGCGATCACGCCGTTCGTGGTGCTCTTCAAGCGTGAGAACGCCTACTGAGGCGGCTTCGAGTAATCCAGGGCAAGGTCTCGCCCCCCGCCATCATCGCGCGCCCGCATCCATCATGCTGCCGGTCTCGCGCAGGGCCGCATGCCAGGAGAGCGCCTCTTCGATGACATGCGGCGTATGTCCACCCCGGGCGACGGCGCGGCGATAATAGTCGGACAGCAGGTCGCGATAGGACGGATGCACGCAGTTCGCGATGACCGTGGCGGCGCGTTCGCGCGGGGCCAGGCCGCGCAGGTCGGCCAGTCCCACCTCGGTGATCAGAATGTCCACGTCGTGCTCGGTATGGTCGACGTGGCTGACCATGGGCACCACGCTGGAGATGGCGCCGCCCTTGGCAATCGACTTGGTCACGAAGATCGAGAGGTAGCCGTTTCGGGCAAAATCGCCGGAGCCGCCGATCCCGTTCATCATGTGGGTGCCACCCACATGGGTGGAGTTGACGTTGCCGTAGAGATCGAACTCCAAGGCGGTGTTGATGCCGATGATGCCGAGGCGGCGGATCACTTCCGGGTGGTTGCTGATTTCCTGCGGCCGCAGGATCAGCCGCGACTTGTAGCTGGGAAGCAGCGGCAGGACCTCCCGGTATTTTTCCTCCGATAGCGTGATGGAGGAGCCGGAGGCGAAATCCAGCTTGCCGGCGTCGAACAGGTCGAAAGTCGAATCCTGCAACACCTCGGAATACATTTTCAGGCTGTGGAACGGCGTGTCGATGAAGCCGTGCATCACGGCGTTGGCGATCGTGCCGATGCCGGCCTGAAGCGGCTGCAGCGCATGGGTCAGTCGGCCCTGTTTCACCTCGTTGAGGAGAAATTCGGACAGGTGGCCTGCGATCGAGCGGGTCTCGGCGTCCGGCGGCAGCACGGTCGAGGACGAGTCCAGCTTGTGGGTGATCACGATCGCCGCGATCTTGTCGGGATCGATGGAGATGAAGGGCAGCCCGACCCGGCTCTCCGGCGCCACCACCGGGATAGGCATTCGGGTCGGCCGGTGGGTCGGGATGTAGATGTCGTGCAGCCCTTCCAGGATGTCGGGCTGGGACGTGTTGATCTCCACGATCACCTTGTCGGCGAGGATGGCGAAGCTCGCGGAATTGCCGACCGAGGTGGTCGGGACGATGCCGCCTTGTTCGGTGATGGCGACCGCTTCGACCACGGCGACATCGACCGGTCCGATCTGGCGACTGCGTAGCAGTTCGACCGTCTCCGACAGGTGCTGGTCGATGAACATGACCTCGCCGTCGTTGATCTCCTTGCGCAGATATCGGTCCGACTGGAACGGCATCCGGCGCGACAGCGCATGGGCCTCCGCAAGCGTCTTGTCGAGATCGTTGCCCAGCGAGGCGCCGGTGATCAGCGTGATCTTCAAAGGCTCGGCCTTGGCCCGCTCGGCAAGCGCCAGCGGCACGGCCTTCGCCTCGCCGGCGCGGGTGAACCCGCTCATGCCGACGGTCATGCCGTCGCGGATCAGGCGCGCGGCCTCCTCCGCGGAGACGATGCGGTCCAGAAGGTCACTCCGACGCACGCGCTCATGAACCATGCGACACTGTCCTCGACTTCTACGTTGCTACTCAAACGGGGCCCCCGGTCGCGGGGCTTATGCGGTCCACCGCGCGTGACGGGGTATCCTGGCGTATGTCCCGGTCGGATCATTGGAATCAATGCGGGTGGACCGTGCTGATTGTCGCAGGTGCAACCAAACGCGCCTTACTTCCGCGCAAATCCAATGGCGATCTTGGGGGGCGGTCGCGTCAGTCGCGGTCGAGTGCGTCGAGGAAGGCGTCGATCTCGCGATCGGGGGTGGCGAAGTTTGTGATCATGCGCACGCGGGTTTCGCCGGGCCGCGAAGCTTCGCTTTCCGGCGCGCCGCGCACCTCCCAGGGATAGATGCGAGCACCTTCGTCCTGAAGCCGGGCGAGCCGCGCGGCGGCGATATGGGCGAACACCTCGTTCGACTGGCACGGCCAGGCAAGGCGAGCGTTCTTCGACCGCTCGAGTCCGGCGGCAAGGCGTCCGGCGGCACCATTGGCCCGTCCGGCGAGTTCCAACCAATGGTCGCCGTCCAGCATCGCGAGCATTTGGGCGGAAATGAACCGGCTCTTGGAAAAGAGATGGCCGGCCTGCTTGCGGTGGGCGGCGACGTCGGGTGCCTTGGAGCGGTCGAACACGACGATCGCCTCGGCACACCAGGCGCCGGTTTTGGTCAGGCCGAACGACAGGAGATCGACCCCGGCCTTCCAGGTGATCTCCGCCGGCGTGCAGCCCAGGTGGGCGACGGCATTGGCAAAGCGTGCGCCGTCCATGTGGACCGTCATGTCCCGCCTCCGGGCGATGTCGGCGATCGCCGCAACCTCGTCTGCAGTGTAGGCGGTTCCCGCCTCGCTTGCCTGAGAGAGGCTGACGACGCGCGGGGTGCCGCGCTGGAAGGAGCCGGCGGGATAGAAGGAGAGCGCGCGGTCCAGAGCGTCCGTATCGATCTTGCCGTTTGCACCGGAGAGCGTGGTCAGCGTGAGGCCTCGGCCGAGAAAGGCCGGCGCGCCACCCTCGTCGATCGCGATATGGGCGTCGGCGTGGCAGAAGCCGATCGCCCCGGGTCCCGACGCTGCGGCAAGCGACAGGGCGTTGGCGGCGGTTCCGGTCGCGACGAAGAAGACCGCCACATCCGTCTCGAACGTCTCCGCGATCTTGGCCTCGGCCGCTTGGGTGAGGTCGTCGAAGCCATAGGCCGGGGCGAGGCCGTCGGCGGCCTCGGAGAGCGCGGCGGCCACCTTCGGGCTCACGCCGGCCCAATTGTCGCTGGCAAAATTCATGGACGTATCCTCGTCTCGGGCCTGTTGAGGATCAAGTGATCCCTTTTCCGGCTCGTCATGACGGTTGCAGCCGACCGTCGCTGACGCGGAAGATCTGGGCGCGGTCGCCAATCGCTTCGAACAGGATCGGGTCGGTGCCGGTCATGAAGGTCTGGCCGCCGAGCCGGTCGAGCCGGTCGAACAGGGCCCCGCGCCGGCCGGGATCGAGATGGGCGGCGATCTCGTCGAGAAGCAGAACCGGTGCCCGGGCGTTCGCGGTCGCCACCAGTTCGGCATGGGCGAGCACGAGCCCGATCAGGAGCGCTTTCTGCTCGCCGGTGGAGGCAAGCGCGGCCGGCATCTCCTTCTCCGCGTGGGTTACGACCAGATCGGCCCGATGCGGCCCGGTGAGCGTTCGCCCGGCGGCGCGGTCGCGCGGTCGCCCTTCCCGCAAGAGGTCGCGAAACGGTGCCTCTAGGGCGTCCGGCGCAACATCGGGGCCGGCGCGCGCTTCCAAGTCCCCTTCGAGCGCGATCCATGCGTGGGGAAAGGCTGCGGGATCGGCCGGCACCGCAGCGATCGCGACCTGGAAGCGCTCGACCAGATGCCGGCGGGCAACCACGATCTCGGCGCCATGGCGGGCAATTTCGCTTTCAATTGCGTCGAGCCAGGCAGCGTCGGCGCCGGGCTCGTCCAGGAGGCGATTGCGATGGCGCACGGCCTTTTCATAGGCTGACACACGCCGTCCGTGTCCCGCGTCGAGCGCCATCACCAGCCGATCGAGAAAGCGGCGCCGATCGCCGGCGGGCCCGGTGAAGAGGCCATCCATCGCGGGCGTCAGCCAAAGTACGTCCAGATGGGTCAAGAGCGCATCCGAGGTCGGCGCGTCTTCGCCGTCGATGCGGATCCGTCGGCTGCGCGGTCCTGTGCCGTCGGGGGCGGTTCCGGTCCCGATCGAGACCGATCCGTCGTCGGTGTCGAGAACGGCGTGCACCGTCCAGCCGCCGGCACCGCCGGTCCGGGCGACGGCGTCATAGGTCGCCCGTCTGAGACCGCGGCCGGGCGACAGGAAGGAGAGCGCTTCCAGGAGGTTGGTCTTGCCGGATCCGTTGGCGCCGACGAGCACGACGGAGCGCCCGTCGAAGCGCACGGAAAGCTGGGCGTAGTTGCGGAAGTCGGTCAGAGTCAGCGCCGTAACCGCGACCCTGGAAACGGAAGGGTCGGTCGCGGACGCCATGGCGGATGGCTCCGCCGTCACACCCGCATCGGCATCAGGACGTAGAGCGTCCGGCTTTCGCCGATGTCGTGGACCAAGGTCGGCGAGCCCGGATCGGAGAGCTTGAACTCGGCGGTCTCGGTCTCGAGCTGGCTTGCGATATCCAGCAGATAGCGCGAGTTGAAGCCGATATCGAGCGGATCGGCGTCATATTCGACGACCAGCTCTTCCGTCGCGCTGCCGGAATCCGGGTTGTTGACGGAAAGCGTCAGCTTGCCCGGCTGCAGCGACAGCTTCACGGCCCGGCCACGCTCGCTCGATACGGTGGAAACGCGGTCGACAGCGCTGGAGAACTCCTGGCGGTCGACATGCAGAAGCTTGTCGTTGTTCTGCGGAATGACGCGGACATAGTCCGGGAAGGTGCCGTCGATCAGCTTGGAGGTCAGCACCACGTGCTCGAAGGTGAAGCGGATCTTCGCGTCGGAGAGTTCCAGCGCGACGGTCTCTTCCGGATCTTCGATCAAGCGCTGGATCTCGCCGACCGTCTTGCGCGGCACGATCACGCCCGGAATGCCGGCAGCCCCTTCCGGCGCCGGGATCTCCGCCTGGGCGAGCCGGTGGCCGTCGGTCGCGACCGCGCGCAGCATCGTGCCGTCCGGGCTGTCGACGGTGTGCACGTAGATGCCGTTCAGATAGTAGCGGGTCTCTTCGGTCGAGATCGCGAACTGGGTCCGGTCGATCAGCCGCTTCAGATCGCCGGCCTTGAGCTTGAAGGCATGGCTGAAGGTGCCGGCGGTGATGTCGGGAAAATCCGATTCCGGCAGGATCTGGAGCGCAAAGCGCGAGCGGCCGGCGGACAAGGTCAGCGTGGCGCCATCGCTGTTGGTCTCTAGGACGATCTGCGCCCCTTCCGGCAGCTTGCGCACGATGTCGTGCAGCATGTGCGCGGGCACCGTCGTGGAGCCGGTCTGCTCCACCATCGCCGGCACCTGCTCGGTCACCTCGATGTCGAGGTCCGTGGCCTTCAGGTTCAGCGCACTGCCATCGGTACGGATCAAGACGTTCGACAGAATCGGGATCGTGTTGCGCCGTTCGACCACGCGATGCACGTGGGTCAGGGATTTCAAAAGATGAGCCCGTTCCAGTGTCGCACGCATGGCCTTGAGACGTCCGAGGCTGGTGTTGTCGAAAAGGAGACCGGCCGCCGATTGGAGGAACGACCGGCCCAAAGCGGGGCCGCTTCGGGGGAGCGCAAGTTGCAGCGATCGGGGCTCGGATGCAAGCCCCGTGTGCCGAACGGCGTCAAAGAGAAGCGCAGCCCGTCAGTTTTCGGGGGAAGATTGCGTGAGATTGCGCGGCGAAACGGGTCGCGGGGCCGGGAAGCCATCGCCACCGCGATGTTCGGTGTTGGCCCCGTTGAGCTTTCCATAGAATGAGTGGCGTGTAATTGGGCCACTCTGGAGCCGAGCCCGATCTTGGGGCGGGATCGCGCTATGAGCGCTGTACCGAAAAGGTCCGCCGCCGAAAGCTGCAGCGCTGAGACATTATAGGAAAGCGGGACCGAATGGGTCCCGCTTCTTGCACGGCTTTCATATCTTCCGGGATCAGGCCGCGCACTCCAGCATCATGGTGCCGGCACCGGTGTTGGAGATCGGGATGTGATAGTGCTTGTGCACCGGCGTCACATGGTCGCCGAGCGTGCCGCGCATCATCATCCACATCAGAAACTCGGTGCCCTGCGCGCCGGCTTTTTCCACCAGCTCCATCCGGCTGATCTTGGTGAGCTCTTCCGGAGCGGTGACGATCTTATCCAGGCACATCTGGTCGAACTCCTTGTTGATGAAGCCCGCTCGCTGGCCGTCCAACTGGTGTGACAGCCCGCCGGTGCCCAGCACCACGATTTTGATGTCCTCCGGATAGCTGAGCAGCGCCTTGCGCAGCGCCTTGCCGAAATCCAGTGCCCGCTTCAGGGTCGGGATCGGATGCTGCACCGTGTTGGCGCTGATCGGTACCACCCGCGGCATGTCCGGATTGTTCGGTGCGCCGGGCCAGAAGAGCTGCATCGGCACCACGAAGCCGTGATCGACCACCAGCTCCTGGCACGAGGTGATGTCGAACTCCTGCTCGACCATGCTCTCGATGATGTGCCAACTCAGCTTCGGGTCGCCCGGAAAGGGCGGCAGCTTGGGGATGCCCCAGCCTTCGTCCTCGTTATGGTACTCGTGCGCGGCCCCAATCGCGAAGGTCGGCATCTTGTCCAGAAAGAAGCCCAGGCCGTGATCGTTGTAGATGTTGATCGCGACGTCCGGCTTGTGATCGGCCAGCCATTCGCGGATCGGCGGATAACCGTCGAAAAAGGGCTTCCAATACGGGTCGTCGAACAGCTTTTTCTGGATGGCATTTCCGACTGCCGGAATATGCGAACTCGTCAATCCACCGATGATCTGTGCCATCGTCAGTCTCCCGCGCGTCTCAGTTTTTCTTTGAATTCTTCCTTGGTCATGCCGGTCTGCTGGGCGCCGACATCCTGAACGTCAAGGTTGAAGATGCCGGCAAATTTGGCGAGATAGTAGATGTTCCCGCCGGCGTCGATCATTTCCAGGACGTTCTTGTTGCGGCAGGCGCGCTTCTGGCTTTCGTTGAGGCCGAATTTTGCCATGTAGGCTTCAGGATCGGCCAAGTATTCGGCGCGCGCGTCCGCTGAATTAAACGAGTAGCACATCTTATTGAGGGCATATCCCTTCATGGCCTGCTCGCCATCGAAGATCGTGGTTCCCTCGATGTGGTGGGGGTCGGCGGATATCATCTCCATGAGAAGTCTCCCGGTGATGTTTAATCTTAAATTGTAATCTTGCTTGGCCTTTCGCATATGCAGGCTAGCCATTTCGCGTTGTCCGCTTCCCGCGAAGCGGGCGGGGGCAGACGATTTATGTTTTCGAGGCCCAGTAGAGGCGCATCGGGTTTTCCACCAGCAGAGCGGTCTGCAGCGCCTCGATGGGGGCGATCCTCGGAATAACGTCCACGAGCTGCCCATCGTCGGGCATGTGCGATTTCATGTTCGGGTGCGGCCAGTCGGTGCCCCAGAGCACGCGATCGGGAAAGCGCTCGACCAGCATCCGGGCGAACGGAACCACATCGTCATAGGGTGGTCCCGCGACCGTGAGCCGCTCCGGACAGCTTACCTTGGTCCAGATATGCGGGTTGTCGGCGAGCAAGGCGACAAAGCGCTGGAAATCCGGATCTTCGATGCCTTTCGCCACGTCCGGGCGGCCCATATGGTCGACCACGACCGGGGTCGGCAGGGTGGTCAGAAATGGGGTCAGTTCGGCAAGGTCCGGAGCCTCGAAATAGACCACCACATGCCAGCCAAGCGGCGCAATCCGGTCTGCCAACGCCCGCGAGGCATCTATTGGCGTCGCATCGACCAGGCGCTTCACGAAATTGAACCGCACGCCCCGCACGCCGGCGGCATCCATCGCGGCAAGCTCCGCGTCGCTGACGGCTGACGGATCGACTACTGCCACCCCGCGCGCTCGCTCGCCGGCGGTGTTGAGCGCGTCCAGAAGTGCGGCGTTGTCGGTGCCGTGGCAGGAGGCCTGCACGATGACGTTGCGCGCAAACCCCAGGGCATCGCGCCGGGCGAACAGCGTCTCCTTCGGCGCGTCGCATGGGGTGTACTTGCGCTCCGGCGCATATGGAAACCGTTCCGCCGGGCCGAACACGTGGCAATGGGCGTCCACGGCGCCCGCCGGCGGGCGGTAGCGCGGCCGGCTCGGGTTCGGGTCAAACGGCAGATAGTCTCGATCCATGGACGTTTCTCCATGCCCTTAAGCTCGGCTTTCTTCGCTCGCGCCACGAGGGGCGGCGAACCGAGAAGCCTTGTTGTCTCCATTAAGGCGCGCCGGGACGCCGGCACCATTTCGAAGCTTGGCCGGAGCCATTTGGATTTGTTATAGATGTGTGAAATCGAGGGGAGGACGTCATCGAAACCAGGTTTCCCAACATCCGCCATCTGATTGCGTTTCGGGAGGTGGCGGAGACCAGGCGGATCGGGCTGGCGTCGGAGCGGGTCCATCTTTCTCAGCCTGCGATTACGCAGGCTATTGCGAAACTCGAACGCGACATCGGCGCGCCGCTGTTCGAGCGCCGGCCGGACGGCATGTATCTGAGCGAGGTCGGCGAGATCTTCGATCGGCGCATCGCCCGCGTGATCGAGCATTTGAAGCTCGGCGCGCAGCTTGCCCTCAGACGGGCACCCAGGACGTCGCCGGCGGTCGGTGCGCGCGAGTTTCATAAGCAGGTGACGCCGCCGCAACTGCATGCGCTTGTCGCGATCGCGCGGGCGGGCAGCTACAGTCAGGCGGCCTATGAGTTGGGGGCGACGCAGCCGGCGGTGCATCGCGCGGCGCGCGAGCTGGAGAGTTTGGCCGGCACGCCCTTCTTCGAGCCCTCGCGCCGGGGGGTGACGCTGACGCCCTCGGCCAAGGCCTTTGCCCATCATGTCCGCCTCGCGGCCGCCGAATTGCGTCAGGCGCATTACGAGATCAGCGCCTTTCAGGGCCGGGATTCCACTCGGATCTGGATCGGCTCGCTGCCGTTGTCACGGACGTCGATCCTGCCGACGGCAATCGACGAGCTGCTGGTTTCCAGCGGGCCGGGGTTGCAGATCCGGTGTGTCGATGGACCCTATCAAGCGCTGCTGCGCGATCTGCGTCATGGCGAGCTCGACTTTTTGATCGGCGCGCTGCGCGATCCGCCGCCAGTGGGCGATATCTCTCAGGAGGTCCTGTTTCACGATCAGCTCGTGATCGTGGGAAATGCCAGCCATCCGCTGACCCGCGCCTCTGCGCCAACCATTGCCGATACACTGGCTTTTCCGTGGATCGCGCCGCCGAAGGATACGCCGTCCGGCGCCTATCTGTTTCAGAAGCTGAAGATCGAGGACCAGCCGCAGACGCCAGTCAGGATCGTGTCGAGTTCGCTGGTGCTGGCGCGTGGGCTGATGATGCGCCGGGATTATCTGACCATCATGTCGGAGAACCAATTCGAGATCGAACGCGAGCAGGGGCTTTTGGCGTCCATGCCGGTGCCGTTGCCCGATTCCACGCGGGCGATCGGCTTCACCTATCGCTCCGATTGGCGCCCGACCCCGACCCAGTCCCGCTTTCTGGACCTGATCCGGGCCTATTGCCGGCGCGCCTACGGCGAGGGCATTTCTTCTAAGTAGTTCCCCCTATAACAAGATCGAATGGCAAATGACGCTATTCAATTTCGGCCATCCTGGCCGGTCCCGTATCCCTACGCCATCTGGTAGAGAGCGCTCGCCGAGCGCTGCGACGCGCATCCATGGGGCGTTCGACATAAGCAATTGCTAGTGGTTCGCATTTTTAAGAGCGAAACGCGGCTGACAGGAGGATAGGCGATGAGGATCTGTGTGGCCGGTGCAGCCGGCGCATTCGGCAGCAAGCATCTGGACGCGCTCGCCCGCATCGATGGCGTCGAAGTTACCTCGGTCGTCGGCGGTGCTCCGGACGATATCGACAAGGTGGCGCGCGATCGCGGCGTCGGCCATGCGACGAAGGATTTGGCCGAGAGCCTGGCGCGCGACGATGTCGATGCGGTCATCCTTGCCACCCCGACCCAGGTCCACGCCGAGCAGACGATCGCTTGCCTGAAGGCGGGCAAGCACGTGCTGTGCGAGATCCCGATTGCCGATTCCCTGGCGGATGCGCGCCGGGTCGTGGACGTGCAGAAGGAGACCGATCTGGTCGCGATGGTCGACCATGTGCGGCGCTTCAACCCGTCCCACCAATGGATGCACAAGAAGATCGAGGCGGGCGAATTGACCTTGCAGCAGCTCGACGTGCAGACTTATTTTTTCCGCCGCTCTAACCTGAACGCCAAGGGCGAGCCGCGCACCTGGACCGACCATCTTCTGTGGCACCATGCCTGCCACACGGTCGACCTGTTCCAGTATCAGACCGGCGGTGCCGCCGCCGAGGCCTTTGGCCTGCAGGGGCCGAAACATCCCGAGCTCGGCATCGCCATGGACATGAGCATCGGCATGAAAGCCCAAAACGGCGCGATCTGCACCTTGTCGCTCAGCTTCAACAACGACGGGCCGTTCGGCACCTATTTCCGCTATATCTGCGACAACGGCACCTATCTTGCCCGCTATGACGACCTCTTCGATGGCTACGACAAGCCGATCGACTTGAGCGGCGTTGCGGTGTCGTCCGATGGCGTCGAACTCGTCGACCGCGAATTCATCGCCGCGATCAAGGAGGGGCGGGAGCCCAACAGCTCGGTCGTCCAGGCGCTCCCGACCATGGAAACCCTCGACCGGATCGAACGCTGCATGAGCTGAGGGGAGCCATGGCGGCTGGTGTCGGAGGGCGGGGCGATTTGATTGCCCGGTCATCGGCTGGCACTCGACAAGTAGGATCATCGGCTCTGGCAGCAGATCCTGTCGCTTCTATCCGGCGAGAACCGGTTTCCTCCGCCGCAAGGTCGGGAATGCGCTGCCACGGTGGGCGCGCACGAACTTGATGTGCGCCGCGTTCTGAAGGTGATGGCACGTCAGCAGCGCGTGGCCGAGTTCGCGCCGGATCGTTCCGCATCGATCGGAAACCTATCTGGCAGCGGCCCCGCAAGACGCCTCTGCCGGCACGATTGGGGAAGAGATTTGCTCGCTCCGTGTAGGGCGACCGGACTTAAAATCGAGCATCTCGTTGCGGAACCGCGAGATCCCATTTGTGGTCCTGCAGATCCCGGCGCTGGTCGCGCTGATGGTGTTCCCAGCCGTCACGCGCTGGCTTCCGAAGTACCTGTCCAACTGAGGCGTGGGAGATCGTGCGGAAGGCCCCGGCGCAGGTCGGCCGACGTCAGTGCATCGGGTTCCGGGTCAGATACGCGGCCAGCTCGGTTCGATTTCGGACGTTCAGACGGCGGCACAGATTGCCCACGTGCTCTTTCACAGTGTGATCCGAAATGCCCATTTCCTGAGCGATCATCTTGTTGGACTGGCCACCACAGACCCTATGGGCCACCTCCGCAGCGCGCGGCGGAAGCCAGCGGCGCAGATTTTCGAGCGCGGTTTCGGAACCAAAGACCGGTGCGGCGTCCGCCACGATGCCCTGAAGACGACCCTTTTCCGCCATCGCCTCCATCGCGATCGAAGCAGCTCGGGCCAAAATCTCCATCCACTCACGGGAATCGGCGGAATAAGGGGCATCCTCGCATCGTGTAGCGGTGTAGACACAGCCGTAAATATGACCTTCGACCGTGAGCGGGGCACACATGTTGTGGTGCAGTCCCCACCGGCGAAGCAGGTCATAGACCTTGCTCTTCTGCCAGTGACGTGCGCCGAGAAGTGACAGCCCGTCCACCGCCTGCCGCCGGGTCATGATCGCATCGAGTAAAGGGTCGGCGCGACCGAGGCCCTCACTGTATTCGGCGGTGAAGCCATCCGGGACGCCGTTGACGAAGAGCAGTTCCGGCCGTTCGTCCTGCAATCGGTAGAGCCCGACGATCGGACACCCAGTCATCCGCTGGAGGCCGCAGAGATAGGCGTGCCCGAGCGCAGGAAAGCTGGTGCTCTCGGCGATCTGGAAAACACTGTCCGCCGTTGCCGACGGAGAAATCTCCTCAAGGCGCGCCATTCGGCTCCCCCAAAAGGAATTGGGATCGAAATCTCGGGGACACTCCCAACGACGATTGCAGCATTTCCGACGGCATGCCGTTTGGTCAAGCCCATTTGGTGAGCACGGTGTGCGTTTTCGAAGTCATTCACCCCCCGTCTGGGGGGCTTGAGGGGGGCATCATCTGGTTTCAAGCTCGCGGTCAAATGACAAAATCCAGAGGAGAAGAAGAACGTGAGCCTCGCAGAAGAAACCAAGCAAACTTCACCCACGGAAGAAGAGCTTCATCGCCGTCTCGACAACATCCTACCCCTGATCGAGGAGCGTGCTGCTGAGGCCGAAAAGCAGGGCTACCTTACCGATGACGTGGTCGAGGCGCTGCGCAAGGCTGGCATCTATACGATGATCTTTCCGAAGGAGGTCGGAGGCGCCGAGCTCCTGCCGGTCGAGGCTATGAGGATTGCCGAGCGGATCGCCTATGTGCACGGCTCCACCGGCTGGTGCACCATCGTCAACAACATGGAGGGCACGAGTATGGCTCTCTATATCGAAGACGAGGGGATCAACGAGGTCTTCCGCGAGCGGCCGGACATCACCATTGCTGGCAACGGCGTTCCCCGCGGGTTCGCGCGCCGCGTCGACGGCGGCTATATGATCCGCGGCAAATGGGCCTACGCTAGTGCTGTCCAGCATGCGGAGTGGATCCACACCGGCTGCTTCGTCGTAGACGATGACGGCGAGATGATCATGCTGGAGAGCGGCCAGCCGAAGATCATCATCTGTCATCACCCACGTGAGACGATCGAACTTCTGGGCAACTGGGATGTGCTCGGTCTGCGTGCCACCGGCAGCTTTGACTACACGCTCATGGGCGCCGACGAGCTCTTTGTTCCCGATCACATGCTCTACGACTTCAACATTGGAGCTCCGCGCCGCGGAGGCCCGCAGGGCGCCCTAGGCCTCGCCGGTTACAGCGCATGGGCGCACACCGGCTGGGCAGTCGGCGTCGGACGACGGGTGCTGGACGAACTGGTCAAGGTAATCGTCGAACGCCGCGATCCGTTCGGCCTCTCGAAGGACAGTGCGAGCTTCAAGTTTCAGTTCGCTCAGGCCGAAGCGAAGTACCGGGCCGCCCGCGCCATGGCCTACGAGACCTGGGAAAGCGTGTCGGACGCCTGTGCCGCGGGACAGAAGCCGTCTCTGGAGCAGATGACGATGGTGAAACTCTCGCTTCGCCACATCCACGATGTCATCTCAGAGGTGTCGACCTTTGCGCATCGGCACGCACGCGGCGCGTCCCTCCACAACACGCCCATGCAGCGGGTCTACCGGGACATCCACGCTGGCACACAGCACATCCTCATGGCGGATCAGATCGTGGAGGAGTGCGGCCGCGCGATGCTTGGTCTCCCGGGCGAAGGGGCGAGTTGGACGGTCTTCGGGGTGGCCGGCTGAAAGACCGGCCCATGCATACCGGCAAGATCATCGGTTTCTGCGGTTCGAGCTGGCGGCCTGCAAAACCACGGGCCTTGGTGGCGGCGGTCGGAGAGACCCTTGAGAATCGATACGGCCTCTCCGTGGAGCTTGTCGATCTCGTGGATGCCGGTCCAGGACTGGGGGCGTATCGGCGGGACGATCTCGACGATCCCGCGCGTGCCGTTCTGGAAGATTTGGAAGGCGCGGACGGCCTGGTCATCGGGTGCCCGGTCTTTCAGGGCTCCTATCCGGGCCTGTTCAAGCACGTCTTCGACCTCGTTCATCCGTCGGCCTTGCGTAACACACCGGTGCTTTTAACGGCAGTCGGAGGCGGCATGCGGCATTCGCTCGTCGTCGAACATCAGCTGCGGCCCCTGTTCGGCTTCTTCGAGGCTGCGACCGTGTCGACGGCCATCTACGCCAGCGCCGAAGAATTCGTGGAAGGCCGACCTGTCGGGTCGATGCTCGAAGCGCGCCTGGCCAATGCCGCCGAACAGTTCGTCAGTCTGGTCCATCGGCGGTCCGCAGCCGCGCAATCGGGAGTGCGGGAACCCGCAAATTTCGGAGAAATATCGTGACTAAAGCGAGCCTCGACGGCTTCGAGCGATCGGAGCACGTGGTCAATGGCGTGAACACGGTCGTGCTCTCCATCGGAGAGGGGCCGGATCTCGTCTTCCTGCACGGAACCGGGACATTCACCGGTTTCGATATGGCGCGGCTGTGGGCCGAAAAGCGCCGCGTCATCATCCCGTTCCATCCGGGCTTCGGCCAGAGCGACACCGATCCCGGCATCGATTGCGTGGAGGACCACGTCCTCCATTATATGGACCTGTTCGATCAGCTGGGACTCGACCGATTCGAGCTGGCCGGCTTTTCGGTGGGGGCATGGATCGCGGCCGAGTTCGCGATCCGGCAACCGACCCGGGTGGAACGGTTGGTGCTCGTTGCCCCTGCGGGTCTGGTGGACGAAGAGACGCCGGCGCCGGATATCTTCACCATTCCGCCGCAGGAACTGCCCGCCTATCTGGCGCACGATCCTGCTGTGCCTGTCAGCTATTTCCCCGCCGAACCCGATCCCGCATTCGAGGCGCAGCTCGGTCGCGAAATGCAGGCACTCGGGGTGCTGGTGGCTGCAAACCCCCAGGGAAATCCGAAACTCGCCCGCTGGGTGCATCGGCTGACGATGCCGACCCTGCTGCTGTGGGGGGCGAACGACCGGTTGCGTCCCACCGCGCAGAGCGAAACGTGGATGAAGCTTCTGCCCGAGACCGCGCGCCGTGAGCTCGTATCGGAAACCGGCCACCTCGTCTTCGAGGAAACCCCGGCCGCCGGCGTCGTCGTCCTCGATTTTCTCACCGACTGATATCACCGAAGGAGCAACTTCATGGCGCAACCCGCCGGTATTACCCGGGCACCGGAGGCCTATGACGGCGCGGTTTGGAACATTCTCGGCCAGACCTATGTGCTGAAGGAAGTCGACGAGAGTTCGATGGCCTGGCACGCCACCTTCCCGTCCGGGACGTTCGTGCCACCGCACATCCATCCGACCCAGGACGAGTTCATCTACATGTTCGAGGGGACCTTCGATATCTGGCTCGATGGCCAGGACATGAAGGCTGGCCCCGGCGACCTGATACGCATGCCGCGTGGCCTCGGACACGGCATCTTCAACAACTCCTCCTCGGATGTGACTTGCTTCTTCTGGGTCTCGCCGGCGCGCGAACTGCGCCAGCTATTCGAGCGGATCCACAACGTTCCGGATCCGGCCGAAGTCGTGCGGATCGCCGCGGAACATGAGGTCGACTTCCTGCCGCCGCCGACCCAAGACTGAGGTGGAGGGCCGACGGCCCGTAAAGAGACTGCGGCCACATCTTTCGACCGACCAACCAAACTCATCAATAAAGAGGGGTGTTCGATGAGTATGGCTCCGACCTACGAACGGCTTGCGCCGGGCGACCGGTCCCGCGTCAAGCAATGGCAGATCGGGATGCTGGCGCTTGCCATCGTCTGCGAGATGTTCCTGGCCGCCGACTGGTATGCGCTTGCGGCCGTCATTCCTTTCATCTCCGAGGACCTTCAACTGAGCGCCGGACAGGCAGGGTTGGCGCAGGGGATCTTCGCGCTGACCTACGGCATCGGCATGGTGATCTGGTCCCCGATCAGCCGGACCATGACAGCCCGGCAAATGCTTCTAATGGGTCTTGCCGGAACCGGTGCCGGTATGTTGCTGCAGGTGTTCGTCCAGAGCTATTGGCAGCTCATCGGTTTGCGGCTCTTCATCGGCTTCTTCGATGCGGCGATTTTCATCGGCAACATGAAGCTCATCTTTGGATGGTTTCCGCAGCGACGTCGAGGGATGATGGTCGGCGTGATCTTGGCGGCCTACAGCCTTGCCATCACAGCAGACTTCGCCCTGGGCATTCCGCTCGCCATATCGGCGGGATGGCGGACCTTTTTTGCGGTGCTGGCCGGGGGGACACTGGTGGTGGCCTCGGTCAATGCCTTCGTCGCGCGCAACGGTCCGGCAAGCCTGGGCTATTCTGGCTTCGTCTGGGATGACGACGAGCCACGGGAAACCAGCCTGCCGCTGACGGCCATCTTCCGATCCAAGTGGATCCTGGTCTCGGGCTTCGGCATTGCCGCCTGTACCTTCGCCATCGCCGGAACCGCAACCTGGGTGGTGCCTGCCTTCATTAACGTCCAGGGCATGGCGGTTGAGAACGCGGCCGTCATCGGCTCGTTGATGGGCATCTCGCAGGTGATTTTCCTGATCATCGGCGGCTATCTGTCCGACAAGATCGCCAAGCTGACGATGATTAAGGTCGGAGCCGGGCTGGCGTTCTTGACGGCGCTCGCGTTCACCGCAGCGACCATCTACCCGATGGGTTTTCTCTGGCTGGTTGTCCTGGCCGGTCTGAGTGGCCTGGCGGTGTTTGCCGGCGGCGCGATCTTCGCGCTGCTCAGCGAGAAGTATCCTCCGGAACTGGCGCCAGCCGCGGTGGGGTATGCCGAGGTCTTCGGCATTCTCTCCAGCTTCCTTGCGCCGTGGATCATGGGGCTGACCATCGACCTGTCCGGAGGATCCTTCACCGCGGCCTTCGTCGTCTTCGCGGTCGGGGAGGCCCTGTTCCTTGCAATCCTGGTCGTGCTCGCCCGGGAGAGCGAACCGGGTTCGGTCGCGCACCCGCAGGCGAATCCAGCCGAGTGACCGGAGAACACTCTCCTTGCCGATCGAGGCAATCCGAGCGAAAGCGAACCGCTCGACGCTCTGAAGCCGAAGCTGTTCCCTGATCGTTCGGGGGACGGCTGACCGTCCGGCCAACGGCCGCAGTGCCAGCCAAGGCAGCCGTCGAAGTGGTGAATGATGCCATGCAGCTCACGCCTTCGCTGCATGGCGCTTGCGCCCTTCGGCGCTGATCGCTTCACGGTCCAGAAATCGGTGCTGCTCTGGGGCAGGCCCGCCGGCAGCCACAAGGCTGCCCTTCGGCTGCCGCTGCGTGGCGGCCTTGACCCTGCCGATCGAGGGCCTGTCTATCTGCTGTGGCGAGCGAATGGAGACGTGGTGGCGTGGGCGCGGCTGGTCCTCTCTGCGCGTGGGGCTTAAAATCCGGGTAGGGTTGTTAGCCCGTCCTGGGTGGGTTCGACCTCCACTCTCTTCCGTCATTTTCGCGCTGCGCGCCGAGCGCACCGGCTTCAGACCGCCGGGCATTCCGGCCCATCGTTTCGGCCTCGATCAAGAAGCGCTCCGCGTCCAGCGCCGCCATGCAGCCCATCCCGGCGGAGGTGACCGCCTGGCGAAACAGATGATCGGTCAGCCCGGCCGGATTGGATCCGATGATCGGAGCTGTGCTGTGTTTGCTTACGCGCTCCCAACCTTTCTATGAGTGCAAGGTCTCAAGCCTTACTTCGGGTCGTGGATTGGCTTGATCCCACCGGCATCAGGCAAACCTCTCCCGTCCCGGCAATCTCATGCCCAATAGGTATACAAGAATACCGAGCGCGCGCGTCGCGTGACGGGCAGGAATGGCTGATTTTTAGGATGTTTTAGCGGATAACCTATCCACCCACCTTGCTTGATTCAAAAAATCAAGCGATTTATGTATACATATCTACTCAAGGTCGTTGCCTTGTGCAAGCGCGCTTCTGTCGGTGCTTTCGGGACCGGCGCGTGGCGGTCCAATCGGAAACCCTCTTATGCGGCGCGCCGCCGAATTCGATGCGGATGCGTAGTCGCGTCGCCCCGGCCGTTCGTAAAATGGCCGTTTCCGTGCGCAATCGACACCGTGTTGGCCGTATCACACCCGTTGGCGCGTCGTCGCCGGCCAAGAAAATCAAGACTGAAAAAGCGAAAAAGCAAAGGGAGAGAGAAACGCAATGCAGAGGATAGATCCCAGACAACGCGTTGGTCTGGCGTTGGACGTTCTGAAACCAGCGGCGAACCCGCACCGGAACCGGCACGCAGCGTCGTGGATGCGCGGGTCCGGCTCTCCGCACCACCACCAGACGCGTCCGTCGATTGGAGGTGGCCGGTCATGCCGCTTCTGATCGATATCAAGGCGTTTCTCGTGAGTGCGCGGCTTGGCGGTTTCTCGGGCGCTGCGCGGGAAATCGGCACCACGCCCTCGGTGATTTCCAAGCGCGTGACGCGACTGGAGCATGAGATCGGCGCCAAGCTGTTCCGACGCACCACCCGCGAGCTTACGCTGACCCCCGACGGAGAACGCCTGCAGCCGCGGTTGCAGGAACTTGTGGCGGAGCTGGAGGATACGCTCCTGACCCGGGGCGAAGCCGGCGTCGAATTGCGGGGCTCCATGCGGGTGCGGGCGACCACCACGATCGGTGCGCTCTATGTCGGCCGCTCGGTGACCGGCTTTTTCGCCGAGCATCCCAGCATGAGCATCGAGCTGCATCTGATCGACCGTCAGGTAAATCCGCTGGAGGAAGGGTTCGACGTTTCGCTCGGGGCGCTGCCGCAATGTTTCGCCGGGGTGCGGGAAACGCCGCTTTGTCCCTATCCGCGTCTGCTTGTCGCGGCGCCGGACTATCTGGAGCGGCGCGGCATTCCCCAGGTGCCCTCCGACATCGTGAACCACGATTGCCTGGCCTTCGTGTCGGTCGGTCACACCTGGGGCTTCGTGGGCGCGAGCGGGCCGATGTCGATTGACATCCGGGCCAGCTACACCGTCAACGACAGCCGGATCCTGGTCGACGCGGCGATGGATGGTCTCGGGCTGGCGATCGTCCCGGAATTCCTGGCGCGCGAGCCGCTTCGCGATGGGCGCCTCATAACGGTGATGGACGATTATCCGGTCGTTCCGCTCTGGTACAAGGCACTGGTTCCGCGTCATAAGTCGCTGCGGCCGGAGGTGATCGCGTTCGTCGAGCACATCCGCCAGACGTTCGATCCGCCGCCCTGGGGGTAAGGCGCCGGGTGAACCGGTCTTGGGCGATGCGTTCAGCGGCGTCGAACCTGACACGTTCAGCCGTTCACGGAATCGCAGAACGGCTCTACTTTGTTGTTTTAACGCGTTTCCGCACGGCCAACCGGCGTCCACTTGGCCTGGAAACGCTCTGGCCTTTTGCGATTTGGATCAGCCGTTTTCGCGCGCCCTGCAATCCCGGGCGCGCGAAAATGCGCTATGAAATTGGGTCACGGCTAGGCGGATTCGACCGGGGCGCCCCGGACTTCGGAGAAAGGGTGGATATGCGGCCGGTCTTCCTCGATCGAGCCACCCCGCCCACGATCGGAACCCTGATCGCGCTCGCCGGCATCGCAGCGATGTCGATGAACGTGTTTCTGCCCGCCTTGCCGGAGATGGCGGCCGATTTCGGCACCGACTACGGCGTCATCCAGCTTTCCGTCGGCCTGTTTCTCGCCTTCGTGGCAGTGACCCAGATCGTTCTGGGACCCGCCGCCGACCGGTTCGGCCGACGCAATGTGATGCTGTTCGCGTTCGGCACCTACGCGCTTTCCAGTCTCGGCTGTGCGCTCGCCCAGGATGTCTCGCTGTTTCTGGTTCTCCGGATGGTGCAGGCGATCGTCTATTCCGGGATCGCACTTGCTCGCACCATCGTTCGCGACACCATGAGCACCGACAAGGCGGCGTCGCGGATCGCCTACATCACAATGGGCATGGCCGTGCTCCCCATGATCAGCCCGACCTTCGGCGGCCTTATTTCGGAGGCGGTCGGTTGGCGCTTTGTGTTCTGGCTGATGTTTGCGCTCGGCCTGATCGGCCTTATGCTGGTCTGGCTCGACGTCGGGGAAACCCGGCCGGCCGGGTTCACGAGTTTTCGCGATCAGATTCGCAGCTATCCGGTGCTTCTCAGCTCCGGCCGGTTCTGGTGTTATTGCATCGCGATGGCCGCGGCGGCCGGTACGTTCTTTTCTTATCTCGGGGCTGCGCCCTTCATCGGGGCGGAAATCTTCCGGCTCGATTCCGGCACTCTCGGAATCCTGTTCGGGTCGACGTCGGTGGGCTATGTCAGCGGCAGCTTTCTGGCCGGGCGGCTGTCGATCCGTTTCGGCGTGCGCCGGATGATGTTCGCGGGGGCGATCACCACGGCGTCCGCGCTTGCGGTTTCCTTGACGATCTTTCTTCTGGGCAAGGGCAGCGCCGGCAGTTTCTTCGGCCTGATGGCTGTGGTCGGTGCGGGCTATGGCATCACGCTGCCGAACGCGATGACCGGTCTTCTCTCCGTCGATCCGAAGCTGGCGGCGTCGGCCAGCGGGGTCGGATCTGCCGTCATGGTCGGAGGAGGGGCCGCGCTCTCCGCCCTTGCCGGTGCGGTGATGGTCGCCGGGGCCGGGCCTGAGCGGCTGCTTCTGATCCAGTTTGCAAGCGCTCTCACGGGGCTCGCCGCCACCTTGCTGCTCGCTCGCCTGGAGACCCGCGCTTAACCGCAAGGGGGCTTTTGCGAAACGCAAAAGATCACCACGCAGTTTGAGGCATTCTCACCTGATTTCCCGCTGCGTACAGTTTTGGTGACTGTCCTCGATGCGGGTTACTGCGACGCGGAAATCGATTTTCTGCGCGCGCTCGCTGTTTGTTCCGCTGGAAGAAGGCGTGTTGGGGCATCTTCCTGATCTGATGCCGAAATCTACAGAGATGTGACGCCGAGGGACGGCCGGACAGACGCGGCGGAGACCGCGTCGCCGGACGTGACAAACGGTGTCCGGAAGCCTGCCGGCGGGGGCAACGCAGGCAAAAATCAAAGGGGAGGAAATCGTCACATGCGGACGACGGGTTTGATGTGTGCCGTTGCGATGGCGGCAACGCTCGCCGGAGTGCCCATGGCGCAGGCGGAAAACTATGTGTTCAGCTCCTGGTTCGGCCAGAACCATCCGGTGAACTGGCAGGGACTCAAGCATTATTTCGATCTTTTGCGCGAGAAGACTGACGGAGAGGCCGATTGGCGGCTCGTCACCGGGGCACAGCTCGCCAGCGGTCCCGGTACGCCCGAAGCGGTCGGCGACGGACTCGTCGACGCCGGGATTGCGATCGCGCCCTACCAGCCGCGGCTGATGGCGGCGACCAATACGATCTTCTCCTATTCGTTGCTGGGTCCCGACGAGCTCGCCGCGGGCGGCGCGATGAACGAGGCGGTTCTGCTCGGCTGCGACCAATGCAAGGAAGAGTATCACGAGCTGAACGCGGTCGGCTTCGGCGGCTATTCCGCCACGCCCTACCTGTTCATGTGCCGTAAGCCAATCAAAACGGTCGACGACCTGAAGGGGCTCAAGATCCGTTCGTCAGGTGGCGGCGTTTCCATCTCCGAGATCGCCGGCGCGACGCCGGTCTCCATGTCGCCGGCGGATGCGACCACGGCGCTGGAGCGCGGCACCATCGACTGCGTGCTGGGCTCGGTCACTTGGCTGCAAAGCTATGGCTACATGGATGTGGTCGAAGGTGTCGTCGACAGTCCGATGGGCATGGGCGGGCCGCCGCTTCTGATGTTCGTCAACCGCGATCGCTGGAACGACATGTCGTCGGAGGTGCGCAAGGCGCATATCGAGCTCGCGCCCGAGCTCATCGCGAGCGCGGAGATCGACGGCAACCAGGTCACGGAAGCCAAGATCGTGGCGGACGCCAAGGCGCGGGGCATTACCTTCACGCCTGACAGTGAAGCCTTCCAGGACATCATGGTCGAGCACGACAAGCGCCAGATCGGCCGGGTGCTTGAGGAGGCCAAGGACGCCGGGGTCGAAAATCCCGAGAAGTTGATCGCCTTCTACAAGGATGCCTACGAGAAGTGGAAGACGCTTCTTGCCGAGAACGGTCGTGACCACGACACCTACGTCCGGCTGCTTTGGGACGAGGTCTACTCCAAGGTCGATCCCGACAAGCTCTAGAGTCTTTCCGGCTCAGATGGACACATCTAAGCGACGAGAAATGGCTCCGGACTTAATCGGGTGAGCAAGTCCTTGCCGTTCAAATCGAGTCCATTTGGACGGGACATGCTCTGAGTTCTCCTCCGAAAACCGCATAGCCGTTCGGTTCCCTCCTTCGGAAGGAGGCGCCCGGATGGCCGCAATCGAGGGACGCATGAGCGTCATCAAGCGTATCTTCGACCGTGTGGTCGACGCCGCCGCATGGATCGCCGGGATCGCGACGGTGCTGATGATGTTTCACGTCACGGCCGACGTGATCGCTCGCACCTTCTTCCACGCTCCCCTGACAGGAACGCTGGAAATCGTCGCGAACTACAATATGGCCGCGCTTGCCTTTCTCCCGCTGGCGCTGATCGCCCGAGAGCGCGGGCACATCTTCGTCGAGCTGTTCACCGGATGGATGGAACCGAACCCGCGCGCCATCCTCGACGGGTTCGTCGCCATCGTCACGACCGTCTACATCGCCGTCTTCACCTGGAAGGCGTTCGAGGTGGCCGTCGATAAGACCCGCATCCGCGACGCCAAGGAGGCGGGCTTCGGCTTCGTCGAGGTCTGGCCGGGTCGCTGGCTGGTGTTCGTCGGCTTCGGTCTGATGCTGATCTACGTCACCTACTACATGGTCCGCGATCTTCGCGACGGCTTCACCGGACATGCGGAAGTGCGCGAGGCCGAGCGCACCCACATCCCTGACACTGAGGAAAATCTGTGAGTCCCGAGCTTCTCGGTTTCGGCAGCCTGGGTCTCGTGCTGCTTTTGATCGCGGTGCGCATGCCGATTGGCGTTGCGCTCGGCGTGGTGTCCTTTATTGGCTTCACCCTCCTGCGCAACGAGCGGGTGGCGCTCGCCATGATGGCGCAAACCCCGTTCGAGGTGGCCGCCAACTGGGGCCTGTCGGCGATCCCGATGTTCATCCTGATGGGCACAATCGCGCACGCCTCCGGTATCTCCGAGGCGCTTTTCCGTGCCGCCCGGCTGTGGTTGTCGGGGCTTCCCGGGGGCTTGGCGGTCGCCACCAATTTCGCTTCCGCAGGCTTTGCGGCGGCGTCGGGGTCGTCGGTCGCGACCGCCGCGACCATGGGCCGGCTCGCGATCCCGGCGATGCTGAATGCGGGCTACACCCCATCGCTCGCAGCCGGCGTGGTGGCATCGGCCGGTACGCTGGGCGCGCTCATCCCGCCTTCGATCATGTTCGTGATCTATGGCGTATTTGCCGAGGTCTCCATCACCAAGCTGCTCATCGCGGGCGTCATTCCGGGGATCCTGACGGCGTTCGTCTACGCGGTGATGATCATCGGACGCTGCGTGCTCGACCCGAAAATCGCGCCGCCGAATCATAGCGAGATTGCCAAGCGCGAGCTCTGGCAGGCGCGCTGGCAGTCGCTGTTACCGGTCTGGCCGCTTCTGGTGCTTATCTTCGGCATTATCGGCGGGCTCTATGGCGGCATTTTCACGCCGACCGAGGCGGGTGCGGCCGGCGCGTTTCTCTCCGTGGTGATTGCCGCCACCCAACGCCGGCTCACCCCCGACGTGATCCGCGCCAGCGTCATGGAGACGATCAAGACCACCGCGCAGCTCTTCTTCGTGGCCTATGGCGCGGTAATGTACACGCGCTTCCTCGCCCTGGTGGGCTTGCCGGACATGATGGCGGGCATGATGGGCGACTGGGCGCTCGACCCGGTGCTCCTGCTGATCGGGATTTCGCTCATCTATGTCGTGCTCGGGATGTTTCTCGATCCGCTCGGCGTTCTTCTTCTGACCTTGCCGATCGTTCAGCCGATGTTCGAGGCGCTCGATCTGGATCAGATCTGGCTTGGCGTTATCGTGGTCAAATATATCGAGATCGGACTGCTGACCCCGCCTGTCGGCTTTAACGCTTACGTTGTCAAGAACGTCGTTGGCGACAAGATCCCGCTGCACACGATCTTCAAAGGGATCGGCTGGTTCCTGGCGTGCGAACTCGTGATCATGGCGCTGTTGCTCGGATTTCCGCAGCTGTCGCTCTGGCTGCCGAATTCCATGGGGTAAGGTTCTCGCCCGGCGGGCGGTCGCATCGCGGAAATCGAAAACCGGCTTTGCGGAGAGAAAAGCAAAGCCAGCGCAAGCCTCACGTCAGCCAGATCGGGTGCTGTCATGGAGCGCGTATGCGCGCAGCGGATCGGCAGCGCACGGGAATTGATTGGATGTCGCAAGATTTGTTTGAGGATCGCGTGCGGGCCAAGGCGACCCGTCCAGCTGCACTGCCGCGTCTTGCGCTGTCTGCGTTGGCGATGCTGGTTGCGACCGCGCCTGCTCTGGCCGATCCCTATCAGCGCGGCAATGGCGGTCCCGGTTGGAACAATCCTCCGGGATGGTCCGACCCGCATCGGCCCGACTGGAACTCGCCGCGGTGGCGGCATGACGTTGGCGATTGGGCGGCTGCCGGGGTCGCGGGCGCCGCGGCCGGATCGATTGCGGCGGGTGCGCTGAACGATTGGGCCTGGCGCAATGCCGGTCCGCCGCCCGACGAAAGTATCGACGGTCCGCGCTTGCCCGATGCGGCGAGCGGCGATCAGGGACAACCGGCCGAGCCAGCGGGCTGCTACACCATCGGCGTACAGCTCTACTGTCCGAACCAATAGAGCAAAGCCAGGAAAAGTGGGCACCGGTTTTCCGCCCGGCTTTGCGAGGAAGGAACCGGCAAAGCCAGGAAAAGTGGGCACCGGTTTTTCGCCCGGCTTTGCGAGGAAGGAACCGGCAAAGCCAGGAAAAGTGGGCACCGGTTTTCCGTCCGGCTTTGCGAGGAAG
>NZ_JABJVY010000017.1:0-126060 GCF_040750475.1 Amorphus sp. 3PC139-8 | reverse complement strand
GCATGCCAGCCTCCACCCAGCAGGCAGCTTGAATCAGATCCAACCCCTCAAGGGAATCCCATTTCCGATTCAAAAACTAAATGACACGCTCTAGAGCGCTTCCAGGCGAAGCGGAAACCGGTTGGCCGTCCGAAAACGCTTCGAAACAATAACGTAGACCCGCTTTCCGCGATCCCGAGAAAAGCGGAACGGATCGAAGATTCCGAGCGGAGGGAGCGATTCATCGTGTTGCAAGAGCCGACGTGACACGAAAATAAACCGGACGAATGGCTTCAGCCCTGATCTTCTATGGAAAATGAGGAGACGTTGGCCGATCGAACAGCATGCGACCGGCCTGTTCCACATGGTCGGGGCTCAAGAAAGCATGCTGGGCCACTACGTTGACGTCGCGCAAATGACGTTGGAGCGGATGATCGAGGAAAATGGCCGTTGTTCCCGCAAGCCGAAATGCCGTTGCCACCGCGCTCGCCGCATCGTCGGTCGCCTGAATCGCCGCCATCCGGAGATTGAGATTGGCCGGGCGAGACAAAGCCCCCTTCGAGGCCACCTCATTCCAGGCCCTATCCGCTTCGGTGACGAGGTAGCGTTCGGAGGCGCGGAGACGATAGTCGCTGCGCGCCATTTCAATCTGCGCAATCGCGCGCTCAGCGAGAGGTGATCCTCCGGCCAGGGAGACTTTGCCCTTCGCGAGGGAATAGAGCTCGGCAAGTGCGTCCTGCGCAATACCGACGGCGACCGCCGCAAACGTCAACGCAGCGAGCGTCACCGGGGGAAACAGATAGATCGGTTCCAGATAGGCCGGATCGGCGCCACGCAGGAAGGTCCGGTCAAGCGGAACGCGTGCGCCCTTCACCATCACGTCATGACTTCCGGTCGCGACAAGTCCCACCACGTCCCAGTTCGGCACAATGGTGACCTGCCTCGGGTCCAGAAGCGCGACGCGAGGAACCGGCTTGCCCAGTTGTCGTTCATCGTCCTCCAAGAGGAGGCCGACCCCAATTGAATCGGCATG
Source organism: Amorphus sp. 3PC139-8 (assembly GCF_040750475.1). Classification (NCBI taxonomy): domain Bacteria; kingdom Pseudomonadati; phylum Pseudomonadota; class Alphaproteobacteria; order Hyphomicrobiales; family Amorphaceae; genus Amorphus; species Amorphus sp. 3PC139-8. The sequence continues at coordinate 125,048 of NZ_JABJVY010000017.1, read as the reverse complement.
CAGCGATCCGCTCGCGAACTTCCACCGACCGGAAATTTCCACGTCTCCATCGACCAGCCGGGCTTTTTGAAGCGGAAACAGCGCACCGGCGCTGATGATATCGGGGCCGTCACGATAAAAAGCCTCCAAGCCTTCCCTTGAGAGTGCCCCGAGAAAGGAAGCCATCTGGGGGCCAAATGTGGCCGCCCACCCGACAGATCCGTCGGCCGCCGCAATTCGCTCCAGCATCCTCAACAGCTCGGGCAACGACGCGCCGTCACCGCCGAACCGCTGAGGAACGGCTGCGCGATAAACTCCCGCGCTCTTCATCATGGCCACGATATCGTCCGGGATGCGCGCATCCGCTTCGATCTGTTTGCGGTACCGCCGAATCGCGTCGGTCAAGGCGACGAACGCCTCCGAACCTTCGCCGTCATGGTTGGCATCCTTGGCAGCACCCGAACTCGCAGCGAGAGTCATGGCCTGGTTCCTCCCATAGGCGCCGGCAGCCTCGCCGGGCAAAAAAGCTATCGATTTTTCAGGAATCGGGGCGACGGTGAGCGCAGACCAGAACATCGGATGCTTCGGACTTTTCGCCCGATGCCCATGTCGCACCGTTCTCTTCTGTTGCGCCAATCAGTCTCGACGCGCCGCCGGTCGCGCGAGGCCCAAATGGTCGCGCAACATTTGCCCCTCGTATTCAGTCCGAAAAAGACCGCGTTTCTGAAGCTCAGGCACGACTTTGTCGACGAAGCCCTCGAGGCTGGACGGCATCTTCGGCAGCATCAGATTGAAGCCGTCGGCAGCACCGCCCTCGAGCCAATCCTGCATGACGTTTGCGACGGTCTCAGGCGTTCCCTTGACGAAGAAATGGCCGCGCGACACCGCAACCAGGCGACACACCTGACGGATCGTGAGATCATCCTTGCGCGCCAAGTCCATGATCACCTGACGGCGCCACTGTTGTCCCTCCGTCTCCGGAAGCTCCGGGAAGGGATCATCCAGATCGTGCTTCGTCATATCGATCGGGAAGCCGTATCCGGCGAGCATGGATAAGCCGTTGCGCGGATCGACATAGCGCTGCATCTCTTCGAACGTGCGATCCGCCTCTTCCTCCGTCTCTGCGATGACCGGGAAAATACCCGGCATCACTTTCACCGTATCCGGATCACGACCGGCGGCACGGGCTCGGGCTTTGACGTCAGCGTAAAAGCTCTGCGCCGACTCCAGAGTTGTCTGAACCGTAAAGATGATGTCGGCGAATTTCGCCGCCAACGTCTTGCCGGCATCGGAAGACCCGGCCTGCACCAGCACCGGATGACCCTGAGGCGGCCGGGATATATTAAGCGGCCCCTTCACCGAATAGGTTTCACCGGTGTGCTCGGGCACATGCAGATGGTTCAAGTCGAGATATTGTCCGCTTTCCTTGTCGCAGACGAGAGCCTCATCGTCCCAGCTGTCCCAGAGCTCACATGCCAGTTGCACATATTCATCGGCCACGCGGTACCGGTCGGCATGGAGCGGCTGCGTGTCCATTCCGAAATTCGCGGCGATATGGGTCTGGAAAGAGGTCACGATGTTCCACCCCGCCCGACCGCGGCTGATATGGTCAAGCGACGCCAGCTTTCTCGCAACATGAAAGGGGGCGTTATAGGTTGTCGACGCGGAGGCGACGAGCCCGATCTTGTCCGTCACCATGGCAAGAGCCGATAGCAGCGTGAACGGCTCCAGGAACAAGGCCCCCGGATCGCGGCTAAGCGCTTCGAGATCCGGCTGCCACAGACCGTCCGCATCCGCCAAAAAAATCAGGTCGAACTTTCCTCGCTCCGCAGTTCGGGCGATATCGGCAAGAAAGCCCATATCTTTCCAGCCGGCCGGCTCGACGCCAGGCAAGCGCCATGCGGACAGATGATGGCCGGCGGGCAGCAGGAACATGCCGAGGTGCATCTTTTTCTTCTTGTCTGCCATGTTTCTCTCCAGGATCTGCGTTCAATCGACGTGCGCAAGCGCGCCGCCTCACACGAACAACAAGGTCATTTGCGGGAAAGCGATCAGAGCGGCGAGAATTGCCAGCTCGCACAAAAGGAACCAGCTCACGCCCTTGAAGATGACGGATATGGGAATATCAGGATTGAGGGTCTTGACTGCGAATACGTTCATACCGACGGGCGGCGTCATCAGTCCGATCTCCACGAACTTGACGACGAGAACACCAAGCCAGATCAGGTTCACATCGAGAGCCTGATACATCGGAATGATGATCGGCAACGTGAGGAAGATCATCCCGAGCGGATCCAGGAGACAGCCCAGGATCAGATAAAGCACCGCCGTCGCGAGGATCAGGAGCAGCGGATCGACCGACCACTGAAGCATGATGTCCGTGAGAAAGGCCGGAACGCCGCAGAACGACAAAAGACGTGTGAGCAAGACGGCGCCGACGGCAATGAAGAAGATGGCAGCCGTGTTGATCAGGGAATCCAGCAGGCTGTCGTACAGGATCTTCCAGGTGAGGGTGCGGCGGGCCAACGCGATCAACAGCGCCGTGACTGTGCCCAGCGCGCCGGCTTCCGTCGCGGTTGCGACACCGGTGTAGATGCTGCCAATGACCGCCAGGATGAGCAGCGGAAGCGGCCATATCTCGGCGAGCGCCCGCCATTTCTCGTTCGGGTCTTCGGTCGTATCCGGTGCCGGCGCAAGGCTCGGATTGGCCCGGCATCGCACGACGATCATCAGCGAATAGACCGCGGCGGTGAGCACACCCGGCACAATGCCCGCGAGAAAGAGCTTGGGGATCGAAACTTCGGCAAAAATGCCGAAAATCACCATCAACACGCTCGGCGGGATCATCGATCCCAGCGTGCCGGCAGCCGCGACGACGCCCGTCGCCAACCCCGGATCGTAGCCATACCGACGCATTTCCGGAACGGTCAGGCGGCACATGGCGATCGTCGTCGCCAGGCTCGACCCGGAAGCTGCACCGAAACCCGCGCACGCATAGTTCGTCGCCACGGCGAGACCGCCCGGAAGAAAGCCCAGCCAAAGCCTGCCCGCCCGGAACAGCGACTGCGTCATGCCGGAGTGGAACGCCACCGTGCCCATCAGAATGAACATCGGTATCGCGGAGAACTCCCAATTCGCCGCTAGCTCGTAGGGCGCTGTCTTGAGCATCGCGAGCGCGACCGGCGGCCCCGCGACGATCGCGATCCCAACGAGGGCACAGAGCCCGAGCGCCAGGCCGATCGGAACGCCATACGCAATCAGTCCGATGGAAACGGCGATGGCAACGAGACCGATTGCAACGTCAGGCATTGAGAAGGAATCCGCCGCGATCGCGCGCCTGGCAACCTGCCGGAGCAGGGAAAACTGGCATGGGAATCAGCCCGCTGTTCACGAAAGGGTTTCCTCGTCCTCGCGAGACCAACCGAGCAGCCTTGCCAAGGAGCCGGCGGCCAAGACGAGCGACATGACGCCCCCGAGGGCGGCTCCGATCGGTAGGAACCAGCGCGACGGCCAGACCGAGAACATCCCGGACGCTGTCGGCACCGCTTCGCCGTAGGACATCGCGCTCATCGCTTGGGAATAGGTTTGCGCGCACATCAGCAGGAGATAGGCCGCGAGCCCAATCTGGATCATCAGTTCGGCAACCAACTTATGACGATGGGAAAACTGGCCGATGAACAGGTCAGCACGCAGGTGACCGTTGCGCTGCGCAAGTAATGCAAGCGGAAAGAACGTAATTCCGACCATGTAGTAGTAAGTGACCGTTTCCAGCGTGCCATCGATTTCCTTCCCGGTGAACCACCGCATGCCGATGCTCAGGAAGATATGAACGGCCATGACCAGGAGCAGCCCCATGCCGATCAAGGCAAAAAGGTCCACCAGGCGATCGAGTGCGAAGAGAAGTCCCCTGCGCATGAAACGGGATCCTCGTATCGAAGCTTACGAACCGATTGACCGAAGCGAGAGCCGTTCCGCCGTCCGCTAAAGAGCAGAACGGCTCTCTCTTCTTGTGCTGGCGCGTTTCCGGACGGGAGGCACGTTTCTCCACGGCGTCCGGAACACAGTCCATCGCGACAAGTGCTTCATCGCGACGGGAAGGTAAACTCAGTTCGTCATCTTGCTGAAGATCTCGTCCCAGAGCGCTTTCTTGTACGCATCGACGTCACCTTTCGTCTCAGTGACGATCTTGGCCCATTTGTCCAAGTTCGCCTGATAGGCTTCCACCGCAGCGCGCGCGTTCTTGGCGCCGAGCGCTTCGGAGTCGGCAATCACCTTCTCCGTCTCAGCCTCAATGAAGGCCTGCCAGCTCTGGACGAAGTCGTCGGAGAGCTCCACCGTCTGGACGCCATCGGCAACCGCCTTCTCCAGTGCCGGTCCCGACTGGTTGTTGAACGTCAGCGTCACGTCGGTCACCGCTTCGGGAATCGCACGAAGGATCGCTTCCTTTTCCGCGGGATCCAGACCGTTCCACGTGTTTCGATTGAACGTGAAAAGCCCGGCTGTCGCGAGCGTGCCAAAATGGCGCGTCGTCACGATCGACTTCATCACCTCAGACAGGCCGCTGGTGCCGAGATAATATTCAATCGACAAGATACAGTCGAGCTGACCACGCTCCAATGCCGGCAAAATATCGGCAAACGGCATGTTCACAATGGTCATGCCAAAATGCCGCGCAACATCAGCGTAGTAAGCGGAGGTCGCGCGAAACCGCAATCCTTGAAGATCCCCTACCGAATTGATCTCGCGGTTGCAGGTTAGATAGTATGGAGCCGTCGCATGCCCGCCCAGAATGACGATGTTGTTGCGCTTGGCTTCCTCTTCGCAGTCCGGGCAATCGACCAACACCGTTTCGAGATTGGCGGCCAGCGCGACCAGCGGATCCTGATTGAGGCCCTGCAGGCCGGCAAAAATCGAATTGTACGGCAATTCCTTCGGACGCCCCGCCGCGTAGACGAAGCCCGAATTCACAATCCCGTTGCGAATAGAGCTCAAGGTTTCCGGCTCGGTTGCCATCTGCCCGGCATAGAAAATCTTGCCGGTCAGCTCACCGTCGGTGGCCTCCTTCACGCTTTCGAAGAAGGGCACAACCCCTTGCTCGTTTGCCACGTCGGTGGACGGCAGCCAGGAATTATAGGTCAGTTCTTCTGCCGCCGCGCCACTTGCCGCGGCCGAAAGCGCTAAACCAGCCGCAAACCCAAGACATAGAAGTGATACTCTAGCCACATAATCCTCCCATAGTGGATTCGTTATTTTTGGCGACCTGATATCGATTAGGCTGGGATCTTCTTCACCTCCCCTTCGGTCAAAGTCCCAACATAGAGGCCGAACTGATCTTGAATACGCTCGTTAAAATAGCGAGCGATAATGTGCCGTTCTTCGGGATGAGTCGGCAGCGCAGCCCAGGGGATATCGGAAAACGCGAACAGCCTGGCGTCCGGATGGCCCATCGTCGGACCGTTTTCGATCTTTCCGCGAAAGCAAACGTGAATGACGTTGTATTTCGGGTCTTCAGCGACCGTGTAGAGAAAATTGATCGTCGCATCGACGCCTATGTCCGCGAGCATACCGAGCAAAGTCCCTTTCTCCCGGCCGCTCTTGCCCAGCAGCGAGGCGCGCGGAAGGCGCCACATATCACCATCCCTGATCAGCAGGAGACGACCTTCCTTCTCAAACAGTCCGGCGACGACGCGCTTTTCGTCGTCCGCCTTGTCGACCGCCTGTTCCCCCGGAGCGAAAGTGACATAATTTCCAGAGTGATAACCAAGCGGCGTCTGCGGTGAGTGCGCGAAATCGACCACTCTCCCGATCAGGATAACATGGTCGCCAGCATCCACCCGATCATGAAGACGGCAGTCGAGCCAAGCGGCAGCATCGCTGAGAATTGGGCTGCCGGTCGTTGCGGTCCGCCAGTCTCCATGGGCAAACTTGTCGACCGCCTTGGATGCGAACGCGCCGGAAACGTCGCTTTGTTTCTCTCCGAGGATGTTGACGGCAAAATGCTCGGTTTCGGAGAAGACCGGAAAGCTCGACGCAGACTTCCCGAGGCAGACCAAAATCAGGGGCGGGTCCAGCGACACGGATGTGAAGGAGTTCGCCGTGAAGCCTCGTTGGATCCCCTCTTTGGTGCACGTGGTTACGATCGTTACTCCGGTCAGAAAGCACCCAAGCGCTTGTCGAAATTCGTTCGTGTCTAAGATGGTCATGATCCTCTCCCTTGCTTCCTCGCCGGCTGGATTTTTCTTCACGGTCCGGGATTGGAGTTGTCATGGTGGATGGCATCGATGCCGGAGAGCACCTCGGGCGATAGATCGACCTGACAGGCGGCAATATCCTCCACCAACTGCTCCATCCGGCTAGCCCCGAGGATCGTCGCGGTGGCGAACGGCCGAGTGGCGGTGAACGCAAGGGCAAGTTCCGTCAGGGTCAACCCGTGCTTTCGCGCGAGCGCGGCATAGTCGCCGGTAGCACGCACCGCAGCCGGCCGTGTGTAGCGTGGATGCGGATAGCGGGTGAGCCGAGCGTCGGCGGGCAACTCATCGGCCAGATATTTGCCGGTGAGACCACCCATGGCGAGGGGGGAGTAGGCCAGGAGCCCACAGTCCTCGCGGTGAGCGAATTCGGCCAAGCCGATCTCGAAGGTGCGGCACAGCAAATTGTAGGCGTTCTGGATCGAGACGATCCGCGGCAAGTTCGCCTCGTCGCTCGCTTGGAGATATTGCGCCACACCCCAAGGCGTCTCATTGCTGACGCCGACCACACGGACTTTGCCCTCGTCCACCAGCTCGCCGAGCACGGCGAGCGTCTCTTCGATCTGGACAACCTGTTCGTCGGTTTCGTGGATGTAGCCGAGCTTCTTGAGCGAATTCGTGGGCCGATCCGGCCAGTGCGGTTGGAAGAGATCAACGTAGTCCGTTCCAAGCCGCTTCAAGCTGCCCTCGATCCCGGCCCTGATATTGGCGGCGTCGAGATGGGTGTGACCTTCGCGGATATAGGCGAGCGTGGAGGTCGGCCCGATGACCTCGCGGGGTGGAGGCCCCACAACCTTCGTCGAAATCACGAGTTGGTCACGCGGGATACCCGACTGCTTCAGCCAACGGCCAACGATCTCCTCCGTCAGCCCCATCGTGCCGGGCCGCAAGGGCACCGGATACATCTCAGCCGTGTCGATGAAATTGATGCCCTGATCGACCGCACACGACAATTGCGCATGGGCATCGCTCTCGTCGGTCAGCTCTCCGAACATCATCGTGCCCAGACAAATACGGCTGACCTTGATATCCGTGCGCCCTAACATCGAGTACTGCATGTCTTCTCCGTTACCTCGCTCCAAAGACCTGCCCGGTAGGCTGTTAAGGAGACGGGTTTGAGATATCGGCGTGGATCGCCTCGATGCCGCCGATCAGTTCGTCCGATAGCTGCGTATCCCAGTGGGCGAGATTGTGTTCGAGCTGGCTCACCGTGGTCGCCGCGAGCAAAGCTGAGGTGACGAAGGGACGGGACGTGACGAACCCGATCGCCATTCCCGCCGGATCGACGCCGTGCGCATACGCCAAAGCGACATAGGCTTGGCTCGCGCGAACCGCTGCGGGGCTCGTATATCTCGGGTGCGGATGCAAGGTCAGGCGCGCGGCAGAGGGCATCAGGCCGCCCGCGTACTTTCCCGTCAGCATGCCCATGCCGAGAAGCTGGTAGGCGATCAACCCAACACCGTCGCGATGACTGAACTCCCCAAGGGCGACCTCAAACGATCGATTGAGAAGGCTGTAGGCGTTTTGCACCGACGCGATCCGCGCCAGATCGCTGTGCTCAGCGAGCCTCAGATATTGCCACAGTCCCCATGCCGTCTCGTTGCTCACGCCGATCGCCCGGGCTTTCCCCTCGACGACGAGCTCGGATAGAGCCTCCAAAGTCTCGGCGATGGAGACCGCGTGCTCCGTGGGATCATGGCGATAGCCGAGTTGCATCAGCGCATTGGTCGTCCGTGCCGGCCAATGCACCTGATAGAGGTCGACATAGTCGGTCTGCAGCCGGCGCAGGCTACCTTCAAGCGCTGCGCGGACCGACGTTCGATCGAGAGAATTTTGCCCATCGCGAATGTGCTTTGTGTAAGGCGCGTCTCCCACCACCTTGGTCGCGAGCACGACGTCCGCGCGCCGTCCGCTGGCGCGCAGCCAATTTCCTATGAACGTTTCCGTAAGACCTTGCGTCTGTGGATCCGGCGCAGGTACCGGATACATCTCACCGGTGTCGATCAGGTTCACGCCATGGTCCACCGCACAGGCGAGTTGTGCCTGCGCAACAGCTTCGTCGGTCTGCTTGCCGAAGGTCATCGTGCCGAGACCCACGCGACTGACGCGAAGATCGGAACGCCCGAGCGCCACATGGTCCATGGTCACCGTCCCTCCCCCTCGCGGCCTCTAGCGGAGGGTCCCGCCGCTCCCCGGCTCATCGCGCCCCTCCGACGGATCCGGAGAGCGACGGTCCCGTCCGATTGGCGTGCAGCACGCCGCGCGACATGAATTTGTGGGTGATTTCCTCGACCAACTTGGAGAAAACCGGATCGCTCCGCCCATCGAGGCCGCGCGGCCGCGCCATGCCGACATCAAGGATCGTGTCGATTTCTCCGGGCCTCGGCGTCATCACCACAACCCGGTCCGCGAGCAGAACCGCTTCGTCGATCGAATGCGTGATGAAGAGAACCGACATTCTGTTCTCCATCCACAACGTCTCAAGGTCGATACGGACCTGCTCTCGTGTCAAAGCATCGAGAGCTCCGAACGGCTCGTCCATCAGCAGCACGCTCGGGTCATGGATCAGCGCCCGCGCGATACACGCCCGTTGCTGCATGCCGCCGGATAGCTCGTAGGGCATATTTCCCGCGAAGTCGGCGAGCCCGACCGCATCGAGCAGACGTCTCGCCTTTTCCGTGTGCTGCTTCGGGGGCACGCCCCGAAGCTCCATCTGCAGCAGCACGTTGCCGAGGATGCTGCGCCAAGGAACAAGGTTCGCCTTCTGAAAGACGATCCCCGTATCATGGCGAGGCGCATCAATGATCGCGTCGCCATATCGAATCGTTCCCGTCGACGGCCGCAAGAGGCCTGCGATGAGCCGCATCAAGGTGCTCTTGCCGCAGCCCGACGGCCCCACGACCGCGACGAATTCACCCGCACCGATCTCCAGATCGATGTCACTCAGGGCACGAACTTCCGTCGCCCCCCGCGCGAAAACCTTCGAGACCGAGTCGACTGCGATCGTGGGACTGTCCGTCATCGTCGAACTCACTGGGTGAATTCGTTCGTGTAGAAGTCCGTCGTCGACATCTCCGTCTGCAAGCCGAGATATTGCTTGAGGAGCTGCAGCGTCGTCGCCCAATCCTCTTCCGACGCCACTCCGATCGGGGTCCCCTCGGTATTGGCCGATTCCAGATGGTCGAGCGCAACGGCAAGCTGCTTCGACATCAGTTCGCTGTCGAGCTCGGGCTTGACTGCAACCGCTGCGGCGACGGCGGCGTCAGGGTCCTCGATAGCCGCTTCCAGCGACTTGCGCGTGGCCGCGACGAACCGGCGGACGAGATCAGGATCTTCCTCGATCGTATCGACGTTCGCGACAATCGTCAGCGCGACGAGGGGCACCCCGAGATCGTTGTAGGAGAAGGCTCGGCCCTCAACACCGTTCTCCTCCATCTGGATGAGCTGACTGTCGACCGACCCGGTCAACGCGTCCGCGCGCTTTTCCAATACCGACACCAGCTTGCCCGCGGGATCGACAAACACCTTGCGAACGCTGTCCTCGTCGAGACCGGCGGCGCTCATAACCGCAGGCAGAAGCTGCGTACCGGAATCCCCGGCCGTCAGCGCCAGCGTCTTTCCCTTCATGTCCTGGATCGTCTCGATGCCGGAGTCCGCCCGGACGATGATGGCGAGCGTGCTCTGGTTCATGAAAGACATCACCGTGCGAATGGGAATGCCCTTGCTGATGCTGATCATCGCGGTCGCGGCGTCCATCACGCCGAAAGTGTCGCTTCCCGCGCCAACGGATTGCGCGACCGCCCCACCACCGCGGCCTTCCCCAATGGTGAGGTCAATGTCCTCATCCGCGTAATAGCCACGCTCCAGGCCCAGATAGAATGGTGCGTGCACACCTTGAATCTGCCAGTTCAGCCGCAACGACACGTCGTCAGCGGCCATGGCCGCACTGGTCAACACCGACAGCACCGCACCCGCGGCGATCCATTTCTTCAACATTGTTTTCCTCCCTTGATTTTCTGTTCTTTTGAGCAAAATCGGCAAATGAGCATATGCCAATTCTAATGTGCGTCGCCCCGTGACTTTACGTGCCAGGGGATCATCAGCTTTTCGGCGACTTCCACCAAGTAAAAGACCGCCACGCCGATCAGGCCGAGCACGAAGATGACGGCAAACACCATCGAAGTGCGGAGCTCGCCGTTGTAGGTCAGGAGAAGATATCCAAGCCCGGAATCTGACGTGACGAACTCCGCGACGATCGCCGCGGTGCACGCCATCGCGGCGGCGACCTTCAATCCCGTAAAGATCTCCGGAAGCGCAGACGGAAAGCGGATCTTCGCGAACGTTCGAAACGAGCCCGCGCCGCTTGAACGCGCCAGTTCGATCAGGTCCGGATCGGCCGACTTGAAGCCCGCGACAGCGCTCACCACGACAGGAAAGAAGGTCAACAGAAAGACAATTAAGACTTTTGGCAGCAAACCGAACCCGAACCAGATAATAAATAGCGGTGCAATCGCGATCTTTGGAATTATTTGAAAGAACACGATCGCTGGATAGATAGTTCGTTCAAAAAATCTGGAAAACGTCACCAGCATTGCCAACGGGATCGCAAACACGATCCCGAGGCCGAAGCCGATGAAAATATTGGCCGCCGTGTAGAAAGAGTGTTGAAGCACGCGCTGCCAGTTATCGGCCAGATCCGAAAAGATCATCAGCGGCGGCGGCAACAGGTAAGCCGGCAATTCCACGAGATGGACCGCCGTTTCCCACATGGCGAGAAGCAGAACCCCTCCGCCGAGTCCCATGGCGAGGGAGACGGCGCGGTGATTGCTGTATCCGGACATCGAGAAGGATTTCACCTGCGAACCCCGCAAAAAGTACTCAGAAGATCAGACGTAGGTCGACGCGAGGCCGCCATCGATCGGCAGGTTGACGCCGCTCACCCAGCGCGCCTCGTCCGAAAGCAGAAAAGACACCACCGGAGCGATTTCATCGGCATAGCCGGGTCGCTTCATCTTTGCCGCATCCGCTTCGACGCGGTCCGCGCCGACCATGATCACGAAATCATCAAGGATCGGCGTGAAGACAGGTCCGGGAGCAATACTGTTCATTCGGATATCTTTCTCAAGAAACCAAGCCTGAGATTTGATGTAAGTCCAAACGATCAGCGCCTCCTTGAAGTATTGATAACAGGTCTCTTGCGGAACCGGATTCGCTTCCAGCCAGGCCCAGCCGGATGCGAAATCGTTCGTCGCAGCGAGCGCTTTGTGCCGATCGAGCCGAGTTTGCCACTCGCCGCCAAGGATGGACGCGAAATTGATGATCCCGGCGCCCGGCACGAGCCGGTCGACAACCGCTTCGGTCAGATGGCGAAGGCCGAGATAGTTGATCTTGGCGACATCGTCTTTAGGCGAGGTCCCCGGGATGCCGGCAGCGTTACATAGACCCTCGAACCGATCTGGCAGCTCTTTGACAGCAGCATCGATCGAAGCAGGATTGCCCATGTCGACCTCGACGAACCCGTCCACCGATATCATCGGAGGATTGCGGTCCATACCAATGACCTGCGCGCCTTCAAAGCGCACAAGTCGTGCGACTTCCGCCCCCATCCCTGACGACACCCCGGTGATGACGATTGTCTTGCCGTTTAGCTTCATCACTTTTTCTCTTTTCCCATACCCAACTTTTGGAAATTGAAACCCAGCCACTGCAGGTGACTCAGCCTACCCCAGCCCAATCGGCAGCTATGCGAATTAGCTTATTCGGCCAATACACCTTATATACACACCTATAAAGGTGATATTATTCTACTTTAGCGGAAAATACATAATATTTCCTAAGAAAAGCACTCTAAAGATCTACTTATATTTAATTTGAGCGGGGCTCGCTGCCTCAAAACGGGTATAACCCAGCAGAATCCTTGACCGTGACCCACTGCCATTGGGTGAATTCTTCCCAGTTGGCTGGCCCACTGATGCGCCCACCGTTGCCTGACTTTCCGCATCCGCCGAACGGAGCGAACGGACCGGCCATGACCGTCTGGTCGTTGATGTGGAGGTGCCCAACGTTCAACCGGTTGCCGACTGCAAGCGCGCGATTGAGAGAGGATGAGATCACGCCGGCCGCGAGGCCGTAGTCCGATCGGTTCGCCAGATCGACCGCGTCTTCGTCAGTTGCAAATGCCGCCACGACGGCAACGGGCCCAAAGATTTCCTCGTCGAAGGCAGGCATGCCGGGCCGTACGTCCGCCAACACGGTTGCTGCATAAAAACGGCCGTCATGTCGCCCGCCAGTCACGAGCCTCGCACCTTGTGCGACACTCTCGTCGACAATCCGTTGAATGCGGTCCACTTGACGATCGTTGATGATCGGGCCCAGCGCGACCTGACCGCTCATCGGGTCGCCCGCCGGCAGTTGCCGGGCCTTGGCCGCAAGCTTCTCCACAAAGGTCTGGGCAATCGCCTCCTGAACCAGCACGAGGCCGGTCGCCATGCAGATCTGACCCTGATGAAGGTAGCATCCCCAGGCCGCATTGGAGACAGCTGTATCGAGGTCCGCGTCGTCGAGCACGACCAAGGCATTCTTGCCGCCGAGCTCCAACTGCACCTTCTTGATGTGCCGCCCGCACAGTTCGCCGACCTTCGCGCCGATTTCCGCCGAACCGGTAAACGACACCATGGCAATGTTCGGGTCCGTGCACATCGCCTCGCCGGCATCCGCACCGCCCGAGATCACGGAGAGCACGCCTGCGGGAAGCCCAGCTTCCTCGAAGATCCGGGCGATAGTCACGCCACCGGAAATCGGTGTACGGGGATCCGGCTTCAGCACGACGGCGTTTCCGACGGCGAGCGCCGGCGCCACGGCACGGATGGACAGGATCAATGGAAAATTGAACGGAGAGATAACCCCCACAACCCCGTGAGGCACGCGGCGCGCGATGCTGAACCGGCCGTCGTCGGAGGGTATCGTGTGCCCGTTGGGCTCTGTCGCCATTGCGGCGGCATGACGGATGAAGCCCGCGCTATGCTCGATCTCGACAGCCGCTTTCGGCTGGATCGACCCGGATTCGCGCATGATCCACGCAATGAGTTCTTCGCCGTGCTCTTCGAGCAGATCGGCCGCTTTCGAGAGGATCTTGCCACGTTGGGCCGCAGGCAAGGCGGCCCATTCCGCCTGCGCGGCACTCGCCCGGCCAGCCGCCGCTCCAACATCGGTCGGGGTCGCCATCGCAACTGTCGCGATAACGTCGTCGGTTGCAGGATTGCGAATGTCGTGCGTTCCGCCACTCAGCGATTGCCAGCCATCGATCAATCCTTTGCCATTCCATCGGGCCTGATCGAGAAAGCTGGGCACTTGGACATTCATCGCGTTTCCTCCTCAAGGCGCCCGATCCTTGTCGAGACGCACGGATCCGAACCGGCGGGAGGAGATCGCAGGCGAACGGGCACGCGTCCGCCGTCGAACGGTCGCACAGCGACCCGTTCCGTCTTTCCTCCCAAATACGCCCTTTCTTTTCGCAGGCGCTGCCTCTGTTAGAGCAACGGCTGTGCCAAGACCGGATGCGCGAGGAGAGAAAATCCATATTACTATTAAATATCAATGGCTTATAAAAATACCGCGAATCCAGAACCCGAGAATGGACAGCAAGGGCAGAAGTCTAGATTGAGGATTTCGGGAACCGTTTCAGCGGCGACTTCGCGGTTTGATGAAGTGCATTGATGATTTTGGGGGACTGCCTGCCGGCACTCAAAAAAAATCCCCTGCCGAAGCAGGGGAGCAGGACTCCGAGGGAGAGTAGGATCGGTTGGCTTCTTCGTCGGGCTTTCTCCGCCGATCCTCAGAGAAACGGATTCGCCGGCACCTGCAGCCCAAGATTGGCGCGCAGCGTCGGACCTTCATATTCAGTTCGAAACAACCCGCGGCGTTGCAGCTCCGGCACGACGAGATCGCAGAATTCCGTAAGGCCATTGGGGAAATCGGGCACCATGAGGTTGAAGCCGTCAGCCGCCTCCTCCCTCAGCCAGGTTTCGATCTGGTCAGCAATGGTCTCAGCGGTCCCGACCACGTAGAAATGGCCCCTCGCCGCACCGAACCACTGAAACAGCTCGCGCAGGGTGAGGTCGTCTTGGCGCGCCTTGTCGACAATCATCTGGCGACGCGTCGTATGCCCCTCCGTTTCGGGCAAATCGGGCAGTTTCTCGTCCAAGCTGCAGCCGGAGAGATCCGTACCGGTGAACATCGACAGGTTCGACAGCGCCACATCCGGATCCACGTTGGCCGCCAGATCGCGAGATTTTGTTTGCGCCTCTTCCATCGTCTTGCCGACGATGGGAAAAATTCCCGGCATGATCTTCAGATCGTCAGGCGAGCGCCCGTATTTTCCGAGCCGTCCTTTGACATCGGCATAGAAGGCCTTCGCGTCGTCGATCGTGCTCTGAGCGGTAAAAATCACCTCCGCGGTGCGGGCCGCCAACTCGCGGCCCGGCTCCGAAGAACCGGCCTGGACGATCACCGGATGCCCTTGGGGAGACCGCGGCAGGTTCAACGGTCCCTCGACCTGGAAATGTCGGCCGCGATAACCGAGAACGTGAACCTTTTCGAGATCGACAACCTCGCCGGTCGCCTTGTCGAAATCAACGCCGCTTTCGTCGATGCTGTCCCAAAGCCCCTTGACGACCTCCACAAATTCAATCGCTCGCTCATATCGGTCGGCGTGCGACCGTAAATGCTCCTGACCGAAGTTGGCCGCCGCCAGCTTCCAGGCGGAAGTGACCAAGTTCCAGCCCGCCCGGCCACCGCTGATCTGATCGAGCGAGAGCAGTTTCCGCGCCACATGGAACGGCTCGTTGAACTCCGTCGAGACCGAGCCGACCAGGCCGATATTCTCCGTGATGCTCGCAAGAGCGGCCAACAGCGTCATCGGCTCAAGAGCCAAGCTGGACGGATCGCGGCCCATCTCCGTCCACGGCCGCGTCAAACCGTCGGAATCGGCGAGAAAAACGAAGTCCAACTTCGCCGCTTCGCAGGTTCGGACGAGATCGCTGATATGCGCAAAATTGATCGGCGCGTCCGCAACAGCCGAGGCACGCCGCCAAGCGCCGACATATTGGCCACTCGGCAGCAGGAACACTCCAAGCTTTACCTGTTTCATGGAGATCATCTTTTCTGTCTTGTGCGGCATTTATTCAGAATCGGACGCTCGGCGGGATCTCCACCCCAAGCAAGCACCGCCCGTAGCACTCCATAGCGCTGTCATAATCCAAGGCGGCATGCGTCCTAATCATATGAATATCGCGCTGGATGAGCTGGAAGACACTTGTCTCGAGCTGGCCTCGCGATCCGATATTGTCGGAGATTTCGTCGACAATTCTCGCGCACTCATCGACGACATAGGCCGCATCGCGACGCTGACGGAGACGCAGTTCGACGTCGCAGCGAGCGCCCTCGGCAATCCGAGCGTCAACTTCTTCGAACGGCAAGCGCGCCGCCGTGCGCACGGCCGACAAGCGGGCATGCAGACGGCCGACCCGCATCTGGGCCGTGGGCAACGTGGCCGCGCGGCTCCCGAAAACGACGCGCTCTCGTGAATAGGACGTGAATTCGGCGACCGCTCGCGTCGCCAATCCGAGTGCCGGCCCCACCAGCGCCGCGCTCAGCACCACGTAGAATGGAGCCTTTAATCCTCGAAATTGATGCAGGCTGCGACTTCCGGGCGTGTCACCGGCCTCCAGTTCGGCAAGACGCATGGTCCGCGCCTTGGGAACGAAGACATCTCTGAGGACGAAGTCGCGGCTTCCCGTACCGCGCATGCCCGCAGTAAACCACGCGTCAAGCACCTCGGCTTCGGATTTGCGGGCGATCAGAGCGATCGTCAGATCGTCTTGACCCTCGACCTTGGCCGTGGCGCCGACCCAATCGGAATGATCAATACCGCTGGCAAAGCCCCAATGGCCGCTGACGCGATACCCCCCCTCCACCGGAACCGCAACGCCGCCGCGCCCAGCAGAGCTCCTCGGCCAGAACATGTGGTTCTTACCATCGTAGAGTTCCTCCTGCACGTCGATCGGAAAGTGCCCGAGCACCCAGTGATGCGTGCCCAGAATCCCGAACAGCCAAGCCGTCGACCCACATCCGCGCCCAATCTCCGCGCTTACATCCAGGAAGGTCGCGAAGTCGCTTTCATCACCCCCGAACCGTTTGGGGGCGAGCATCTGGATCAGCCCTTCTTCCACCAACGCCGTGATGTTCTGATCCGGCACCCGTCTGTTGCGATCAGCGACGAAGGCATTGTCACGAAGCATCGGAAGCAGCGCCCTGGCGCGCCTGACATAGTCGCTGCCCTCTGACTGCGCATCCGGATCCGTCAGAACGATAGTATTATTCATAAGTCATTCCTTTCACGCTTGGCCGCGATTGGATGTCGATCGGGGGTCGCGCGAGCGCTGGTCGAGCGGGCGACCATCTCCGGCGGTTGAAATGCAGTCGGGTGTGCTTTTGAGCCGTTCAGCCGGCGGATCTCGACAAGGCAGGAATTCGCGCTCGTCGCCTGTCCCAGGCGCGACGTGCCACGGTCCGCCGTAAGCACATTGGGATTTCCATGTGTATCGCCGTCGCCGGCTGCCTCGTCGGGCGTAAACCAGGCACCCGTCGGAAGCCTGGCGACGCCGGCTCTCATGTCGTCACTTAGCTGAGCAGTGGCGAAACATCGGCCTCGCGCGTTGTAGACGAGCACGCCGTCGCCATCCGCGACCCCGCGCCTGGCGGCATCGGCCGGGTTGATCAGCACCACCTCGCGCCCGTCACGCTTTGCTTGAACCGACGATGAGGCGAAGTCGAACTGGCTGTGGAGCTTATGTGACGGCTGGCAGGACAGAAGATGGAGCGGATAGTCCTTCGCCGTTTCCGCCCCCAACCACTCTTCGGGCTCGAGCCAACTCGGATGCCCCCTGCAATCGTCGTAGCCGAAGCCTGCGATTTCAGCGGAGCAGATTTCGATGCGGCCCGATGGCGTGGACAGAGGGTTCCGGTACGGGTCGGCACGGAAACGGCCCAACAGGGGTGCGGGCTCGGCATCGGGAAGCGTTATCAGCCCTTCCTGCCAGAATGTCTCGAAATCGGGCGTCTCGATGCCGATCTCGTTCAACCGTTCCGCTGCTTCCCCGTAGAGATGCCGCAGCCAATCTTCCTCCGTCCATCCGCCGGTATAGGCATCCCGAACGCCCAAAACGTCCGCCAACGCCGTGAAGATCTCAACATCGTTGCGAGCCTCACAGGACGGATCGGAAACCTTGTGAGACGCAGCTAGAAAGTTCTCGCGGCCGGAACAGGCGATGTCGTTGCGTTCGAACGGCAACGTTACCGGAAACACCACGTCGGCATGACGGGCCGTGGCCGTCCAAGCGATTTCGTTGACGACGATCGTCTCCGGCCGATGGAAGGCGCGCGCGAGCCGGTTCAAGTCCTGATGGTGATGAAACGGATTTCCGCCGGCCCAATAGACCAGTCGTATGTCCGGGTAGGTCCTGCATTCTCCGCCGAACTCGTAGGACCCTCCCGGATTCAGCAACATGTCGGCAAGACGTGCCACCGGAATGAAATCGTCGACCGGGTTGATCCCCTGCGGCACGGAAGGCCACCGGATCGGATGGGTCGCATGCCCGACACCGTTCGATGATCCGTAGCCAAAACCAAACCCACCGCCCGGCAGCCCAATACCACCAAGCATCGCCGCCAGAACGATCGCCATCCAGTAGGGCTGCTCGCCGCGATCCGCACGCTGCACCGACCAGGTGGCGGAAACGAAGCACCGCTCAGCCGCCATACGTCGAGCCAGCCCCCGGATCGCCTCGGCCGGAACGCCGGTAATCGGAGCGGCCCAGTCCGGCGATTTTGCAATGCCATCGTCGGTTCCGAGCAAATAGACGCAAAAGCCATCGAAGCCGACCGTGTAGCGGTCGAGAAAAGCCCGATCGTGCAGCCCTTCCGTGACAAGGGTATGCGCGATGGCCAGCATCATTGCCGTGTCTGTACCAGGGCGAAGCGAGATCCATTCCGCTCCGAGATCCGTCGAAAGGTCGTCGCGGCAAGGGCTGACAAGGACGAATTCTGCGCCCTTGTCGCGGCAGGTGGCCAGCGACTCGCGAACGCTATGACGACCGACCCCGCCGGGACTGACGGCCCCGTTGCGTTCGGGCGCGCCGCCGAACATGACGATCAGCGTTGCGTAGCCAGCGATCAAAGACCACGGCGTGTGCCCCCGCAACAAGCCGTCCGTGCTACCGATGACATGCGGCAGGATCGCCAGCCCGGCACCGTAGCTGTAATCCTGGATCGATCGCACGTAGCCACCGATCGTGTTCAGGAAGCGATGAACCTGGCTCTGGGCATGATGGTAGCGACCGGCACTCGCCCAGCCATACGAACCTCCGAAGATGGCCGAATTGCCGTACCGCGTGCGGACACGATCAAGCTCGGACGCGACGAGCGCAACCGCCTCGTCCCAGGAGACCTCGACAAACGGCTCCTGGCCGCGACGTTCCCGGTTCGCCCCGCCACCGCGTTCCCAAACGGAGCGCCGGACGGAGGGCCGCCGGACCCGTGCTGGCGACGTCGCCGCGGCACCCAATCCATCGGCAAAACGCGAGGGCGCAGGGTCACGGTCTATGCCGGTAAAGACCGGTCGTCCGTCCGCCCCGCGCGAAACGCGATAGACGCCGAAGTGCGCGGCAAAGGTCGGGTTATTGGGGATGGGTAACATGAGAGCCCCTCTGTGGCGGGCAGCCGCATCGATTCTCGGCTGCCCGCGCACGCCCTATTCCGCGAGCTTCACGCGTGCGAAATTCGAGGCCATCGATGCCGCGTTGTAGGTGTGATCCTGCACCTTCACGTTCGACACCGTGACGCCGTCGAAATTCACGAGATCCACCACAGGGAGCTCCTCGTGAACGATCTCCTGAATCCGGCGGAACTGCTCGACGCGGGCCGCTTCGTCCGCCTCAACCGCGGCCTTCTCAAACAAGGCGTCGACTTCAGGGTTGGAATAGTGGCTGGGATTGGAGAACGGCAGGCCCGGCTTGAACGCCTTGGTGTGGAAGACGCGCTGGACTCCGATCGTCGGATCGAAGCTGTTCGACAACGTTTCGACGGTCATGTCGAAGTCGCGATCCGCGTAGATCGCCCTCACATAGCTCGGGAAATCCAACGCTTCGATTTCAACTTTGACGCCAGCCTTTTGGAACCACTGCTTAATCAGCTCCGCCATGCGACGGACGCTATCGAAGGAAGGATTGTAATTCAGCTTCAAGGTGAAGCGCGTGCCGTCGCCCTGCCGCGGAAAACCCGCCTCGTCCAGCAACCGCTCCGCCTCCGCGACATCGAAGGGATAAGGTTCGACGTCGGTGTTCGTGTAGGCCGCCAACGTGGGACCGATCGGCGTGGGAGACGGTTCGGCATATCCAAACCAGGCCACGTTCACCAACGCATCGATGTCGATCAGATGGGCCAGCGCTCTCCGCACCGCTTGCTCGGCAAGGATCTCGTTGTCGAGATTGAAAACGAGTTCGCTGTGGTTGCCGTTGTAGGAATAGCCGTCGGTCTTAACCTCGAGCGTGTCCATCGCTTTCAGCCGCTCCAGATCGGTGAGCGGAACCGGCGTGTCGCCGGCCAGGAGGATTTCTCCCGCCTCCAAGGCAGCCGCACGCGCAGCCGCATCGGGAATGAAACGGTAGATCACACGGTCCAGATACGGCTTTCCCTCGTCCCAATAGTCATCGTTGCGGACAAGGATGACGTGGCTACCACGCTCCCACTCTTCGAACTTGAACGGACCCGTGCCGATCGGCTTGGCGTTCTGGGGATTCGTTGGCGCATTGGTGCCCTCATAGATGTGCTTTGGAAGCATCGGCGCTTCCGTCGCGTACAGGGCCGACAACAGATAAGGGGCCGGCTTGGAAAGCTTGAGCACCGCCGTTTGAGGATCCGGCGTCTCCACTTCCGTAACGTTCGCAAACGTGGTCCGCGCGCGGGGATGCGTTTCCTTCAAGAGCATCACGGAAAACGCGACGTCGTCAGACGTGAACGGTTCGCCATCGTGCCAGCGGACCCCGTCCTGGAGGGTGAAGGTGTAGGTCAGACCGTCGTCGCTGACGGTCCATTCCTTGGCGAGCTGCGGCTGAGGATTGAGATCGCCATCATAGTCGAGCAGGCCCTCCGTGACCTTGGGGCCGATGCGTTGGGTCGACAGCCCGATATCGCTGATGGGAACCAATGTCGCCGGCTCGAACGGGGAGGCGACCGTCAAAGTCCCTCCGTCCGCGAGTGCCGTCTGCGCCGTCGTGCCGCTCAGCACCGCGAAGATGGCCGCCGACACCCAGCGGCGTATCCGGCCTCGCCTCTTTGTCGTATCTTCGATCTTCATAGGTCTCCTCCCTTTTTGGTTTTTGCGTGCGGTGAGCTTTCCGACGACGACCGTCGTGTTCACCGCGTTTTGGATCCTTTGGGGATCAGGGGTCTGTGTGGTCGTGGTGATGACATGCGACGTCGTGACCGGCGCCGACGCGGGCCAGTTGCGGGTCGACTGTCCGGCAGATTTCGGTTGCGCGCGCGCAGCGCGTGGAGAAACGGCACCCTGGAGGCAAATTGCGCGGGCTCGGGATTTCGCCCGGCAACACGCTTTCGGGGCGCGGGCGGGCTCGGTTCGGCACCGCAGCGATGAGACCCCGCGTATAGGGATGGCGCGGGGCGTCCCACAGCGCCTCGCTCGATGCGCTTTCGACGATGCGACCGAGATACATCACGAGGATGCGGTCGCAGAAATAGCGCACCACGGCCAGATCGTGCGAAATGAACACGTAGGAGAGGTTCAGGCGCTGCTTCAGATCGGACAGGATGTTGAGAATCTGCGCCTGGACCGAAACGTCGAGCGCGGAGACGGCCTCATCGCATACGACAAGTTCCGGCTGCAGGATCAGGGCTCGGGCGATGCCGATCCGTTGACGCTGTCCGCCGGAAAACTCGTGCGGATAGCGAAACCGCGCGTCCTCCGGCAGACCGACGCTCCTCAATATGTCGGCGACGCGCTCGGTCCGCGTTCGGCGGGAGCCGATGCCGTGGACATTCAACGGCCCGATCAGGATCTCACCGACGGTCTGGCGCGGATTGAGAGAACCGAAAGGGTCCTGAAAGACCATTTGCAGGCGCTGTCGGAACGGCTTCAGCGCCGCGCCTTCGACGCTTGATATGGAGGTGCCGTCGAAGCGAATGTCACCGGATGTCGCCGGTGCGAGCCGCAAGATCGCCTTGCCGAGGGTGGACTTGCCGCAACCCGACTCCCCGACAAGCCCGACGGTCTCGCCGGCCTCCACCGCGAACGAGACACCGTCGACGGCCTTCAACGTTCCGCCGGCAACCGGATAGTGCGTGGACAGGCCATCAACCGAGAGCAACGGCATCGCGGCGCTCCTCTTCGTTGAGCAGGTGGCAGGACACGTGGTGGCCCAGGGCCGGTGTTCGCCACGGCGGAACGGCTGTCCGGCACACCGGAAGGACGTCGGGGCAGCGCGGCGCAAATGGACACCCGGCCTGGCCAAGCGCGGATGCAATGCCGCCGGGGATCTCAGGCAGACGGGCCTGCCGATACGACGTCCCGGCCGTCGGCGACGATGCCATCAGTCCACGGGTGTAGGGATGCAACGGTCGCTCGAACAACGCCGCCGGAGGGCCCTCCTCCAGCTTGTGCCCCGCATACATGACCACGACGTGATCGGCCCATTGCCCGACAACGTCCAGATCGTGCGTGACCAGGAGAAGCCCCATGTCGAGCTCCTCGCGCAGCTCGCGCAGGAGGGCCAGAATTTGCGCCTGGATGGTAACGTCGAGCGCCGTCGTCGGCTCGTCGGCGATCAGCAATTTCGGCCGACAGGCAACGGCAATGGCAATCATCACGCGCTGGCGCATTCCACCGGACATCGTGTGCGGATATCCGTCGAGCCAGGCCCGGGCGTCGGGAATGTGGACGAGTTGCAGCAGTTCTTCGGCCCGCGCCCGCGCAGCACGTCGCGATAGGCGTTCGTGCACGTTCAAAGCTTCCTCGATCTGCCGACCGATCGTCATCACCGGATTGAGCGACGTCATCGGCTCTTGGAAAATCATGGCCAATTCGCGCCCGAGCAGGCGACGGAAAGCCCGGTCGTCCAGACTGGAGATGATCCTACCGTCGAGCCGAATATCTCCTGAAACACGTGCCGAACGTGGCAATAGGCGCATCAGGGACAGCGCGGTCATGGATTTCCCTGACCCGGACTCGCCCACGAGGGCCGTTGTCCGGCCGCGCTCGACGGTCAGGTTCAGCCCGCTGACCGCCGTCAGCCCCGGAAAGCGCACAGTGAGATCTTTGAGCGTCAGGAGATCCACCATCAGCCGCGCCTCACATAGCGCGGGTTGAGCGCGTCATTGAGCGCGTCACCGATCAAGTTGAAGGCAAGCACGGTAAGCGCGATTGCCACGCCGGGAATGGCGGTAAGATTCCAGTTCGTTCGCAGAAACTGCCGACCGTCACCGATCATGCTGCCCCAACTGACCGTGTTCGGGTCACCGAGCCCCATGAACGAAAGGGCCGACTCCATCAAAATCGCCATCGCCAGCATGATGGAGGCCGTCACCACAATCGCAGGCAGGGCGTTGGGCAGAATTTCGCGGAAAATGATGCGGGTCTTGCCGTATCCAAGGCCAACCGCCGCCAAGACGAACTCTTTGTTGCGTTGCGCGCGGAACTCCGCGCGGGTGATACGGGCCAGCGGAGGCCAGGTGACAATACCGAGCGCCAGTGTAATCGACCAAAGCTGGGGACCGGCGATCGCCACCAGGACGACGAGAAGCACGAAGTTCGGAAGCGTCTGGAACACCTCCAGAATGCGAACCAGGATTGTGTCTACCCAGCCACCGAATGTGCCGGCGGCAGCACCGACCACGACGCCGACCACCGCTCCCAACGCGGTGCCGATGATTCCGACGAACAACGACTGGCGCGCGCCATGCAAAAGCTCGGCGGCGACATCGCGCCCGAGTCCATCCGTCCCGAGTGGAAAGGCCGGATTTTCTCCCGGCCACAAGAGCGGCCGCCCGACCATGGACAGCGGATCGCCGGGATAGATGACCGGCGCCAAAGCCGCTCCCGCGAAGACGGCCAGGAGAAAAATCATCCCGAACCACGCTGACGGGTTTGCCGCGAAGAGACGGAGCGAGCGCCAGCGGTCCGCGGGCGGCATCGCATTTGCGGCTTGTCCCGAAGCCGTATCGAGCGGACCAGACGAGGCAGCGAGCGAACGGGCCATCGTCAAGCCTCCACTCGCGGATCCAGGCTGGCCTGGATCAGATCAACGAGAATATTGGTGACGATCACTAGAACCGAAGAGAGCAACAAGATCCCAAGCAGGACCGGGAAATCCCGGGCCATGACCGCTTCGAAGGCGAGCCGACCGAGACCAGGCCAGGAGAAGATCGTCTCGATGACGACGACGCCTCCGAGCATCGCACCGACGTGAACCCCGGCCATCGTCACGATCGGCAGCAGCGCGTTGCGCGCGACATGGCGGACGGAGACCACGGATGGTGCGAGGCCTTTCGCCTTGGCGGTTCGCACAAAGTCCTGGGACTGCACCTCCAACATCGAGGCGCGCATCAACCGCGCGTAGATGGCGAGGTAGAAAAGCGCCAGCGAGAGCGCTGGAAGCGTAAGATACCGGAGTCGATCGGCGACGAGGGCAAAGCCGCTGAAATCGGCCCCCACGGTCTCGTATCCGCCTGTCGGCAACCAGCCGAGATGGACGGAAAACAAAACGATCAGCATCAACCCAATCCAGAAGATCGGCAGCGAATAGAACGCCACCGCCACAACCGAGAGCACACGATCGACGATCCCGCCGGCGAACGAGGCCATGACGATGCCGAGCGCGACGCCCGCAGCAAGGGCAACCAGCAAGGCGGAACCGGCCAGAAGAAGGGTTTTCGGCAACCTTTCGAGGATCAGCCTCAACACCGGCTCGTTGAAGCGCAGCGAGGTTCCGAGATCGAGCGTCGCAATTCCGTGGAGATAGTCGACGAGCTGCGCAAACAGTGTCCGATCGAGCCCCAGCTGGGACCGCAACGTCTCCATTCCGGCTTCTGTCGCTTGTCCAGAGCCGGCAACGATTGCGTCCGCGGCATCGCCGGGAGCGAGATGAATGAGAAAGAAGTTGAGGACTAGAACCGCCCCAATTACCGGCAAGGCGTGAACCAGTCGGCGGGCCGCAATTCTGGCCAGACGCGTGTTTTCGGCAAAGCGAGCCCAGACGCGAGCACCATCGCGCTCGCGCACAACTTCCTTGGTCATCCTTCCTCCCGGCTTCTTTTCTTCGAGCCTGTAGCCAACTCAATGGCAAAGGACGTGCCAAAAGCAGGAACGTGCCGGGAATAGCGCCGATCAAAAGTCGGAATCGAGCTCCGCTTTTCTTTTGATTCCAGACCTTTAGATCCGATTCAGAAAATTGACGCCGGCGTCGTCAGAAGGGGCTCGCAGCCGTGTCAGCCTCCCCAGTGAGCTGCTTTCACCTTCACGATTTCATGAATGGAAAGGCGCACGCGGCATGAAATGCTAAAGGGCGCTGTCTGAGCCACATTGAAGGGCTTCAAATTGGCCGACCCAACGCCAACCTGTTGCGAGATCGGATCCCATGAGACGGAGGGGATCCCTCGAACGATCAACCCACGACCTCTAAGCGCTATTTCGTCGCCCAATTCGTCTCCCCGTTTGCGAGGGTGCAGGCGATCCCAAAGAATAAGACCCGCCTCGGGCACTCACGAGGCCGGGCATTCTGCAAAAAACAATCTGTTCACACCCTGCAGGATGCGCAAATATTATCGCACTAGGGAGGAACTCAATGAAAACAACCAATAATAGAATATCATTAGCCGACGTTTCCCGCCTCACAGGCGAGCTTCTAAACCAAGGCAACAGCGACAATCTGGAAACTGGTGCGCCTCCCACCTTTTCGGAACTGGCGGAATGCTTGCATTTCGCGCTCGGGGACGGACGCATCTGGCTAAACGATCAGCGAATGGTGCTGGTCCAGTCACTCGTGTTGGGGCGCATCAAGCAGGAAGTCATCAATGCGCTGGGCCAGGAGCGTGCACGCTCCCTGTTCATGCGTGTCGGCTACATGCAGGGCGTCAAAGACGCCCAACTCATTCAGAAGAAGTGGCCCCAGGAAGACCTAACCCACGCACTTGCCGCCGGACCACGCGTCCACACGCTTGAAGGATTTGCCAAAGTTACAACCGAACACTTCGAATTCGACACCGCACGCGGTGGATACTACGGCAGTTTCCTCTGGCATGATTCCTCGGAAGCCTCCGAGCACATTTCCTGTTTCGGGCTTTCCTCCGAGCCCGTCTGCTGGCTCCAAGTGGGCTATCCGTCCGGCTATACGACACAGCTTTTCGGTAAGCCCGTGCTGTTCCGCGAAATCGAATGTGTCGGAATGGGCCATTCGCGCTGCAAGATCATCGGCCAGCACATGGAAGGTTGGGGATCCGACTGCCCGGAACGGGAATTTCTAGGCCTTGATACGGACGCCAAATCCTACGGGTACGTCCGGCCGGTAAGCCCCAAGCAGGTAGCCGTGATTCCCGAGAAGCCCGTCATTCACGAAGCGATGGTCGGCGTCTCGGCCAACTTTATGCGAACCAAGCAGCTTCTCTCCAATGTCGCCCCCACGAGAGCGACGGTGCTGTTCGCTGGTGAAACCGGGGTCGGCAAGGAGCTCTTTTCGCGTAGCCTGCACGACCTGAGCACGCGCCGCGACGGTCCGTTCATCGCGCTCAACTGCGCAGCCATCCCCGAGCAACTCGTTGAATCGGAGCTCTTCGGCGTCGAAAAAGGCGCCTTTACCGGCGCGGTCAGCTCCAGACCGGGTTATTTCGAGAGGGCCAACGGGGGCACCCTCTTCCTGGACGAGATCGCCTCTCTCCCCCATGCCGCTCAGGGCAAATTGCTTCGCATTCTCCAGGAGATGCAGTTCGAACGCGTGGGTGGGACCAAGACGCAGGCGGTCGACGTTCGCGTCGTGGCCGCGTCCAATGTAGACCTTCGCGACGAGGTCAAAGCCGGACGGTTTCGGGAAGACCTCTATTTCCGCCTCAGCGTGTTCCCGATCGACATTCCCCCCTTGCGGGAACGCCGCGACGACATCCCGCTTCTGATGGCGCATTTTCTCCACCTCTACAATGAACGGCATGGCAAATCGGTTCTCGGCTTCAGCCGCCGCGCGACCGACGCTCTGCTGAAATACGAATATCCCGGCAACATTCGGGAACTGCAGAATCTGGTCGAGAGAGGCGTCGTCTACGCAGCCAACGATAGCCTGATCGACATCGCACACGTCTTCCGATCGTCCGAAGCACTGCCCCACGCCTTCGAGATCTCTGTCGGTGGCCGGCTCGAGCCGAGCGGCGACGAATGCCAAAGCGCCGAAACGGAACCAGGCATCAACGACATGGTTGAATCGGGGCTTTCGTTCGAGGAGATCGAACGAAGAGTCTACCTAGCCGCACTGCATGCGGCCGGCGGCAACGTTTCCGAGGCCGCCCGGTCCTTGAAAATGAGCCGGCCGACGCTGGACTATCGCCTCTCGAAACTGAGAATAAAGTAGCGCAAATCGGACAGACCTGCGCCGAACCTGCAGATACCCCAGTTGCGCTGAATATATTCGCGGTCCAATCGAAAGCTTTTCCGAGAAAACAACTCGGCAGAGGAACACTGGCCGCTACGAGATCTCGGTCGACATTCTCGATCCGGTCCGCCGACCAGCGTTGCGCAAGGAGCGCTTCGACCGGTCTTCCGGCAGGATGCGCACAGCTTGATCCCGGAACTTCGTCGAAAGCTGCTCGTCATTCATTAGACGGTCGAGATTGCCGAGGGAACGATCAAGCTCCTTCACCAGCACCCGACCGTCTTCCAATTCAACCTCAACATGAACGCCGTCCTCGGAGATCGCCGGATCTCCCTCGCGCATCGCCCGTTCCCGTACCCGCCTAACGATCGGGTCGGCGTAGAGGACATTTATCCAGAAAGGCCACACGGGAATGGACAAACAAACAATTGAAACATGCGTTTGATTCTGAATGAATTGGCGTTATGACTGAGCAGGGATTGGACAGGGAGTGGAACGTCAAAATGCGAAAGCTGCTCATCAAGAATGGCTTCGTGGCATCGGTCGACCCCACCATCGGCAACATCGCCAACGGGGACGTGCTGATCAGCGGCGACCGGATTGAAGAGGTGGGACGTGACTTGGAAGTGACGGACGCCGAAATCGTCGATGCAACCGACTGCATCGTGATGCCCGGCTTCGTCGATGCTCACAAACACATCTGGCAGGGCGCAGCGGTGCGAGCCTACTGCACCGATTGGTCCCTCGACGATTACGTCAACTACATTCGGCTCAACGTCGCCGCCGCGTTCGGCGCCGAGGACATGTACGCCGTTCAACTTCACGGGGCCTTTGAGGCCATGAATGCCGGCGTGACGACGGCTGCGGACTACTGTCACAACATCCATTCACCCGACCATGCCCATGAAGCCATCCGGGGGCTCCAAGACAGCGGCATGCGGGTGGTTTGGAACTATGGCTTTAACTACCCGCCACTTGAGAACCCTGTCTTCAAGACCTTCGACGACCGCGTCGCGTTCGGTCGCGACGTCGCCAAGACGCATTTCTCGTCAAAAGATCAGTTGCTCACCCTCGGGATCGCCCCGGAAGAACTCCAGCACGCCCTGGATAACGACACGCTCAGCGGGCAGTTCAATCTCGCGCGCGAGCTCGGAGCCCACATCTTTTGGCACTGCAACTCCAAGAAACCGCTCGGCATCCGCATTCCGAGGGGCGTTGCCCGGGTACACGATCTCGGGCTTCTGGGCGACGACATTCTCTTCGTGCACATGTCGGCGACCGAGGAGGACGAATGGAAGATGGTCGCCGATTGCGGCGCTTCGGTCGTCTTCACGCCAGATACCGAACTGCAGATGGGCATGATGTGGCCGAGCGGCGATATCGCCAAGCGATACGGCATCACCCAGAGCTACGGTACGGACATCACATCCAACAACAGCGCCGACATGTTCACCGCCTTGCGCCTGGGTCTGCAGACGACCCGCTGCCGGGTGATCGACCGAGAGGACCTGCTCGGATCCGGCGTACCGTTCACCTGCGAGGAGGCTTTGCGGTGGGGAACGATCGATGGCGCAAAGGCCCTGGGGCTTGAAAGCGCGGTCGGAAGCCTGACGCCGGGCAAGAAGGCCGACCTCGTCTTTTTAAACACGAAATCGCTGTCCCTGGTCGGCTGGGATCGCAGCAACGTGGCGGGGACCATCATCCTTCAAGGCCAGACTGCCGACGTCGACAGCGTCATGGTCAACGGACGCTTCGTGAAACGCCACGGCAAGATGGTGGGCGACGTGGCCCGCGTATGTGAGTTGCTGGAAGCCGCCCGTGCGCGGATCTCCGAGACGATCGAGCAGTGGGGCGGGCGCGTCTTGAACGAAGGCGAATCCGACCGTCGAATGGCCGCGATGCGCTCGTCCGAAAGCGGAACGTTCGCGAGAGGATAGAAAGAGCCCCTGCGGATGGCTAAGTCTTCGAGCCGGCGCGGTTGCGCGCCGGTTGCTCCGCAGTACGAGGCAGGCGAGCGCTACAAGCAAGCGTCCGCATCGAGCTGGCGCCGCAACTCGGTTTTCAGCACCTTGCCATAGTTGTTCTTGGGTAGAGCGGACACGAAAACATAGTGTTTCGGGCGCTTGAAGCGGGCAATCTGCTCACGGCAAAAGGCATCGAGCTCGTCGACGCTTGGAGACTTGTCAGCGGTGATGACGACGAAAGCGACGACATCCTCCCCCCACTCCGCACTCGGCCGACCGATGACGGAAGCCCCGTGAACAGCGTCGTGCCGCAGAAGCACCTCTTCCACTTCGCGCGGATAGATATTGGTGCCGCCGGAAATGATGACATCTTTGGAGCGATCCTTGAGGGTGACGAAGCCATCTTCGTCCATCGCGCCCATGTCGCCCGTCCAAAGCCATCCGTCCCGTAGCGTCTCGGCCGTCGCATCGGGACGATTCCAGTAGCCGTCCATGACGCTCGGGCCACGCACCAGGATCTCTCCGGTTTCGCCCGGAGGCAGGGTTTCGCCGGTAGGCCCAGCGATGCGCACGTCGACGCAGGATTGGGCAACACCGACCGAACCGAGGCGATCGCGCCACCTGGGATGGGCCCGGTCCGCCACCAGCGCGCGCGAAAGCGCGGTGATCGTCATCGGCGTCTCGCCCTGCCCGTAGATCTGCACGAAGCGCGGTCCGAACTGCTCCACGGCCGCTTCGATATCGGCGACATA
Source organism: Amorphus sp. 3PC139-8 (assembly GCF_040750475.1). NCBI lineage: Bacteria > Pseudomonadati > Pseudomonadota > Alphaproteobacteria > Hyphomicrobiales > Amorphaceae > Amorphus > Amorphus sp. 3PC139-8. The sequence goes on along the minus strand of NZ_JABJVY010000017.1, from coordinate 95,403 downwards.
CATCGGTCCGCCGCCATAGACGATGGTTCGAATGCCGTCGCCTGAATGACCCACTGCGCGGGCCTGCTGGATCAGGCGGCGCACCATGGTCGGCGCGGCAAACATCGATAGGCTGCCGACGGTCTCGGCAAGCGCCAGGATCTCCGCTGCATCGAACCCGCCCGATTCCGGAACGCAATGACGCGCTCCACGGGCGACATGCATGAAATTGTAGAGACCCGCCCCATGCGACATCGGGGCCGCGTAAAGTGCGGCATCCTCCGGCCTGACTTCGTCGACATCGACGAAATAGGCAAACGACATGGCCTGAAGATTCTGCACCGAGAGCATCACACCCTTCGGACTGCCGGTCGTGCCGGAGGTGTAAAACAGCCAGGCAAGACTATCGGAGGCCTGGGCGTGAGGCGCTGAGAGCGGCTCGTACCGACAAAGCTCTCGATAGCGCCCGCTCTCGACCGAGAGGACAGTCGCCGCGTTTTGGAACGCCGCGGCCGCGTCGCGTTCGTCGCCGGACACAAGGACCAACCGAGCACCGGAGTCGGAGACGATATAGGCCGCCTCGCGCCCATGAAGCTTGTGGTTGATCGGAACCGCGACGGCACCGACAAACCAGATCGCGTAGAGCACCTCGAGATAATCGATGCTGTTCGCCATGAAGAGAGCAACCCGGTCGCCTGGCGCCACACCGTAGGCCTCTCGCAGACCGCGCCCGATACGTGCTGCGCGGTCCGCCCACTCGCTGTAGGTCGCGACCGTGCGCGCGCCGTGGAGAAGGGCCGGCGCATTCGGCATCAGACGCGCTGTCCGGACGAGCCAGTCTGCGAGGTTCACGGTCTCATATCCTCATCGGCGAGCGTCGTTTCCCGCACCGTTAGCCAGCGGCTGCGGCGAAATGTCCGGCATCGGCGCAACGGGCATGGATGCGCAGCAGCTCTTCGATCGTTGCCGGATCGCGACGACCGAGGCCACACTCGGTGGAGATACCGAACTTCGGCCAGTACCGTTCCGCAACGGCCATGCGACGCAACGTGCCGCCCTCGCCGTCGGTATAGTGGATCAGGCCGAGGAACAGGTCCGTCTCATCATGGAGCCGCAACATCTTCAGCGGCTCGAAATAGGCGTCGTCGTCACGGTCGCGCGGGACCGGCATATGGACGAAATTGACCGGCCTGTGGACATGGTCGGTGACATAGTTGGCCATCGTGACCATGACCGCCATGTCCTTCGGCTCGACGCCGTGCTTGTGGCGGAAATCGCCGTAGCAGAGATGATAGCCGACCTCGACGGTGGAAGGGACAAGGTCGATGAGTTTCGCTAGGCGGACCAGGCACTCCGTCTTCGCATCCTCGTAGAAAAGCGTCCTGAGATTTTCCCAGATGAAGATTTCAAGGCAAGCATCCCACTGGATCGCGAGATCTTCATGCGGGATCGAGGCAGCGAGATCGCGCACTTCCTGGGACATGTTCTCTTCGAGCGCCTCGGCAACGTCCTCATGGCTCTCCGGAGCGATCAGGCCGGTCAGGAAGCCGATCGGCGTGGGCAGCGATACCTGGAAGCGCACATTCGGCGCGATCGCCCCTTCTTCTCGGAGGCGGCGGAAGAGAGCATAGGACTCCTCGGCCATCTTGGCGTAGCCGAAGGACGGCACCTTGAGCGTTGCCGGATCGACGCCGGGCTTAAGCCGATATTTGGGCGCCGTGTTCTCCGGAACCGTCCCGGAATCGGGATGCCAGTCGTGACCGGCCGGTTCGAAGGCATCAGCGAGATGGAGCACCCGCGCCTGACTGGTGATCCAGTAGTTTCGCGGGCCGGTCTCACCGTCGGTCATACGCGGCAGCCTGTCGCCGAGGATGCCGCCAACTAAGCGGAAAGACGTCTCCGCGTCGGTGACCGGAACCGTTCCCACCATGTGAACATGGCGCATCGGGGCGTCGGAGTTCGCGACCATATCGTTTCATCCCTCGCTTTGTGTGGCGTTGCCGGCCGCGTTGCAGCCGACGGCGTATGTGTCGCCCGCCGTTCGTATCGTCTTGAACGCGCCGCTACGCACCGAAGCGACCGCTCGATCGCACTGGCTTCGGCGCAATGGTGCGCCCAAAAGCGCCTGGATCACGCAGCGGCGCCGCGCCGGGTGATCGTGTTGCGCAGGCTGCCAAGCCCGGTCACTGACAGCTCGATCCGATCGCCGACCTGAAGTCTGCGGCCGATCTCGAATGCCGACCCGCCTCCAATCGTCCCGGAACCGATGATTTCGCCGGGGTACAGCGTTTCGCTACGCGACACGTGGACGATGATATCCTCGAAGGAGTGGTACATCGTCTTGGTGTTTTCCGAACACCAGAGCCCGCCATTCACCCGTGCTTCCATCTGCAGCGAATAGGGATCCGGCACTTCGTCCGCAGTCACCAGCCACGGGCCGAGCGCATTGGCGGTATCGAAGTCTTTCGATTTTGCCGGGCCGAGCTGTCCCTGCATTTCTTCGGCCTGGGTATCCCGGGCCGAGAAGTCGTTGAAGATCATGTAGCCGAAGATTGCATTCTGGGCAGATCCGCGATCGGCGTCTCTGGTGTGGCGACCGATGACGGCGGCGAGCTCCAGCTCATAGTCGATGAAGTCCGAGTAATCCGGCCATTCGACATCGGCGTCGGGGCCGACGACGGCAAACCGGTTGCCCTTGTAGTAGACGGGCTGCTTGTACCAGATCTCGGGCGGATCGGCCTGACCGTTATCGATCATTCGCTGCAAAGCCTGATCCGGATCCGCCGTCTTGCTGGCAAGTAGCTGCAGCCGCTGCCGTCTTGCCTGCCTCAGGTGCATCTCGAAGCAGAGGAAGTCGCGAATTTGTTCGGGCCTTGGCAGCGGCGCAAGAAGACGGACGCCGCCAGCATCCAAGAGCGCCTCTTCGGGACTGCGCGAGACGAGGGTTCGCGCCCATTCCAGTCCCGCCTCGCCGGCTTGGATGAGCTCGAGCAAAGAGCCGAAACCCGGAGCCGATGCGCCGCTCAATTCGGCGGCGCGCCTCAGGTCCAGAATGTGAGCCCCATCATTGACGACGGCGCCCGGCCGCGCAGCCTTGCTGGCGGTGTCGAATGTAACGAACTTCATGGGTTTACGGCGCCGGATGCGCGTCGATGAGGATGGCCGCCATCAGGCAGGGCTCGTTCGAGCGGTTCGACCAGGCGTGGCTGGTGCCGCGCTGGATCAGGCAGTCGCCCGCCTTCATGAGAACCTCGTCTTCATCCACCAGCGCCCAAATCTCGCCTTTCAGGATGAAGATGTAGTCAAGCGAATTCGTCTTGTGGAACGCCGGGTGCCGGACGCCTTCCTTCGCCAGGACATCGCTCGCGCTCATACCCTGGAAGTGTTCTCCCATTGCCGCGAAATTGCGTTCCGCATCCGGCGGAAACTCGACGACCCGACAGACCGAGCCGTTCGTCGGCGGCAACAAGGTCACCTGCTCCGGCGCGGTATCCTCGTTGCCTGTGTTGTTCGCCGGCATGGTGTGTTGGAGCCAAAGATCGGTCATCCCGACGTTCGGCTGCCCTTGCGGGCTATACACGGATTTCGCGGCCGCATCGGAAACGAAAATCGAGCGTCCGTTCTCGTCGTGACCAGTGACGATGCGGCGGATAGGGGTAATCATTGTTTCAACTTTCCACTTGATGTCCGGATCAGATGCAGTCCTCACGTGCCAACGCGGCCTCTATTCCGTGTAGTTCTGGGCTTCCGTGCGCAGCATATTCAGGGCAGCGGCACCGTCCACGCCGAGCTTGTTCGCTTTAGCGATCCACTCGTCCTCCAACGGAGCCAGCCTTTCGCGCACTTCGGCCATGAAGGCGTCGTCCGCAACGGTCGTCTCGATACCTGCTTTCGAGATGGCAGCCTGCGCTTCCGCGATGCTTTGATTGTAGGAAACGCCGATTTTCCTTGCGAGTTCTTCGCCGGAGATCGTCGTAATAGCAGCCTGATCTTCCGGGGAAATTTGATCCCACTTCGCCTTATTCATAACAAGGCTGATCGAAAGCCCGCCAAGGCCACCCTTAAATTGCGTCTTATATTTCAAAGTATCAAGAAAACCGAAGACATACACGCCGTCATCGGTGAAATAGCAGCCATCAATCACACCCTTTGAGATCAGCTCGAGGAACTGCGTCACTTGGGCGGGAACGACGGTGCCACCGAGGGCCCGCACCTTTTCGCTGGCGAGAACACCGGCGGCGCGGATCTTCAAACCCTCCATGTCTTCGATCGACTCAACGGGCCGCTCGGCATTGTAGATATGGTAGGGAGGAAGGGTCGCAAGCGTGAGAAGATGGACGTCCGGATACGGGTTCTTTTCTTCGAAAAATCTTTCGTAAGTCCGCCAATAGGCGACCGACACGGCCTCGTTGTCTTCTCCAATTCCCGGCATTTCAACGATTTCGGCTAGTGGAAACTGGCCCGGCGTCACACTTTCGGAGACCAAGGCAACATCGGCGATTCCCATGACCGCCAGTTCGTGTTGCCGCTCCAGCCCTCCGAGAGAAGAGCTGGTGAATGTGACGGTGACGCGCCCGTCCGTGACTTCGGCAATTTTGTCGAAATAGGGTTTGAGCACGCGGTTATCGAGATGGTGCGTCGGCGGCAGCCAGCGATTGTAGCGCAACTCCATCGCCGAAACGTTCGTGGCGAACAGGCAGGCTGCCGCCGTCGCGGCAACCGCGCCTGCGAAGCTCGCGATTCTCATGTTTCCTCCCAATATCGGTTATGGCGGATCAAAACAAATGTTTGAAACGCGTATTTCGTTTCGGTAGGATGCAGACATAATCCTTGGTGTCAAGGACGCTTCGTCCAACGGCCGTGTCCGCTTTCAAGACTCCGGCAGCGCAGTTGCGGCACGGCGGCCAAGAACGCGCCAATATTGGGAGGTCATACGTGCAACGATGGGCAAATGGTGCCGCGCGGCTATTGAGTTGGATTTCCGTCATCGCGATCGTTCTTATTGGCGCGGCGACGCTGATCGACATCGTCGGGCGGTATTTCAATCATCCGCTCTACGGCGCCTTTGAGATGATCCAGATCGCGATGATCTTCCTGGTGTTCACTGCGCTGCCGTCGGTGACCTTGCAGCGCGAGCACGTCACCGTCGATCTCGTACAGTCCGCGCTGCCCTCCAAGGTTCGACGCGTCCTGCTCGTGCTGGTCGGTTTGGTCGGGGCTGGAACCTGCGTGTTCTACGCGTTGCAGCTCTGGAAGCGAGGCGCGTATCTGGAGAGGACGGGAGAGGTGACGTCGAACCTGCTGGTCCCCGTCTATCCGTTCGTGATCTTCATGGCCGTCATGTGGGCGATCACAGCGCTGTGCTTTGTCGTGCTGGCTGTCGACGACACCGCGAAGCTTATCTCGGCGCGAGGAGAAGAGTGATGGAAGCCGCGCTCTTGGGCTTGGTTGGGCTCTTTCTCTTGCTGGCGTGCGGTGTGCCTGTTGGCATCGCGATGACCGTGGTGGGAGTTGTCGGCTTTGCGTCGATTGTCGGCGTTGGGCCCGCCTCCGCGCTTGCCGGGCAGATCGTCTACGACAACACCACGAATTTCAGCTTTTCGGTCCTTCCGATGTTCATCCTCATGGGAACACTGATTGCGCGTTCGCGCCTATCCCATGATCTTTTCGAGGCGGCGGCCGCCTTTCTCGGACATCGGCGAGGTGGACTTGCCTACGCCACCGTCACGGCGAGCGGCGGTTTCAGTGCCGTGTGCGGATCGAGCGCGGCAACCACGGCCACCATGGTTAGGGTCGCCTATCCCGCGATGCGGGAACGCAACTACGGCAACGAGATCGCGACCGGCGCCGTGGCGGTCGGCGGCACGCTCGGCATTCTCATCCCGCCGAGCACCATCATGATCCTCTATGGCGTGCTCACGGAAACCAACATCGTGAGCCTATTCGCTGCCGGCTTCATCCCCGGCGCAATCGCCGTGCTCTGCCATTTCTTGGCCATCTGGGTCATGGGCCGCCTTTATCCGGATGCCGCCCCCAAGGCCCCGCGCGTCCGTTGGGAGCACCGGTGGCGCACGGTCGCAAATGTCTGGGGGATCGTGGTCCTCTTCCTGGTGATGATGGGCGGGATCTACTTCGGCATTTTCACTCCGACGGAAGGGGGCGCGGTCGGCGTCGCCGGCGCGCTCCTGTTCGCGATCTTCAAGGGTGGACTCACCTTCAAGGAGTTCGTCACGATCGCACAGGAAGCCTGCCGAACGACGGCGATGATTTTCATCATTCTGTTCGGCGCGATCTATTTGAGCGCGTTTCTCGAAGTCTCTGGCTTTACGTCCGCGTTGGCGTCGTTCGTGGTCTCGCTCGACCTGGGCGCGACCGGAACGATGTTGCTCATCTTCGCAATCTATCTTCTGCTCGGATGCTTCATCGAAAGCATTTCGATGATGTTTCTGACGGTACCCTTGTTCTTTCCGATTGCGGTCGCTCTCGGTTTCGATCCCGTCTGGTTCGGCATTCTGGTCATTGTGGCGATCGAGATCAGCCTGATCACGCCACCCATCGGCTTGAACGTCTTCATCATGCGCGGGCTGATTCCGGAAGTGCCGCTGCGCACGATGTTTGTTGGCGTCACCCCCTTCGTTGCCTCAAGCGTCGTCCTTCTGCTTTTACTGACCCTGTTTCCCAAACTGGTCACGGTGCTTCCGGATCTGATGCGATGAATGCGGCTTTGAGCGGTCACGAGGATAATCGATAGATGAACGTCCAACGGCGCAACGATATGAACAACGAAACGGTGTCCCGCCTCATGAAGGCCGCCGAGGAGCTGTTTGCGGAGTTCGGTCACGAAAATGTCTCGCTGCGCCAGTTGACCTCGCGCGCCGGCGTGAACGTTGCCGCGGTCAACTACTATTTCGGCTCGAAAGAGGCGTTGACCGATGCCGTGTTCGAACGGCTCACCCAGGAGGCGTGCGCCTACCGTCGCCAGAAGATCGCCGAGCTGGGCGAGGAGATCGAAGACCGCCGCTCCCATCTGGAGGCTTTGGTCCGGATCTTCGTGCATCCCTATCTCGGAGAGGGCAACGAGGTCAGTGGGCGCTTACTCGCGCGCTTCTTCCTCAGGCACCGGCTGCACCCGACAGAAGGCACGCAGCGGATTACCGACACTTACAACAATCCCTTTGCGCACGAATATATCGCAGAGCTGAAGAAGGTTTGCCCGTCGCTCTGCCCAAAGGACATCTTCTGGCATTACCAGTTCATGGTGAATACAATTATGATTTCCAGTGCCGAAGACACCTCGTTCGAACGCATCGAAGTCTTGTCCGGCGGCGAAATCTCGACGGCAAGCCGTGCGGAGCGCATGGAAGCGCTGGTGCGCTTTCTGGTGAGCGCGCTGTCGGACGGCTGAAGTTCCACCCACAAAGCCCCTTGGCGCCATTCCGCTTTTCTCGGAATCTCGGACCGGATCTAACCCAAGCCACCGTTTTGCGAGGCCCCGGTGACGTCTCTCCCACCCCTACGCATTCTCTCACCGACCGCCATTCTCGGATATGGCTTCCCGAAGGCGTCCTTCGAGGCCGGCCTGGAAAAGAATCCCGACGTCATCGCCGTGGATGCCGGATCGACCGACCCCGGTCCCTACTATCTCGGCGCCGGCGTGTCGTTCACGGACCGCACCGCGGTGAAGCGTGATCTGCGCTACATGCTTGTGGCCGGGCGCGCACGCGGGATCCCGATCCTGGTCGGGACGGCCGGGGGTGCCGGCGCCAGGCCGCATCTGGACTGGTGCGTTGATATCGTCCGTGAAATCGCGCGCGAAGACGGGCTCTCCGGACGTCTTGCCGTAATCGCCTCGGACATCGAGAAGCCGGGCCTTGCCGCGGCCCTCCAGCGCGGCGACCTCCAGCCCCTGCCGCCGGGCGAACAAGCGACGGCGGCCGATGTTCAGGCCTCCACCAACATGGTCGCGCAGATGGGCGAGGAGCCGTTGATCGCCGCGCTGGAAGCAGGCGCGGACGTCGTCATCGCGGGGCGCTGTTACGACCCGGCAGTCTTTGCCGCCCTACCGATCCTGCGCGGCTACCCACGCGGTCTGGCGCTGCACGCCGGCAAAATCCTGGAATGCGCGGCGATAGCCGCCGTGCCGGGAAGCGGATCGGATTGCATGCTAGCCACGCTCGACGAAGACGGCTTCGTGCTGGAGACCCTGTCGCCGGATCGGACCTGCACCGTCGCCTCCGTTGCCGCCCATACGCTCTATGAGAAGTCGGATCCCTATCGCTTGCCGGGACCTGGCGGCGTACTCGATCTCACCGCCACAACGTTCGAGCAGCTCGACGGAGGTCGCGTCCGCGTGGCCGGCAGCCGCTTCGAGCCGACCTCGGATTACTTTGTTAAGATCGAAGGGGCGCGACCGCTCGGTTTCCGGACCGTCTCCATTGCCGGCAGTCGCTCGCCCGACTTTATCGCGAACCTCGACACCATTATCGCGGGTGTTCGCGCCAGGGTCTCCGACAATTTCACCGAGGTCGAGACCGGCAACGCCGAGCTTCTGTTCCGCGTCTACGGACGCGACGGCGTGATGGGAGCACTCGAGCCCGAACGCGCCCAATCGGCGCATGAGGTCGGGATCGTCATCGAAGCGGTGTCTGAGACTCAGGAAAGGGCCGACATGATCTGCTCCTTCGCGCGCTCGACCATGCTGCATTTCGGCTATCCGGGACGGATCTCCACGGCCGGCAACCTGGCCTTTCCCTACTCCCCGTCCGATTTCAAGGCCGGGATCGTGTACGGTTTCAGCCTCTACCATCTGCTGCGCCTTCAAGATCCGGCGCGCGCGTTTCCATTCGAGATGTCCAATCTGGAGGAGGCATCGTGATTCCTCTGACGGAAGTTGCCAGCGTGATCCGCTCCAAGAATGCCGGACCTTACGAGCTCACCCTCGACGTCATCTTCAAAGAGCGGGCATGGTTTGAGAAAGCCGTGCGCTCGGAGCTTTTCAATCGTCCGCTGATGGCTCGGCTCTATGGCATTGCCGAGGAGGACATCCTCGGGATCGTTCCGTTCGAGCCCGCTAATGCCATCAAAGTGACGATCAAGCGCCCGCTCGTGTCCGGCGCGATCGGCGAAACCGACGTCTATGGCGCTCAGCAGCATGCCCCGCTCCTAGGACTGATGCTGGACGACGCGTAGAGCGATTCCTCTTCGCTTTCGCTGTGTCGATCAGCCAGCCTTCGCTGGAACGCCGATCTCCGGGCGTCGCCACTGGGACGGCCCCAGGCTGTGGATCGATGTACCATCGGAATCGACCGCCACGATGACGGGCATGTCCTCCACAACGAACTCGCGGATGGCTTCCATGCCAAGATCCTCGAAGGCGAGCAGACGCGCGCTGCGGATCGCCTTGGAGACGAGATAGGCTGCGCCTCCGACCGCGATCAAATAGGCCGCGCCGTGGCGTTTGATCGCCTCGATCGCCGCCTTCCCGCGCTCCGCCTTGCCAACCATCACAAGCAAGCCGGTCGCGTCCAGCATCGTTTCGGTGAAGGGATCCATACGGGTCGACGTCGTCGGGCCGGCCGGGCCGACCACTTCGTCGCCCACGGGATCGACCGGGCCGACATAGTAGATCGCGCGGTCCCGCAGATCGACGGGCAGCTCCTCGCCACGCTCGATCATCGCCACCATGCGCTTGTGGGCGGCATCGCGGCCGGTCAAAAGCCGGCCGGACAGAAGCAGCGTCTCGCCCGCCCGCCAACTCGCCACATCTTCGCGCGTGAGCGTGTCGAGATCGACCCGGCGCAACCCCTCCGCCTCCGGCGCCCAGGCAATGTCGGGCCACCCATCGATCGCGGGAACCTCGAAAACGGCCGGACCGGATCCGTCGAGCGTGAAGTCGAGATGGCGGTCGGCGGCGCATTGCGGGATCAGGCCGACCGGCTTGGACGCAGCATGGACCGGATAGGTCGCAATCTTGACGTCGAGAACCGTGGTCAGCCCGCCGAGACCCTGAGCGCCGATGCCCAAGGCATTGATCTTGTCGTAGAGCTCAATGCGCATTTCCTCGAGCGGCGAGCTCGGACCGCGCGCCAAAAGCTCGGTCATATCGATCGGGGCCATCAGCGACTCTTTGGCCATCAGCATGGCCTTCTCCGCCGTGCCGCCAATCCCAAGGCCGATCAGCCCCGGCGGACACCAACCCGCACCCAGCCCCTCCACGGTTTGGAGCACCCAATCGGTCACCGACGCACCAGGGTTGAGCGCGGCAAAGCGGGCCTTGTTCTCCGAGCCGCCGCCCTTGGCCGCCACCTTCACCTTGACCATGTCGCCGGCGACGAGGCGAACATGGGTTACAGCCGGGGCGTTCGTCTTCGTATTGCGGCGCTCAAACAGCGGGTCGTCGACCATGGAAGCGCGCAACGGATTGGCAGGATCGGTGTAGGCAATGGCCACCGCCTCATTCACCATCTCCTCCAACGGCCGCTGCGTGGCGAACCGCGCCTGCATCCCAACCTCGACGAAGACGTTGACGGTGCCGGTGTCCTGGCACATCGGCCGCTTTCCCACCGCCGCCATGCGCGAATTGGCCAGGATCTGCGCCATCGCCGCCTTCGCTGCTTCGCTCTTCTCGCGCTCATAGGCTTGCGCAAGATGCTGGATATAGTCCGGCGGATGGTAGACGGAGATAAATCTTATCGCGTCGGCTAGGGAGCGCACGAAGTCGTCTTCGGTGATCGGGAGAGACAACGAAAACCTCTTGATTGATCGCCGCTTGGAGAGAGTTAGGGAGCACAGCGGGAGAGGTTTTTCAATCGAATGTGTCGTCGCAACAGCCGGCAATTCGCCTCCGATGTCAGATCGGCAGAATAGACGAAGACAGCGCGCCCCGTTTCACCGGACACGCACGCCAGGCCGGTGCGATCGAAGCGCAGCTTCGTCATGTCGACTCCGATGAGGTCAGGCGCACTTGCCGACACACGACCTACTGCGACCAAGGTGGTGTTCAGTCCCGTTCAAGTTGACCCGGCTTGAACGAAAAGGACCAGCTTAACTATTGGATTCGGAGCCTTTGCTCGTCGCTCGGATAATTCTATCTGAGCAGAAAAGGCCCTAATCGCCTCCTGTGGCGCCCACTGCGGCTGGACCGGTGCCCACACTCCGCTCGCCGCGCGATGCGAATGGCCGCGCCAGAAGCTCGTAGACGACGGGCGTGACGAACAGCGTCAACACCGAGGCGAAGGCGAACCCGCCGCAGATCACCAGGCCGATGGCGATCCGGCTGGCCGCACCGGCCCCTGAGGCGGCGACGAGCGGAACGGTCCCGAATGCGCCCGTCAGGGCCAATGGCACCGTGACCAGGATCACGAACGGGTGCACGAAGCTCTCAAATTGTGCCGCAAGAACGAGAAAAACAATCAGGAGCGCAAGAATGAACGTCGTTTGCGTTCCACTGGAGGTTTCGATGAAAGTTGCCGCCTCCCCGTCGAAGGCGAGAGTGGCACCGGCCGGCAACTCCGCAGCCGCCTCCCGCACAAAGGCAATGGCCTCGCCCATGCCGGTCCCCTCGGCCAGATCGGCACCGATTTCGACCGATGGGATGCGATCGAACCGGTTGAGCGCCGGGGGGCTCGCCTCTTCGCCGACCGTCACGAAGCCGGAGAGAGGAACGAGCCCTCCATCGTCGGCGCGCACGAAGATTTCGGAAAGATCTTCGACATTGTCCCGGCCATCGTCACGTGCCTGCAGGACAACCGGATACTGACGGCTTCGATCGGTATATTCCCTCACGCTGCGCGAAGCGAACTCGAATGGTTTGATGAGATAGTCGTCGGCACCTGCCTCAAGCCCCGCGATCCGGTCCGTCACGGCATCACGCGCGGTCAGAGCGATGACGGGTGTCTGATCTTTGCGCAGACGCGCCCGGTCAGCACATCAAGTCCATCGCGACCAGGTAGGCCCAACTCAAGAATCACGAGGTCGAAACGGTTGGCAAGCAGCGCATCGGCCGCATCGTCGCCTCGACGCACCCATTCCACGCGGTACTCGTTGCGCGTAAGGGCAGTGCGCACCGCATCCCCCACGAGCTCGTCATCCTCGACAAGAAGGATCCGCACGCTTCAGACACCCTTTCGGACCAGTGACTCTGCCGTTGCGCACGAGGTTATGCGTCACGCTCTTCATCCTGAAGCAGGAACCGAAAAGATTTATACGCACCAATGGAGAGTGATTCGGGAGGAAGGCCAGACTATCCATCGAGTCCGGGGAGTTTGATCAGAACGAGAAGGCCCCCGGCCTCGCTGTCGCCGAGATGAAGCGTACCCTCGTGAGCCGCGACGATCTCCGAGACGATGGAAAGGCCGAGCCCCAGCCCCGCACTTTTCGGCCCATCGGCGTCGCGCTCGTCGCTGACACAAGGCGCATCCAGCTTAAAAAACGGCTTCACGACATGGGACCGCATCTCTTCGGGAATACCCGGTCCGTCGTCGGAGACGGCAATGGAAATCCATTGATCGTCGCCGGATAGAGCGATCTTGACGACGTGACCATATCTGAGGCCGTTGTCGCAAAGATTGGTGATCGCCCGCACCAGGGCATTGGGCTTTGCCAGGGCGACGAGATGATCCGATCCCTCGTAGACGACATTTGCGCCCATGTCGGCGAAGTCCGCCTGGATCGTTTGCAGGAGGCTTGCGACGTCGATCCGCTCCTTGCTCTCTCCGGATACGTCGATGCGCATATAGTCGAGGGTTTCCTCCACGAGCGCGTCGATATGCTGGATATCGGACAGCATCTTCTGCCGAAGCTCGCCGTCCTCCATGCGTTCGGCCCTTTGGCGAAGCCGTGTCAGCGGAGTCCGAAGGTCATGGCTGACGCTGCGCAGCATGCGTGTGCGCGCGCGAACGAGATCGCGCACCCTGTCCTGCATCTCATTGAGCGACTGAGTGAGCGCCTGGACCTCAAGCGAGCCGCGGTCGACGTGGAAGCGAAGACCTTCCAAGCCGTTGGCTCGCTTCGCTTCCTCAGAGAGACGGGCAAGAGGGCCCAAGAAGGCCTGTCGCGAATAGGTCCTCAACAGCACCAGAAGGACGACGAGGGCAAGGACGTAGTAGCTGATCGGGCCGGCGACGTCGTTGGTGACGACCTGATTGGGGAAATCGTTGACCAGGAGGCTCGTCTGATTGTCGACCGGCACGACCAGCACCCATTTGCCATCGACGGACAGGAGGTCGCTTTCGGGCGGCAACGGCTGATCCGGCGGAAACAGATCGTGGAGGAGGCGACGAAAGGCACCGGGTGGCCTCCCCCGGGCTTCTAGCGCTGCGACATCGGCCGCCTCGAGAAGCTCCAGCTTCAGGTTCAGCTCATTGGCCCAGGCCACCAGCTCCGCCCGACGGTCGTCGGGAGCCTTGCGCATCAGCTTGACGAAATCCTCGACCCGTTCAGTCAGGCTGTCGGCGTCGCCGAGATTGAACACCGCGCTTTTTCGAACCGCCTCGAAGCCGCGCCCGGCCACGATCACCACGACGACAGACACAACGATGATGATCGTGATTTGGCCGAGCGCGCTCCGAGGCAGCAGCCGCTCGAGCAGAGCTCGAAAGCGTTTCATCCCTCCGGCGTTCTCCCCTGTTCCGGCGCAGTACCGGCCGTTTCCAGCACCCGGCGAAAGCGGACCGCGCAGAATGTCGAGAGATCGGCCATCACGGTGTGCAGCGCCGGAACGACGACCAGCGACAGGCCGGTCGAGACGAACAGCCCACCGATGACCGTGATCGCCATCGGCGCCCGAAACCCGCTGCCCTCTCCCGTTCCGATCGCCGCCGGCACCATGCCCGCAATCATCGCCAGCGTCGTCATCAGGATCGGCCTCACCCGTTCTGAGGCCGCCTCGACCACCGCCTCGCGGCGCGGCAGTCCAGCAGCCTCGCGCTCGATTGCGAAATCCACGAGCATGATGGCGTTTTTGGTGACGATCCCCATCAGCATCAAGATGCCGATCACGACGGGAAGCGAAACGGCAATGCCGGTCAGGGACAAAGCCGCGACGACGCCCCCCACCGAAAGCGGCAGGGTGGCGAGGATCGTCATCGGCGTTAAAGGCCCTCCGAAGAGCAGGATCAGGACGATCATCACCAGCGTGGCGCCGGCGGCCATCGCGGTTCCGAAGGCGGCGAAAACCTCCCCCTCGTTGTCGGAATCGCCCGTCACCTGCACTCGGGTCCCATCCGGCAACGTGCGAACCGCGTCCAGGGCGAACACCGCATCGAGGCCCTGCCCGGCCGTAACGCCGGACGGGACGTCGAAACCGATTTCGATGCTGCGATTGCGGTCCATGCGTCGGATCGTGGCAACGTCGGAGGAGAACGCGATATCGGCGACCTGCGAAAGGGGAACGGTGCCGCCGCCGCTCGCCGGGATCTTCAGGGCCGCGAGCGTTGCCAGATCGTCCCGTTCACTCTGCACAAGCATCAGGCGAATGGGCACGCGCCGCGCCGCATCTACAAAACCCGGAAGATCGGAATCGGAGGCCCCGACGGTGGAGACACGGAGGGTCTCGCCGATCACCCACGACGAGACGCCGGCGTCGGCAGCCCGCTCCGCATCGACGCGGATGGCGATGGTCGGACGCTCGGCCAAGGCGCCGGAGGTCGGGTTCACGGCCATCGGCGATCGCTCCAGCGCTGCGACGATCTCGCCCGCCGCAGCCTGAACCGCTGCGCCGTCACGGCCGAGCACCGAAAAGGACACATCCCGCCGGCCGCGATCGTTGACGGTCTCGAAACGGATGTCGGGAACGGAGGACAGGATCTGCTCCACCTCGCCGGTGATTTCCGCGAGCGGGCGGTCCCGTTCTCCGGACGGGCCGACATCGATGACGATTGCCATCCGCTGCGAACCGCGCGTGCCCGTGGCATCCGCACCGCCTTGAACATAGACGGTCCTGATCTGAGGAACCCATTCAAGCCGCGAGGAGATGTCCACCGCTGCGCGCTTGGTTTCCTCCAGCGGCGAACCGGGGGGCAGCTCGACGGAAACGGCCAGACGGCCGGTGTCCTCGCCGGGCAGGAACTCGGTCGGCAGCTTCGCGGCAAAGCCGAGCGAGACGGCGAAAAGCGCCGCCGCCGTCGCAAGCACCATCCACCGCCACCGAACGCAGACCCTGACAAGCCGCATGTAGGAATGTCGAAGGGCCGATGGGCCAACGACGCCTTGCCGATGAGCCCGCATGAAGTAGGCCGCAAGCACCGGCGTCGCCAACCGCGCGACGAGGAGCGAGAAGAAGACGGCAATCGCGACGGTCAATCCGAACTGGCGAAAATATTGGCCGATCTCCCCGCCCATCAGGCCAACGGGCAAGAAAACGGCGATGATCGTTGCGGAGATGGCGATGACGGCGAGGCCGATTTCATCGGAGGCATCCATGGCCGCGGCATACGGCGCTTTGCCCATCTGGCCATGGCGCACGATGTTCTCGATTTCCACGATCGCATCGTCGACGAGAATGCCGGTGACTAACGTGATCGCGAGAAGGCTCAGCATGTTGAGGGAGAAGCCGAGCAGGTCGATCACCCAGAAGGTCGGGATTGCCGCCAGTGGCAGTGCAATGGCCGCGATCAGCGTCGCCCGCCAATCCCTAAGGAAGAGGAAGACGACCAGGATCGTCAGCACGGCCCCCTCCAGGAGCGTGTGCATGGCGGAATCGTAGTTGCCCAACGTGAAATCCACGCTGGCGTCGACGCGCTCGAATGTGAGGTCCGGATGATCGGCCGCAAGTGCGGTGAGGACGCGGTCCACTCCGGCAGCAAGCGTCACGTCGCTTGCCCCCCTGGCCGGATAGACGGAAATGCTCACGCTCTCCGCCCCGTTCAGAAGAGCGAAATCCGTCGGCTCCTCCGCAGAGTCCCGCACGGTGCCCAGATCAGCCAAAGTCAGCGGCGGCAGACCATTCAGATGGATGGGCGTCGCGGCAAGTTCATGAAGAGTTGTGCTGGTGGCAAGCGCGGAGATCGCCCTGTCGCGGCCGTCGGCGAGGCTGCGCCCGGCCGGCGCATCGAGCTGGGTCGCGCGAAGCTGCTCCGTCACCGCGGCGGCTGTGACTGCAAAGCTGTCGAGCCGATCCGGATGAAGGCGAATCTGGATCTCGCGGTCGGCGCCCCCGACCCTTTCGATGCGCCCGATGCCGGCAAGGCCCTGCAGTTCGCGGATGACCGTATCATCGACGAACCAGGAGAGCTCGGCTGGCGTCATCCCTCTGACAGCAATGGCGTAGGAAACGACGGCCTGAGCCCCCGCCTCGACCCTTTCGGCGATCGGCTCGTCAATGCTTGCCGGCAGATCCGAGCGAATCCTGGCAATGGCGTCCTTGACGTCAGCGACGGCACGATCGACCGGGACGCCAAGCTCGAACTCGACCGACGTCTGGGACTCCCCCTCCACCACCGATGATTTGATCTCCTTGACGCCTGTGAGGGAGGCGACGGCGTCTTCCACCGGTTTCGTGACGTCCGTCTCCATCTGAGTGGGCGCCACGCCGGCATCCTCGACGGTAATCTTCACCTCCGGCACGTCGATGACCGGGAAATAGGTGATCGGCAGCGTCCGGAAACTCGCCAACCCGAGCCCCGTCAAGACAATGAACAGGAGCGCGCAGGGCATCGGGTTGCGGATCGCCCAGGCGGAAATGTTCCGGTTCATGGCCGCTCCTCCGAAGCGACCGAAATCACTCCGGACGACAGCGCGTCGTAGTCGGTGACGATCGGCTCGATCCGATCGCCGGCGTTCAGAAAACGGCCCGACTTCAGAACGACGCTCTCTCCGGCGCCGACGCCAGAGACGATCTCGACGATCCCGCCGGAGCGCAGCCCGGTTTCGACCGCGCGCGGGCGAACCACGTCATCCTCCACGACGAACACCTGCGAGCGGCCGTCCAGCTCCACAATCGCAGAAGACGGAAGGAGGACGGCGGTGCGGTTACCAACCACCACGTCGCCGCGCGCGAAGGCGCCGACGGGAAGCCGCAGATCGGTTCTCAGGGCGATCCGGACAACGCCCATTCGCCCCTCCGCCGTAAGCTGGGGCTCGACGAGCCTCAGCGTTCCGGAAAACGCCTCGGAGTAACCGGGAACGCGGATTTCGGCGGATGCGCCCCGACGGATCCTGGCCAAGTCGGCTTGAGGAACGCGGCCTTCCAGCTCGATGGTCCCGTTTTCCGCGATCACGAACAGGTCGGAGCCGCTTTGGGCAGCAAGCGAACCGACCTCCACCTTGCGCTGGAGGACGAGCCCGCCGACCGGGGCGCTCACTGTCGTGCGCGCCAATCGGGTTTCGATATCGTGCCGGTCCCCAAGCAAGATGTCGCGATCCGCCCGGGCGAGACGAAGGCCGTGCCGCGCGGCTTCTAGCGAGGATGCCGTGCTGCGCTCGTCATAGAGTTTATCTTCCAGCGTCGCATCGGACACCACGCCTTTCGTGCTCAGGCTGCGGGCCCGCTGGAGTGCCGAGGCGGCGCGCTCATGGGCGGCATCGGCGTCCTCGATGGCACTTCGCGCCTGATCGATGGCGGCGTCCGCACGGCCGAGCTGCGCCGCGTTCCGCTGTCGTTCGATCTCGATCATCGTGTCGTCGAGACGCGCAAGCAGATCGCCTTTCTCCACGACATCGCCGACCTCCACGGCAAGCTCGGTTACCCGCGCCCCGTCGAGCTCGGCCCGAACGACGCTGAGGCGCTGCGCGACGAGCGAACCGGTGACACGCACGCGATCGGCGATCTCGCCGGCCCCCGCCTGCACGACGCTGATCGCCGGAAGGCTGGGCGTTGCGACAGGGTCGGCGGACGGGCTTGCGGGCCCCGGCAACAGAGCAAAAGCCATCGCACCCACGACCACCGTAGTCGGAAGGGCAGCAAGCCGGAGGGCAGTTTTAAGCGACAGCATGAGACGGCATCCCAAATGAGGTGCGACGGGGCCGCAGCACCGCCCAAAAGACGATGCAGAGAGCAGCCGTCAGAACCGGTAGCCCAGCACCAACATGACAGAGGGTTGGAAAGTGTCCTGAACGATCGGACTGTCGGCAGCGTCACCGAGAAGGAAGCCGAAATCGGCCTCTCCGCGCAGGAACCAGTTCTCCGTCATCGCGACCGTCGCCGTCGCCGTCAGGTCGACCCGCTTGATGCCAGCCCCTGGCGTATAGACGGAGTAGCCCGAGCGGGCTGCTTGCCCCGGATCCACGCCGAAATAGGCCTCCATGTGGTTTTCGTCGGCGAACGTCGCAGATGCGCCGGCACCGAGCCGCAACCACCGGGTGACCGCGAAACCGAGATCGAGGCCGGCAACCCCGAGCAGGCCCTCGCTGCCGCCGAGCGTCTTGTCGACTTCGGCATAGGCCGTAAAGGCCCCGAACGCGGCCTCGATCCGGCCGCCCACGGTCGCACCGAAATCGACATCGCCGAGTCCCACCAGTTCGTCGCCGGCGTCTTCTTCGAGCCCATCCTCGTAGCCCAGAGTGGCGGAGAGGGTGAACGGCCCACCCTCCAAAACCTTCGCGGAAATGCCCGCCGAATTGACCGTCACGCGGTCGGCGAACGTCATCGAGACATAGGGGATGGGACTGATCTTGAACTCGTCGCTGCCTTCATATTCCGGGCTGACCTTGGCGCCGCCGCCGATGACCGTCTGCCACCGATGGAGTTGCTCCGTGACGCGTTGGAGGCGCGACAATTCCGCGGCCTGTTCGTCCACGTCGTAGGGCAGCGGATCGGGGACCAGATCGGCCGCAGACGCCGAAGGCGCAGCGAGCAAAGCTGCGGTCAGCATGCCCGCTGACCCCGCGCCGCGGATGGCCGTGTTGAACGACAAAATCATTGAGTACTCCGGAATCGATGGCGATCGCCGAGACAGCCGCATCGGCTGCCTTTTCCATCCGGAGTACCCGCGAGGCATCGGTCCCAGGGCTAAGTGATGTTACGAAATGTTTCTAAGGCGGGGCGCAAAAAAGGCTACATGGCGGATGCGCAAATGCGAGCGCTCCAGCACCTGAAACGGCAAAGAGTTTCCAGGAGAATCGCGACTGGCGGGGGCTCACCCCTGCTCGCGCCCATCAGTCGTCAACGGCGTGATCTCAGGCGGGCTCGACGATCGCGGTGAACAGATACCCGCCGAGGCGCACCGTCTTCAGAAAGACCGGCTCGCGCGGATTGGCCTCGATCTTCTGCCGAATACGGCTGATGTGCACATCGATACTGCGTTCGATCGGTCCCGCCAGGCCGGCATGGGTGTGCCTCAGAAGCTCTTCGCGGCTGAGGATCCGGCCCGGGTTCTGGCAGAAGACATAGAGAAGATCGAACTCCGCCGAGGTCATGGCAATCCGCGTCGACGCGGGATCGAACACCAGCCGGCGCACCGGATCGATCCGCCATCCGTCGAACCTGAGCGCGGTCCGCCGGTCGGCACCGGACGTTCCATAGGATGCCCGGCGCAGGAGTCCCCTTACCCGCGCCACCGTCTCGCGCGTGCTGAACGGCTTGGTGATGTAGTCGTCCGCTCCGATCTCGATCCCGACGATCCGGTCGACCTCTTCGCCAAGTGCGGTCAACAGGATGATGGGAACAGTCAAGTGCGCCCGGAGACGCCGGCAGATGCTGAGCCCGTCCTCGCCGGGAAGCATGACGTCTAGGATGATGAGGTCGAATTCACGAAGCCCCATCCGGGCGTCCATCTCGACGCCCGACCGCGCGAGATCCGGCTGCATGCCGGCGCTGGCCAACGCCTCGACCAGCATACTTCCGATTTCGGGATCGTCTTCGACGACGAGGATCCGCGCCCCGCCGCCGCTTTGCACGTTTTGACTGATCATGAGGGTTCGCTAGATGCACCAGGCGCCGACATAGATACCGAACACGGGCCCATATTCAGGCCATCGGATGTTCTTTTGTTAAGAATTATGAACGCTGGTGAGGCGAATTTGGATTCTCATAGTGTCAAAGCCGCGCGAGCGCGGGCGATCGGCGCCGATTCAGTGCCCCCTTTGATGTGAACCCGCCGACGCTGTCACCGCCGATTGCCGCCGTAATCGGCCTGCTTGTCGCGCCAGAGGGCATGGGGATGCGGCTGGTGGGTGCTGAAGGGCGGATCCATATCCAGCTCGATCCAGACCGACGGCCCGTCTATCCGCACATAATCCCCGGTATTTGAGAGCGCTGGCGAGCCGGAAAAGCCGAGATAGGTTTGGTCGAACTCGTTGCGATATTTGTCCATGAATGCCGCCGCCGTGACATCGTCGGCATCGCCGACGAAAGTCGCCATCGCGGCCACCACCAGCGCACGCTGTTCCTGATTGAGTTCTGCAACGGGAAGGCCCTGAGGCCGTTCCGGGAAATCCCAGTTGCGCCTCGCCATCATCAGGGTTCCGCGTCGAGGCAGACGAGCCCGGCGGAGCTGATCGTCGGTTAGAGACGCCAACACCGCCACGAACGCTTCGTGTTCTTGAAGCTGAGGCGCGATGGACCGCCCGTCATGATCGATCGGGGTCAGCGGCTCCATGCCCCGGAAGGACGGCGTCGCGCCAATCAAAAGGCCATCGCGATAGGTGTTGGCGACAGCCAGATGATGGCCCCCGAACTGCAGTTCCCAAAGCCCCGTCGGCGACGGCATTCCCAGGAAGGCGAGCTTGAATTCACCCCGGCCATAATCGCGCCGGGTGCCGCCGCGCCGCAGGTAGTCGTCGACGCTCAGGTGCTGACGCACCTCGTCCGCGCCTTCGTTGGGCGCACTCCCCAGGGCGGCGTCGAGCAGAGCGTACACCGCATTCCATTGCTCCTCCGACAGGCCGTCCAGTTGCAGTCCCAAACGATTGCGCCGCCTGCCCAACGTCGCGTCGGGATAGGTGTGCCACCGCGTGGCATTGGCAAAATTATAGTCGAGCACCAGCGCCTCCCGTTGAGCGGGAGACAGCGTGTCCATCAGGTTCAACGCCGCGTCGAGGATGCGCTGATACGATGCTTGTGCGGCGTCGGCGGTGGAGATGGGTTCGGCGAACGTGGCGCTCTCTTGCTGTGCATCGACGGGCGCACATCCGAGCGTGACGAGGCCGCCGACAAGCGCAACAAGTGCGGATTGCAGCGGCCTATCCGATATCTTCTCGGCAAGCCCGCTTGGGCGGGCTCGAAGCGTTTCGCGTTGTGCTCGATTGGACATGAGGACGATCCTCGAATGGGGCGGGCGAAGCATGCGTTCCGTGCCGGCGCACGTGCGGGTTTGCGCCGCAAAGGCGCCGGCAGCGACGCTTGGATCGTTCTGCGGTTCGCGGAATCGCCGAACGCTCCAAGTTGTCGTTTTGCCGCGCTTCCGGACGGCGAACCGGTTTCCACTTCGCCTGGAAACGCTTTAGGTCAGCTTGATGGAGAGCTCGACGTCCTTGTCGAACGACAAGGACATGTAGTTGCCTGCCGGCGAGCGCACGCGGGCGGCGTATTCGGGACTCATATCGACATTGTCGGCCACCACGATTGCGCCCGGCCTGAGCCGGCTTTCGACCCGGTCGAGGATGTCGCCATAGAGGCCTTTGGCACCGTCGAGCAGGAGAAAATCGACAATCTCGGGAAGATCCGTGCTCAATGTGTCCAGGGCGTCTCCAGCGCGTATTTCGACCAGATCGATCAAGCCCGCCGCCGTGATGTGCTCGCGTGCGCGCTCGATCTTCGACGGCTCGAACTCACTGGTGATCAGGCGGCCGCCGCCATTGTCCCTGAGCGCGGAGGCCAGGTGGACCGTGGAAATGCCGAACGACGTGCCGAATTCGACGATAGATTTGGCGCGTGACAGGCGCGCCAACATATAAAGCAACTTTCCGGTTTCCGGAGAAACGGGGAGCCAGAGCGCTTTGAGGCGCCCGTAGAGATCGAGATACTCGGTCTTGCTTTGCAGCATCCGAATTCTCTCCTGCGGTGAAATCTCCGCTATGGCCGGGCTGGTTGCTGCATCCGCCTGCTGGAATAGCCTGTCGAGCAGCGATGCGACGGGCTCGGTCGTGAGTGTCGTCATTGATTTTTCCAATCCGATGCGAATGTGTCGCTCCGGGAAAAATACGAATCATCACTCGCATTTTCTATTCGCATTCGCCGCCCCGACCGCACATCGCCCTTACGCCCCTGTAAAATCGCTCTATTTTCTTATTCCGGCGTTCTATCGGCGCGTTCCTTCGGCGATTTTGGCTGACCTTATTCAGATTTTGAGCCCGAAAAAGCTTCGTACCGGCGGCGCTGGCGCAACTTGACAGGGGCAGGCCAAGCGAAATATTCGTCAGGCGCAGTCGATGAAATCGCACTGTCGTAGGCGTTACCGTTATCCAACGCATCCTTTGTCGAGGGGACCCCAGCAGGGAGAACTCGACCGAAAGATGCCACGGTACGCTACCTCTCCTCAGCAGTCGCTTTTCGGTTCGAACCGCATAGTCCGACAGGCTCCGCGCCATCGGGTTGATTGCGGTCCAACCAGACTTGTTCTTGGCGAGGTCCCCAGGATGCCGTGGTCTTTCAATGACCGAACCCTGTGGGAGTAGCAGACGACATGAAGATTACCGGCAACACGATTTTCATCACCGGCGGCACCAGCGGCATCGGCCGCGCGCTTGCTGAAGCGTTCCATGACAACGGTAACCGCGTCATCATCGCCGGGCGCCGGCAAAACATGCTCGACGTAATCACGGCGGATCGCCCCGGGCTGATCGGCATGGAACTCGACGTCGACGATCCCACGGCCTTGGCCGCCGCCGCATCCAAAGTTCGCGCAGATTTTCCGGATCTCAACGTGCTTATCGCCAATGCCGGCGTCTCGCGGCCCGAGAACCTCACGGCGGGCGGTTGGGGACTCTCCGAGGCCGAAACGATCGTCGAGACGAATATCCTGGGCGTGCTGCGGACGACAGCCGCCTTCCTGCCGATGCTGAAAGGGCAGCCGAACGCAACGATCATGGCGACCAGTTCGGCACTCGCCTTCGTGCCGCGCGCCGATTTCCCGACCTACTGTGCCAGCAAAGCGTTTCTGCACTCTTGGTTGACCTCGGTGCGCCACCAGCTTCGCGACGTCCCCGTCGAGGTGCTGGAGCTCTCGCCTCCTTACGTGCAGACCGAGCTTACGGGCAGCCAGCAGATGTCCGACCCGCGGGCCATGCCTCTCGACGACTACGTTGGGGAGGTGATGCGCCTGCTGGAGGCGGGAGATCACCCTAGAGGCGAGGTGTTGCTGGAGCGCGACTTCGCCAGGCGATGGGCGGAGCGAGACGGCTACTACGACGCCATCTTCGCGGCAATGAACCCAGCCTGAGATAGCGGCCGGAACGCGGATGCGGGCCCAAACCGGATTCCGCATCTCTCTTTTCCATGACCTTGTCCGCCAGACCAGACCGAGAATATGATGAATTCGTCGCCGTTCCTATTCGCATTCTGGCCGCGCTTCATGACCGATCCTCAAAACCCAGATATCTCCTTACGAAAGAGCCCGAAGCAGGAACGCTCGGCCGAGCTCGTCGCCACGATCCTCGACGCTGCCATTCAGGTTCTGGAGAAAGAAGGCGTACAGCGATTCACGACGGCGCGGGTAGCGGAACGGGCCGGGGTCAGCGTCGGATCGCTCTACCAATATTTCCCGAACAAGGCCGCGATCCTGTTCCGACTTCAGAGCGACGAATGGCGGCAAACGACCGATCTGCTGAGCGATATACTTCAAGGGACGGACACGCCGCCGCTCGATCGATTGCGGGCGCTGGTTCACGCCTTCATCCGTTCCGAATGCGAGGAGGCGGAGGTCCGCGGCGCGCTTGACGACGCGGCCCCTCTCTATCGCGATGCGCCCGAGGCGAAAGCGGCGAAAGCCAACGGTGGCCGCGCGTTTCGGGTCTTCATGGAGGAGGCCTTGTCCGGCACGCCCAAGCATGTGCGCAATGTGGCCGCCCAATTGATCTTGACGACGCTGACCACGGCCGGAAAAGACTTCTCCGAAAGCCCTCGGTCTCCGAGCGAGATCGAGAGCTACGCCGAGGCGATGGCCGACATGTTCTGCGCCTATATCATCAGCCTTCAAACAGATCCCACCTGCGTTTCTTCATAGGGCTCACCCATCGATGTTTGGCTCGGCGGTCGCTCGGGTTGGCCTACTGTCAAATCGGGCCGACGCCACCAACAACAGGCCGAGCGTCGCGGCCAGACCGCCGACGAGGAACACCGAGGAATAGCCAGTGTGGTCGGCCAGCACTCCCACCGCCGGTGCGGTGGCCCCATAGGCGAGGTCCTGAAAGGCCGCAAACCCGCCGATCGCCGTCCCGCGCAGATGTGGTGGCACCTGCTTCACCACTTCGGTTCCCATCGCCGGAAACACCATGGAGCAGCCGAGGCCGGTCAATAGCGCGCCTGCGAATGCGGCATACGGCCCAGGCGCGAGCCAAAGCAGATATTGTCCACACGCTTCCACCGTCAGAGCGACGATGGCCACCCGGCCACCGCCGATCTGGTCCGGCAAATGGCCACAGAACAGACGCACCAGAACGAAGCCGACGCCGAAGAAGGTGAGGCCAAGCCCGGCATGGGGCCAGCCACGGCTGAGGAAATAAAGCGAGAAGAACGCGCCCAGCGCGGCAAACCCAACACCTTGCAACCCCACGGCGGCACCCGGACGCGCGATGCGCCCGATAATCCGCCAGAACGATTCCCTTGGCCCGGCATGGGGCGCCACCGCGGGCAGCCAGTGAATCGCCGCCAGCCCGACAAGCGGCATCGCCGTGCAAACAGCCATCAGGCCTGCGAAACCGAGCCGGTCCAGCAGCGCCAGACCAAGCGGCCCGCCGGCCGCGAAAGCGCCATACATGCCCATGCCGACGAGCGAGATGACGCGGCCGGAACGGGCCTGTCCCATAAGACCAATCGCCCAACCCATCATGCCGACCATGGCCACGCTCTCCCCAAGGCCGAGCAGCAACCGACCGACGATAAGGATTCCATAGCTGGCACTGACCGGAAGCTGAGGCCAACTTGTCAGAAGGCAAACCAACCCCGCGACCGCATAGATCAAAAGCCCGCGCTGCATGGTCAGCTTCCCACCGATGCGGTCGGACCACGCGCCGGCGCGTCCGCGTGTCAGGATCGTCGACAGGAACGCGATGCCGACGGCCAGCCCGCCATAGGCATTGTCGAGCCCAAGTCGCTGCACGACATGGATCGGCACGGCGGGCAGCGACATGGCGACGGTGAGATAGGAGAGAAACAGGGCAATCGTCAGAATCACGACACGGCGATAGGCCATGTTGGGCCGTTTGGCCTCCATCATGGAAACGCACTCTTCAATTGTGGCTGTTGGGTGCGTTGGTTGACGTTAACGCCTACGGCCGGGAACCGAGATTGTCCCGACAATCACAGTCAGTCAGCCCTATCCGGCGTAGTAGCCGGGCTGATCGATGTCGGAGATGAGGCTGGGGCCGGTCGGCTCCCAACCGAGGATCGCGCGGGTGTGGGCGCTGGAGACGGCCATGTCCCCGCCCGCCATCACCGCGAACCAACCGAAGTGCTCCCGGTCTCTCGGCTCGACGGGGAGGCCAAGCCGGCGGCCGATCACCTCAGCGATCTCTTTGAACGGCACGGCCTCGTCCGCGACCGCATGATAGACGGGTTCGCTCGCCCCCTGCTCAAGAGCGAGGCGATAAACCGTCGCGGCATCGAGCCGGTGGACGCCGGACCAGCAGTTCCCACCGTCCGCGATATAGGCGGACACGCCTTTCTCGCGCGCAAGGCGAACCAGGATGGAGATAAATCCATGGTCGCCGAGACCGTGGACCGATGGCGCGAGCCGAACCGTCGCCGCGCGAACACCGCGTTCCGCGAGCGCCTGCGCGGCGGCTTCCGATTTCCTCGGTCCGGCAGAGCCGGGCATATTGGCCTCCGTGGCACCGCGCGGCAATCCCGACAGGCCGGAGGTGACCAGAAGCGGGCGATCGGACCCTTCCAACGCGCTTCCAAGTGCCTCAATCGCGCGCCGATCTTGCTCGCAATTCTCCGCGAACTTCGAAAAATCATGGTTGAAAGCGGTGTGGATGACGGCGTCGGCATCGCTGGCTGCGGCGCGCAGCGCCTCATGATCGTCCAACGTGCCCAATCTCGGCTCCGCTCCGGCCACCCGCAACGTGTCCGCCTTATCCTCGGAGCGGACGAGCCCGGTGACACGATGGCCCGCGCCGAGCAGCTCCTTCACGACGACTGAGCCGACCCATCCTGTCGCACCCGTTACGAAAACATGCATCAATTCGATCTCCTGTTGGGTTGCGCAGAAGATCGGTCGATGACTTATACCGGTAAAGTAGGGACATTATAGTAGTATAGATTCTGACAGGATAAGCGACGATGCCCGACGACATATCGCTCGGCGCCTATCTCAAGGACCGCCGGGGCCGGCTCGATCCGGCGGCTTTGGGCTTCTCCACCGCGCGCAGGCGCACGCCCGGCCTTCGGCGTGAGGAGGTGGCGCAACGGGCGAACATCAGTTCGACCTGGTACACCTGCCTCGAACAGGATCGCGGAGGACGTCCCTCTGCGCATGTGCTTGAGCGGATCGCCCATGCGCTCATGCTGACCGAAGCCGAACGGGAACATATCTTTCTTCTCGGTCTCGGCCATCGGCCGGAAATCCGCTACCAGCCTGTCGACGGCATCACGCCGAGGCTGCAGCGCGTGCTGGACGGCATGGAAACCAGCCCCGCCATTGTGACGTCCGCGACGTGGGATGTCGTCGCCTGGAACCGGGCCGCCAGCGCCGTTCTCACCGACTACGAGACGCTCTCGCCGCACGACCGCAATGTGCTCCGGCTGATGTTCCTCAATCCGCACGTGCGGGCTTTGCAGACCGATTGGGAAAGCGTTGCGCGCTTCGTCGTGTCGGTGTTCAGGGCCGACGCGGCAAGGGCCGGTGCGGCCACGTCAATGCTGGCCTTGGCGGATGAACTTTGCCGCGCCAGTCCCGAGTTCGCTGCCATGTGGGCGGAGAACGATGTCAGCGACTTCGGCGAAGGGGTAAAGCTGCTGCGCCATCCGATCGCCGGAGAGCTCGCGCTCGAATACTCCTCCTTTGCCGTCGATGGGCGTCCGGATCTGGCGATGCAGGTCTATACGCCCGTCGACGCGACAAATGCCGAGCGGATTCGAACGCTGCTCCACACCGGCGCCAACGGACATCAAGCGCTTCGATAAGTTCGAAGGCTGGGACGGATTACGCTATCGCGGATCGAGTGTCAGCACGCACCCGCCAATCTGTTTCAGGCGGGCAAGATAGGCTTCAGGCTCCAGCAATTGGTGAGGGAAATAGAGCCCAGCCGGGATTGCCGGCCCTCCGGACAAGCCGGTTGCCCTTTCCAGAACCATAGCAACCCCGAGCCCCGTCAGCGGAAACTGACCGTCGTGATGGACAACGGCGTGCCGGCTGCTCAGCGGTCGGCCTGCAGGGTCCTCTCCCGCAAGGTCGATCATGATCTCGGTCGACATCGGCTCGCCCCGACGGCGCGTGGAACTGACACCGGTCGCGAGGTTGAACTCGACATTTGGCGCGCCTGTCGCCATCGCCAAGGCCACGACGTCGTTCGGCGATAGAGCGGAAGCCTCCATTCTGGTCCCGTCGACGGCGCGGATCGTCGCCGTGGCATCATCGCCGACACGCCAGACAAATCGGCCTTCTTGCCGCGCGAGTGCGGCCGGCCCAGTCTTCGTCACCCGCTCCAGATCCACGGTCTGCGCCGGACCGCCGCTGTCTTCGTCGTCCAGCAGGGCGCCAATCGAGATACTGTCGAGCCGGCCATACGCCTTCGCGAACTCCAGCGTGGGGACAGTCGTCGCGCCGACGAGCCATTCCGTGCCGAGAATGATGGGGGCAGCGCCCGGTTTATGGATGTAGCCGCCGACTTCAGGGCCGATTTCCTGGAGAAGCGGAGAGATGCTGATATAGGGCACCCCGCGAGATTGCGCGAACCGGAGACCGGCAAGCCGCTCGTCCGTAAACAAGACGGCGACGGCGCTGACCGGTCTCCGGCTAAAGCCGAGATCGTCGGCCGCAAGATCCAGCGCCACGCCTTCTGCCCCGCCGATTTCGGCCGCCGCCTGCCTTGCCTTTGCAAGATCGCGGCCCGCGATCAGCAGCGGCAATTCGCGATGGGCTTGACGCAGATACTGCGCCGCTCGGCGACCCACGACACCCGAACCGCCGATGAGCAGGATGGGATGTGACGACATTGCGGAGCCTCTTGGTCTGCGCCAGTGAACCTACCATTCGTAGGTTCAGATAATTAGGTTACCAAAAGTAGGTTCCGCAAGAGGCGTGAGATCGAAATGGCGAACGCAACACGGCAAAACGCAACACGGGAAACGGCGACCCGCAGGCTGGCCAGGGCGGAGCGGCGCCGTCAGTTGCTGGACGTGGCGCTTGAGATCGTTCGGGAAGAAGGTGCTGATCGGCTCACCCTCGGCCATCTTGCCGTGCGTGCCGGGGTCTCGAAGCCTGTCGCCTACGACCACTTCGGCACCCGCTCAGGACTGCTCATCGACCTATACAGGATGATCGACACCGAGCGGGTGGACGCCTTCCGGGAGTCCATGGCCAGTGGCGAAAGCAGCCTCGGAGAAACCGTGGACAGACTGGCAGCCGCCTATATCCGTTGTGCCGGCGATATGACCGACGAATTTCACGCGGTGGGGGCTGCATTGGCTGGAAGCGAGGAGAAGGCTGCCGTCTTCCAGGACCTGCTCGACAACAGCGTTCAGATGTTTGTCTCGGTGCTGCAGCCGCACAGCACCTTGTCGCCGACAGAACTGGAACGCCGCTGCGTCGGCATGGTCGGTGCCGGAGAGGCTCTCTCGGCGCACATGGCACGGGGGCGTTGCAGCGAGGCGGAAGCCGTTCAAGCGCTCGCCTCGTTGATCGAAGGCGCTTTATGACGCACTTAACCTATTGAATATTTAGAGCTTTCTTGTCTCTTAAATAATTCCGTCTGAGCGAAAAGGCTCTAATCAGCCTCGCCCTCGAGAATGCGGCGAGTGGTCCGCCCACTCGCCGCCCAAGATGGATGCAGGCGAACCGGAGTGTCGGGGGCTGGCCCTACACTGTAAGCCCGGCGCGGCCTGATCCCACGGTCGATCAGACGGCTTCTGCCGGTTGCCGTTGCTTGGATCTGCCGACCAGCGCGTCGACGCTGAGCGGGCCGGGCCCGGCGGCTGCGATATACAGGAAGACAAAGCAGTAAAGCATTGCCGCCTCGCCATGGTTGAGCACCGGGAAAAATCCCCCCGAAGCGTGAACCATGAAATAGGCAACCGCCATCGAACCGGATAGAACAAAGGCGACCGGACGCGAAAACAAGCCAAGAACCAAAAGAAATCCGCCACACACTTCCAAGACACCGGCAAGATAAAGTATCGAATTCATATGGAACTCGAATGGCGCAGGCCATGCGAACAATTTCATCGCTCCATGCGTAAAGAACGATGCCGCCGAAATGATGCGCAATAGACTCAACAATTCCGGTGTCCAGCGCTGCATGAATTTCATTTTCAGAATTTGCACGTACCTGCCCTTCCGGTTGTCATGTGCGGCGAATTGCCCAGGCCGTCTTACTTGGCATCGGCAATGAACACTCGGTCCATTAGCCAACCGCGATCCCAGGAATGTGCCGGAAGGCGGCGAACTTGTACGAAAATGTATCGTCGGCATGCGTCAGAGGCGCCGTTGGCCGAGACCACTCAATCCCTGGTTCGTCGAACTGACCGACAGCCCCCTCGCCGGGTCTGCCGGACCGGCGCCCTCCCCCGACCATGAAGAAAGCGCACCAACGGCAACACGGAATCCGATTTATTCTTAAAATATTCAGTATAGTATTCTTTATATGTAACAAGTTGAGATAGTTTGCGACAATTCCGGCGGCCCACGGCATAGCCGCGCAAAACATCCTGCCTACTCTCCTCGCCGACTACGCCATGCAAACGTTGCCCAAGCTTCTCCTGGGCGATGCGTGCATGGGCAAGCAAGGAGAGTTGACAGTGATGGACTCACAAGCCCACTCGGATCGCTATGGCGGCACAGTATCCGGCGTAAGCCGCCGCACGGTGCTTGGCGCGGGCGCTGGCGTGACGGCTGCCAGCCTGGTTCCGCTTCGGCTCGAAGCCCAGGAGCAAGCGCCCGCCCCGCTCCAGGAGGCCGGACCGACGACGCACATCTCGTTTCAGGTCAATGGCGAACAAGTCGAGATGGACGTGGATTCACGTTCGTCTCTGCTGGACCTGCTACGCGAAAGATTGGCGCTCACCGGCACAAAAAAGGGCTGCGATCACGGCCAATGCGGGGCCTGCACCGTGCATCTGGACGGCCGTGCCGTCTCCTCCTGCCTCACGATGGCGGGCAAAGTCGATGGACGACGGGTCACGACGATCGAAGGGCTTGCAAGCGGCGGCGAGCTGCATCCCATGCAGCAGGCCTTCATCGACAACGATGCGCTTCAATGCGGCTACTGCACGCCGGGGCAGATCATGTCGGCTGTCGCTTGCGTCACCGAGGGACATGCAACCGACCCGGAATCCATCCGCGAGTTCATGAGCGGCAACATCTGCCGCTGCGGCGCCTATGTCGGCATTCTCGCCGCCGTCTCGCAGGCCGCCGAAACGATGAAAGGCTGACCATGCGGGGATTAACTTACACCATCGCAGAAACACCGGACGCGGCCGTCGCGCAATTTGCTGACGCTGGTGGAGACGCGCGCTACATCGCGGGCGGTACCAACATCTACGACCTCATGAAGCTGAGGATCGAACGCCCCGTTCGCCTGATCGATGTCAGCCGCATCGAAGGGCTGGATACCATCGAGACCGACGGAGATGTCCTGCGGTTCGGCGGTCGCGCCCTGATGGCGGACGTGGCACGCACCCCGATCGTGCGCGACGAGTATCCGGTTCTGGCCGAAAGCCTGCTCAAGGCCGCTTCGCAGCAATTGCGCAACATGGCCACGGTCGGCGGCAACCTGCTGCAGCGCACCCGGTGCATGTATTTCCGCAATGGCGCCGGGTCCTTGTCCACGGTTGGCGTTTACCCGTGCAACAAGCGCGAACCGGGATCGGGTTGCGCCGCCATCGGCGGGCTCGACCGCACGCAAGCCGTGCTCGGCACCAGCGAGGCCTGTACCGCCGTGGCCCCCGGAGACTGGCCAGTGGCGCTGACCGCGCTGGACGCCACAATCGAGATTTTCGGGCCCGAAGGCACACGCACCGTTCCGATTGCGGATTTCTACCGGCTTCCCGGAGACACGCCGCACAGGGAGTTCAACATCGATCCGGGCGAATTGGTGACGGCGATCACCGTTCGAAAAACCCCGGCGGGACGCACGTCGACCTATCACAAGATCCGCGACCGGGAGAGCTACGCCTTTGCGCTGGCATCCGCCGCCGTGGCCATAGACATGGACGGGGACAGCGTCCGCACCGCCCACATCGCATTGGGCGGCGTCGCCACCACACCCTGGCGGGCCAGAGCCGCGGAACGGGTTGTGACGGGCGCGCCCCTCACTCCCGATCAGGCTCTTCGGGCCGGACAGGCCGCCTTCGCCGAAGCCCGCGCCGGTCAGCACAACGCATTCAAGATCGAGCTCGGTGCCAGGGTCATCGCCGATGCCCTGCTGATCGCCGCGCAAAGGAGGGCTTGATGCCTGCAGACGTGTTTTCCGAAATCTCTCGCATCGACGCCAGGGGCAAGGTTCTCGGCCAGACGCTCTACGGCGCCGACACGCAATTGCCGGGCATGCTCTACGCGATGCTGGTTCCGGCTACAATCGCCAAAGGTACGGTCAGCAGCATCGATATCGCGCCAGCGGCCGAAACCAGCGGCGTGGTAGGAGTCCTCTCCCTAGGAGACTTTCCAACGCTTACGGCCGAAATCCCCTATTTGGGCCACCCTATCGCAATGGTCGTTGCCGAAACGCTCGAGGCCGCGATCGAGGGGGCAGAGGCGATACGCGCAACCTATGAGACCACGTCCTTCATCCCGCTGATGGACAGCCCAGGCGCTTCGGTCGTTCCTTCAGAGGGGTTTGATACCGGCAATGTCGGCGACACGTTTCAGAATGCCACCGAGATCGTCGAGGGCACCTTCGAAACGCCGATCCAGCATCACAACGCGATGGAGTTGTTCGGCACCGTCGCGCATTGGTCGGGAGGACACCTGACCGTCTACGAAGGCTGCCAGAATTCCGCCCAGGCCCAAAATGCGCTCGCGGAAGCCATGGGGATTTCCCCCGATGCCGTCACGATCAAGTCCGACTATGTCGGCGGCGGCTTCGGACAGAAGTCTCCCCCCAAGCTCCAGACCGCCCTGGTCGCCGAAGCCGCGAGGCTGACCCGGCGCCCGGTCAAGCTGGTCACGCCACGGGGACAACTGTTTCACATCGCCAACTACCGACCCCGCAGCATCCACAACATCCAACTCGCGGCCAACAGCGATGGGCGCCTGACCGCGATCAACTATGACGTGGTGCAGGAAAATTGGCCCGGCGGCCGATTCCGCTCGAACGGCTACTATGGCGACATTGCGCGGCTATACGCCATCAACGAACTCCGCGCGACCGCAGGCGACGTCTATATCGATCGCAACATGCCCCGCCACACGCGCGGAACCCATCCGTTTCCGGCCTGCTTTGCCTTGGAAAGCGCGATCGACGAAATGGCATACCGGCTGGGCAAAGACCCCGTGCAGCTTCGTCTCGATCACGAGGCGACGACCGACATCGTCGTCAGACAGCCGCTCGCGCCGCACTTCCTGAACGACTGCCTGAGGGAAGGCGCCCGTCGCTTCGAGTGGAGCCGCCGCACGCCCGAGCCTCGCTCAATGACCCTGGAAGACGGCACGCTCGTCGGCCTCGGTGTCGCCTGCGGCATCTTCGGGGCGTCCGGGTCCGCCGCAGAGACGACACTCAGGGTCCGGGCGGACGGCACGACGCGGATTGTCAGTTCAGGCCATGAAATGGGACAGGGCATTCGCACCGCCGTCGCGAACGCGATCCTTCAGGGGCTCAACGTCAATCCCGACAGAATAGAGATCCTGATGGGCGACACCTCCGTGGGGCCGCAGATGGCAACGGTCGGAGAACGCGGTACGGCAAGCATCATCCCGGCGACGCTCAAAGTCGTGGAAGCCCTGAAGGCACGGTTCGAAGAACTCGCCGGCCCCAATCCTCCTGCTGGCAACCTGCACGAGCAACTGGCGCGCCTCAAGCGACCCTATATCGAGGTCACCGCATCGCAGCTCGCTCCCGGCCAGGACGCCTCCGCACTCGAGGGTTTCCGGGCTGGAAGCTGGGCGGCGGGAGCAGGCTCGGAATATCCCGGCTTCACCTCGATGAGCTATATCGCGCAGTTTGTGGAGATCCATATCGAGCCGCGAACGGGGCGCATTCGCATGCCGCGCGCCGTCAGCATTGCCGACATCGGTCGGGTCGTCAGCCCCAAGACCGCCGAAGGCCAGATGCATGGTGGTATGGTTTGGGGATTCAGCACCGCGCTCCGCGAACAGAGCGAGGTCGACCCGCGCTTCGCCGGATATCTGAATGACGATCTCGCCGACTACGTCATGGCGGTGAACGCAGACATTGGCGAGGTCGATGTCGGCCTGATCGACAAGCCCGATACGATGGTCAACACGGCCGGCGTCAAGGGCATGGGCGAACTTGTCATGATCGGAACGGCGCCTGCCATCGCAAACGCGATTTATCACGCGACGGGCAAGCGCATTCGCAAGCTCCCCATCCGTATCGAAGACGTCCTTTGATCCTCCAGGCGCAATAAACCTAGCGCTGTTGCGTTCTCCGAAGCTCTTGCACGCCCGGCATTCGTGCGAAAATCACGAGCGCCGGGCCCCGCGCAGTTTTGGGCATCGAGCAACAGGCCGGTCAGGCGCTTCTTTTCTCGATGAGACACGTCGCGACGCGGGCACGCTGGAGCGGGTCTAGCCGCGTTCGGTCCGCGACAA
Organism: Amorphus sp. 3PC139-8; assembly: GCF_040750475.1. NCBI lineage: Bacteria > Pseudomonadati > Pseudomonadota > Alphaproteobacteria > Hyphomicrobiales > Amorphaceae > Amorphus > Amorphus sp. 3PC139-8. The sequence continues at coordinate 61,402 of NZ_JABJVY010000017.1, read as the reverse complement.
GTTCGCCCTCTCGAACCGACCCGTAAGAGACCAGACGCTCAATCCGCTTTCTGCGAACCTGGTCGTATCGGCTGCTCGCCGCGTGCGGCGCTAAAACGATCCCCGAATTGATCGCCAACAGAGAAGTTAAATCTACTTCGAAGCTTGGGCGCTATACCCAGGACGCGTCCTTTTTTCGAGCCGCCAAAGATAGTTTTTCGGTTCCGATGCGGCTTCGACGCAGCCTTCTCTCGGGAGCGAGATGACCGCCTGCATTCCGGCTGCACCGTTGGCAAACGAGATATCGCCCCCGTGCTGCCGCGCTGCGGCACGCACGACGGAGAGGCCAAGGCCAATGCCCCCGGTCTGCCTGTTCCGCGACGTTTCTAGGCGAACGAAGGGTTCGAACACCTTCTCCATCATGTCGTCCGGAATTCCCGGGCCCCGGTCCTCTACGATGATATCGACAGCCGATGCGGTGTGCCGGAGATAGACGTTCGCCTCGCCGCCATAGCGCACGGCGTTCTCGACCAGATTGCGGATCGCACGGCGAAGGTTATCGGGTCGGCACCGGTACTTCGTTTTTGCCCCTTCCACATGCCTGACCGGATGTCCGAGATCGGACTGATCGTCGCAGATGCTCCCGACGAGCGCTTCGAGATCTATAACGCGAGTCTCCTCCCTGACGGATTCGCCGCGCGCAAACGAAATCGCGGCTTCCGTCATCGACTGTAGTTCGTCGATCGTCGATATCATCTTGCGTTGGATATCATCGTCGTTGACGAATTCCGCCCTTAGCCGCAGCGAGGTCAGCGGCGTACGTAGATCATGGCCGATCGCCGCCAACATCTTGGTTCGATCTTCAACGAAACGCTGCAGGCGGCATTGCATCCTGTTGAAGGACTGCGCCGTCCGCTTGATCTCCTCGGGCCCGTCTTCCGACAACGGTGGCAGATTTTGCCCTCGCCCGAAGGCTTCGGCGGAAGTCGCCAGATTCCGCAGCGGCCGCGCGATGCGCCGTGCAATGAAAACGCCGATCAAGGCCAGCATGAGAGCTGTAAACCCAAGCGACATCAGGGACCTGGAGGTCCACAAGCCACCCTTGTCGTGCTGATAGAAGGCAGCGTTCAGCCAACGTCCGTCATCGAGCTGCGTCCTGTACCCATATCCACGGCTGCCGGAAAACCGCAAAACCTTCGTCGGCCGGGTCAGCATCCACAAATACGGCCCTGGGATCACCCATGGGTCCTCTGCATTTGCAGTGGCAACGTCATCGGCATCGGGCAAGCGCGGAGCGGGCGAGCCGGCCCATCCCAACTTTCCGCCCGGATCGACGGACCTATCCAGCGGCCGGGAAAGCTGGGCCAGCGCCCCCACTCTCCATGCATTGGCGTCCACAGGCTCGCGGTCGCTCAACCAGTATCTTAGATAGCTGCCCTCGCTGGCGCGGAGCGCTTGCTCCCACGATTGGGCGGGCAGCGCTTCCAACAAGCGGGTCACCGACGCGGCCCGGCTGATAAAGTCCGCTTTCACCCCGGCATCGAATTTCCGAGTGTACCCATCGATGGAGATGAGGAAGGTGAAAGCCTGCGAGACGATCAACGCGGCGAGCATCAGCCCGATGAACTGGGTCGCCAAGCTCCTCTGCCCAAAATAGGTCATTCGAACCCAACCTCGGCAAACAGGCTGTAACCGCCGCCCCAATGCGTTTTTATGATTGAGGGATTTTTGGGGTTCTCTTCGATTTTCTTTCGAAGGCGGCTGACCTGGTTATCGATGCTGCGGTCGAAGACATCGGCCGTTCTTCCAACCGTCAGATCAAGGAGCTGTTCGCGGCTGAGCACGACACCGGGCCGCTCGATGAACACCTTCAGAAGACGAAACTCCGCCGTACTGAGCGCGATCCCGACCCCATCGTCTCCGAAGATCTCTTGCCGCCCCAGATCGACCTTCCAATGACCGATGTGAACGATGCGGCGATCGAGAATGCCGTGCGCCGGAGCAGACCCGGCCGCCCGGCGAAGCACAGCCCGAATGCGGGCAAGAAGCTCGCGCGGATTGAAGGGTTTGGCCAGATAGTCGTCCGCACCGAGCTCGAGGCCAACGATGCGATCCGTGTCTTCGGCCACGGCGGTCAGGAAAATGATGGGAATATTGCCGGAGGCGCGGACTTCCCGGCACAGGGAGATGCCGTCCTCCCCCGGCATCATGATATCGAGGATAATCAGATCGACAGACCGCCGCTCGAGGATCCGTCGCAGGGATGCTCCCCCTTCCGCCACGCTGACCCTGTAGCCCTGGCGCTCAAGATATTCCCGAACCGAGTCGCGGATATCGTGGTGATCGTCGACAACGACCACATGTGGAGCGTCCTGCATTGCCCTGAGCTCTCTTGGACAATTCACTGCGGCACGGCGTTCGCGGCAGGGAACAGGCGGTACGATCAATTTGTCGCTCAAGTGTGCCGAGCGAACACCAAATTGCATCAGGCTGTCCGCAAAGTGGAATTTTACGGGATGCGGGCAGTGAGCGACCGCCGCCGCTACGCGCCCACCCGACTTTCCCGATCGCGAGCGTTCAGGATTGTGACCGCTTCGTCGAAGCGGTGCTCGGCCTCGGCATGTCTTTGGAACTCTGCGCGCGCAACAATGATTTCGCACGGGGTCGGCTGTTCCTGAAAAAGGTCCATGACCTCGTCGATGAATTCGTCGAGGGACAGGGGCCCGACCCGCGTCGATTGGCCAGGCGTCAGTTCGGTCTGCACGAGCGGCGGAACAAGCTCGAGGACTTCGACATGACCTGCCAACGCCTCGCGCATCGCCACGGTGTAGCTGTGAATCGCCGCCTTCGTCGCACAATAGGTCGGCGCGGCGGCAAGCGGCACGAAGGCCAAACCTGAGCTGACATTGATGATTGTCGCACCGTTCTGGGCCGACAAATGCTCGATCAACGCGTCCGTCAGGCGAATTGGGCCCAAAAGGTTCGTCGAAATCGTCGCTTCGGCATCCACCAAGTCGCGGGAGCGATCGAGCGCTTCAAAGCGCATGATGCCCGCATTGTTCACAAGGATATTGAGTTGCGGATAATCAGCCAGCAACCGTTCTGCGAAATCGGCCACGCTCTTCGGGTTTTCGATATCGACTGTCATCGCATGCATGTGCGGGCGCTTGCCCACGGCCTCTTGCAGGGCCTCCATGCGACGCCCGGCAATAATGACCGTGTTACCGAAGCCATGAAACCTGTGGGCCAGTGCCCTGCCGATGCCCGAACCGCCGCCGGTGATCAGAATTGTATTGCCTGACATTCTCATGGATTTGCCGTTTTTCTGACTTGTGAAGGCAAAATTTAGGCTCCATGCTCCCGACCAGAAAGTAGGCACCCGAAAGATTTATACGCACCAAAAGGAGAGTGGAGCATGCGGCGCGCCGAGGCCGACCCCGAGATCGAGGCAAAACGCAAACAGCCGATTCCCGAGGAAATCGATCCGGCTATCGAGGCGCTGGTCGAGGAGATCATCGGCAAGGTCGCCGACAAATGGACAATGCTGATCATCGAAGCGCTCCACGAGCATGGGACGCTTCGCTATACGCAACTGAGGAAGGTTGTCGGGGGGATCAGCCAAAAGATGCTGACGCAGACGGTGCGGCGCCTTGAGGAAGATGGACTTGTTCTACGTACTGTCTATCCGGTGATACCACCGCATGTCGATTATACGCTGACGCCTCTGGGCGACAGTCTGAGCAAAGCCTTCTGCGGCGTCTGGATTTGGGCCGAGACCCATTATGACGAGGTCCAGGCCGCCAGAAAAGCTTTCGCCGACGCTCAAGAGTCTGAAAGACGCGGGTCGTAGAAACTTATCGACATTGAATTTTTAATATCTTTTCCGCGAAAGAACTTACCCGACCGTTGGCCCCCGAACGATCTTTTCGACGAAGCGGCCATGCCGCTTTTCGCCTGGTGGAGACATCAGAGAACCCTGTCGCAAAGGCCGCGTTGCGCGATCGGGCTGCGACATTGCGATATCGGTGCGGCATATTTGTCGGACAAATCGAGAGTAATTCCTCCCACTCCAAGTCGAAGTGGGAGCATTGACGATGCAAAGCCCGGATTTCACCGAATGCACCGGTGGTGGTCGCAAGCGGTTCAGCAGGTTCCGGACACAAGCAACCATTGAAAGGACCGCCGTGGTCCGGTTCGCGACGACCGTCCTTGCGCTGACGATGAGCGTTGCCACCCTCCCAGCGACCTCCATTGCGCATGCCCAATCCTCACGCGCGGCGCAGGAGACAACCAGATCCTCTCCGTCCCGCTTACGTCGGCCCCCCCGCATTCGGAGTGACCCGATCTCCGCCCCTCCTCTGCGGTCACCTACCTGATCCGGGCGACCGCAAATCAAAGCACGTCTTTTCAAGATCCCCCTCAATTTTTTGACCCCATTCGCGCCTTTATTCTTCTTATCCCCGTCGCTTTTCGGACGCCAAAGCACCCCAGAGTGAGTTTTCGAACGAATGGTTCATTGGATTCACGCACAATGCGGGCAACGCAACAGCTAGAAAACGGATACCTAAAAGAGGCCTTCTCGCGGGAAGACTACGCGGGTCTGCGCTTCGCCTTCCGCTTGCGCCTTGTCACCCTTCTCGCGATCGCGGCGTGGCTGATCTACAGCATCCACGACGTCCGCGTTCTCTACTATCTCGGCCTGATCGCTCTGTTCATCATCCTGGGCGGAGCGCCGCTCCTGCTACGCAATTACGGTCGGTGGGGTACGGGCGCGATCGCCATCGTCGCCCTGCTCGATGCTGCGTTGCTGACCTACGCACTGCTTGCGCCCAATCCTTTGTACGAGACGACCTGGCCGCTGCAGATGACCCTGCGCTTTCACAACTTCCTGTATTTCTTCGTCTTCCTTGCCGGGGCCGCGTTTAGCTATTCGCCGATGCAGGTTCTGTGGAACGGTGTCGCTGCCGCTGCGATGTGGAGCGTGGGCGTCTATGCGATCTGGTCGCGTCCGGACACGATCACCGACGTGGGCCACGGCCTCACGGACCCGGAAGGCTTTCTGAGCCCCTACTTCGTCAACGTCGTGCAATGGCAGAACGAGGTCGTGCTGATGCTGATCGTCGCCGGTCTGCTGGCGACGGCGGTGTGGCGCTCACGCCGTCTCGTGCTGCGGCAGATTGCAACGGAACAGGCGCGCTCGAACCTGGTGCGCTATTTCTCGCCGAATCTGGTCGATCAACTTGCCAGCGCCGACCGACCGTTCGACATCCCGCGCGCGCAGAACGCCGCTGTCCTGTTCGTCGATATCGTGGATTTCACCGCGATGGCGGAGACGATGGAGCCCGAGCGGGCATTTGCGCTGTTGCGCAATTTTCACCAGCGCATGTGCCGCATCGTATTCGCCCATCACGGCACCATCGACAAATATATCGGCGACGCCGTGCTGGCCACCTTCGGAACGCCGCAGCCCGGGCCCACGGACGCGACGAATGCCCTCCTCTGCGCGCACGACATGCTGCGGGAGATCGAACGTTGGAACGTCAAGCGCACGGCGCGCGGTGCGACGCTGATCAAGATCGGCATCGGGGTTCACTATGGCCCGGTCGTTGCCGGCAACATCGGCGATACGCGCCGGCTCGAATTCACGGTGATCGGAGATGTCGTCAACGTTGCCAGCAGGATCGAGCGTCTGACCCGTCGCTACGACGTCCCTCTGATCGCCAGCGGCAATTTGATCGACGCGGTCCACCATGAGGGCAGGTGCGCTCCCGAGCTCCTGACTGCCTTCACAGAAAGCCAGAACTCGGAAGTGCGCGGCCGCCGATGCCCCGTCTCGATCTGGGTCTGGAACGATCGGGAGCACGGACGCGAAGACACCAGAAACGCATCGCTATGGACCGATCCGCCCATAGCGTCGTCGCAACGATCCGCAGAGCTGCAATCGTAAGCGCCCGGTTCGCTCCGAAGGGAGCCTGAGGCTAAAACCTGTCTCCTTTGGGGAGGCCGGTACGGTTCACCCCGCCCGACTGCCCCCCGGAGATTTCAGGATTAGCGCCAGATCCATCACGTTGGTGCCCGTGGGTCCGGTGACGAATTGATCGCCAACGCCCGCAAGATACTCGGCCGAATTCGCGCTTGTTAGCGCATCGCGCGCTGCGGGAGATTGGTAGGTCTCTCCATCGAAGAATGCGCCCGTGGCCTCGGTCGGTCCGTCCGTCCCGTCTGTCCCGGCGACCAATCCGATCACATCGTCTCTACCTTGAAAATGGGCCGCAAGGAGAAGCGCGAGGGTCTGATTGCGCCCCCCCAAACCGGGATTTTCCGGAAGCACGACCGTTGGTTCGCCGCCATAGACGTAGAGGCCGTTCGCCCCCTGATCGACCTCCGATGCGATGGCGGCAGCCACGTCCTCAACATCGCCGTAGAGCGTTTCGCCATCGGCCACGATCTTGGGGCCTTTGGCTCGCGCAGCCGCCAATATCGCTTGGCGGGCAATCGCGTTCGAGGCAACGATCTCACAATTGTAGTCGAACCCACATGCCTCGGCGCATGCGGCAATGCCCGATCCAATTACACCGATATCATCACCGCGAACGTCCGAAATCGCCGCGACGTCAACCTTTGCGCCTCCGAACTGTGACAGCAGGCGGCCACCCTTGACGGCTGACAGTTCATTGCGCCTGCGGTTGAGTTCGGCGATGTCGGCACCTTCGGCGAGGGCGGCGGTCGTGACCGACACGAGGGTGTCGTGGCTGACGCCCTCTCGCAGATGCTCGAGCAACGACGACGCTCCACCGGATACCAGCATCAGCAGCCGATCGTTCGGACCGCAGCTTTCGACAAAGTCCAAAGCGCGTCTGCCGGCTTCCAGTGAAGATCGATCGGGCACCGGATGGGCCGTTTCAAGCGCCACTACGTTGTGGCCGAAGACGGTTTCCCCGAGATGACCGGTTTTCGTTACGATCAATACGGAGGCACCGCGACGCCAGTCGTCGGGCAGTCCGTTGAACATCGCCAGCGCGGCCTTGCCGACCGCAAGAATCCGGGTCGGCCTCTCCAATTGCTGCGTGGAGACCCAGTTGCCGACGGCAACTTCGCCTTTGACAGCCTCCACACCCAGCCAGAAGAGATTACCCAACAGATCTCGGGTCGCACTGCGCATTGCCGGCTGCTCTTGCTTTAACTCCGGCTTCCGCGGAGAAGGCGTTAGAGCGTTTCCAGGCCAAGTGGACACCGTTTGGCCGTCCGGAAACGCTTCGAAACAATAACTTAGATCCGCTCCGTGAGTCCAAAAAAGGCGGAACGGTCTAGGTCATGGACTCATAAAGGCGAATGTTTCAGCGCCTGAAACAGCAAAGAGATGCCAGGAGAGCCGGTCGGACAGGGTCTTCCCCCCGTCTGAGCAGCTCAACGATGCAGATCGCAGTCGTTTTGGCGTCCGTCGAACAGTTTCCAGCGACGTGCCTTTCGCACGAAGCGCCGGAACATGCGGCCGAAAGAGAGACTGCACTCCCGGACGGAAAAGTGGGAACCGCTTTTCCTGGGAAAGCTCGAGGAGCGGGCCGATTTGCTCGACTGCGACGTCGCAATGAACGTCCATGCGGTCGAGGTGGAAAGGGCCGCAGCCAAACCTCTCATGTCCGGTTTTCACGCTGTCTTTAGCGTTGGAGGCTTCGTGGGCGCGGGCGGGATAAGGATGCTGCTGTCCGCCGAGGTGCAGCCTCGCTGGACGGCAAACGGTGATGCCAGAAAGCATGGCCATCGCCGCGGTCACGGCGGCAGGATATGCGGGCTTGCTTTTAGGCCCTGCCCTGATCGGCATCACGGCCCAGGCGATCGGTCTCACCGCCGCCTTTTGGCTGCTTACTCTCGCCACATCGCTCGTGCCTTTGGCGAGCAAGACAGTCAACCGCGCCCGACGCGCCCCCTCAGTTTGAGGGAGCCTCCGAGCATTGGTTTTCGGCCGCAACGACACCGCCAAGGCCGAACAGCCAGCTACTCCGGCGCGACCGGAGGCTTCGCCCGCTCGTCAACCACGAGCTTGAAGAGGTCCGGGCGGGCATAGTGGCCTGCGACATCGAAGTCGAGCTTGGCGCCCACGAGATCGTCGAGCTCGACCTCGGCGACTAAAATCCCCTCCTCGTCGACCAACGGGCCGGCCAACACTTCGCCGAGCGGACCGACGATGATCGAGCGACCGTGCATGAGATAGTCGTCGGGCGCGGCCTCGATCCGGCTTTCATAGTCCTCGGGAAAATCGGAGCGGCGCATCACCTGGCAGGCGCCGAGCACGAAGCAGCGTCCTTCCATGGCGATGTGGCGCATGGTCGACGCCCAGGTCTCGCGGTCGTCGGCCGTAGGCGCGGCCCAGATCTGCACGCCCTTGGCATACATCGCCATGCGCAACATCGGCATGTAGTTTTCCCAGCAGATCGCGCCGCCGAGCTTGCCATACGGCGTGTCCACCGCCGTCAGCGTCGAGCCGTCACCGAAGCCCCAGACCAGACGCTCCGAGCCGGTCGGCATGGTCTTGCGGTGCTTGCCGAGCAAGCCATTCGGCGAGAGATAGAGCGCGGTGCAGTAGATCGTGCCGCCATCGCGCTCGATCACGCCGACGACGGCGTGGAGCTCCGCTTCGGCACACGCCTCGACCAGCCGGTCGACCTCCGGCCCCGGCACCGTGATCGCACCGGCCACATAGCGGCGGAAATCGTCGCGGCCTTCCGGCGTGCGCCGGCCGATGGAGCAGCCGAAGTCCAGCCCTTTCGGATAGCCGCCGATAAAGGCTTCGGGAAAGACGGCAAGCTCCGCCCCTCGCGTGGCAGCTTCAGCGATCAGGCCGACACATTTGTCGGTCGCCGCTTCCGCATCGAAGGGGATCGTCGCGGCCTGCACCACCGCCAGCGTCACCTTGGTCATGCGTCCGTCTCCGTCTTTCCGCCGATATCGGCCCAGCGCGGCCGATCCATCTCGTAGAGGTCCGTGGTACGGGCATAGACACCGCGTCCATGCATGCGGCCGATGAGATGCATGTCCGGGGTGGAAAGCCGTGGCCGCTCGCCTTCGCCAATGATATCGGCGCGGAAATGGGCCTCGACGATTGTACCGACGACCAGGAGCTGCTTCGGCCCGGTCCAGATATGATGGACCATCCGGCACTCGAAGGCCGCGACGGCGGACGCAAGCCGCGGTGGACCGACCTGAACGCTCGGCAACGTCTCCAGCCCGGCAAGAGCCAACTCGTCCACTTCCGGCGGCGCGTCGACGCAGGTCAGGTTCATCGCCTCGCCGAGCTCCTCCGACACCAGATGCACGACGAATTCGCCGGTATCGAGGATGTTCTTGGGCGTATCCTTGATCGGATCCTGTGGCAGGAAGCCGGCGGCGACGGTCGGTGGGTCGCCGCCGAAACAATTGAAGAAGGAATAGGGCGCGGCGTTGAGAACGCCGTCGCTCGAGCGCGACACGATCCAGGCAATCGGGCGCGGCACGATGGAGGAGGCGAGCAGGCGATAGCACTCGTCCCCCGTCATGGTGGTGAAGTCAAAGGAGCGGAAGCCGGGGCCGCTCATCGACTCACGCCTTCACGACCGAGTGGCGCAGCGTCCCAATCTTCTCCACCCCGCACTCCAGCACGTCGCCCGGCCACATCCACTCTTGCGGATCGCGCCCCGCGCCAACGCCGGACGGCGTGCCAGTGGCGATGATGTCGCCCGGCTCCAGCGTCATGCAGGAGGAAATATCGGAGACCAGATGGTCGACCTTGAACAGCATGTGCCTGGTGTTGGAGCGCTGCTTTTCCTCGCCGTTGATCGTCAGCCAGAGATCGAGATCCTGCGGATCGCCGATCTCGTCGGCGGTCACGATCATGGGGCCGAACGGCGCGAAACTGTTCTGGCCTTTCGAGACGATCCACTGGCCGGCACGGCGGCAATCGCGGGCCGAAACGTCGACCATCACCGAATAGCCGAACACGTGATCGAGGGCGGTGTCCTTGCCGACGCCGCGCGCGGTGGTGCCGATGATGGCGGCAAGCTCGACCTCCCAGTCGAGCTGCTGCGTCAGCGCCGCGTTGTGGCGGATCGGCTCATCCGGCCCGATGACGCTCGTCGGCGGTTTGGAGAAGATCACCGGCTCCTTCGGCAGGTCGGCGGACGTATCGAGCGCGCGCGAGGATTCCGCCACGTGCTCCACATAGTTGAGGCCGATGCCGAAGATGTTCTTTTGCGGGCGCGGGATTGGAGCGAGCAACGTCACATTGGAGGCCGGGATCACCGCATCCACGGCCCAATCGTCGAAGCCGGCGTCGATGATCTGGCGCAGCACCCGCCAGGTAGCCGGTCCGGCATCGATGAAATCGAGCATCCGGTCAGGAAGCGAAAGCCCGAGTCCAAAGCCCAGGCGCTCCACATCGAGCACGAACCCTTCGGCCAGCGCGCCCAGACGGGCCGGACATTCGACGGTCTTGCGGTAGGTGACGAGCTTCATCTGTGCCTTCTTTCGGGCCGCCGCCGGAGCAGCGCTACGGGGTTCGGATCGGAGGATGGGGAGACTGGCCGCGGGAACATAACCCGAGAGCGTTGGATCCGGCTTGCCCCAATCTCCGCTCATTCCCGCGAAAGCGGGAATCCATACGGCCTATCGGTCTGATCGTTCAGCCTTTCGTCGTCACGCCGGAAGATCGGGTCTTGGCCGTTATGCTCCGCGGGCAGAGGTGCAACTCCGGCTCCCTATGGAGTCCCGCTTTCGCGGGAACGAGCGGAAAAAAGACGACCAACGGGTTCCCTCCCCGGGCGCGCGGGCCGCCTTCTCAAGAGGCTCAGGACAGGACCGGCTGCTGCCCGCCATTGTCGCCGAACGCTTCCTCGCGCCAGAAGCCGAGCTTCTCCATCACCGGCATGTCGTTGAAGCAGAACAGGCAGGCATCGTCACTGTCCGATAAGTTGCCGTGCTCGTGCCACGCCCAGGACGGCACGCAGAAAATGTCGTGCTCCTTCCACTCGAAGCGCTTGCCGTTGATGATCGAATAACCCTGGCCCTTGGCGCAATGGTAGAGGAACGAGCCGGTGTGGCGATGGGCCTTGGTGCGCTCGCCCGGTCGCAAAAGCTGCATGCTCGCGCCGATCGTCTGCATGACGTGTCCGCCGGTCGCCGGATTGACGTAGTTCATCAAGATGCCGTCATAGGGCGAGCCGTCGGAAGCTTCCGCGTGACGGGTCAACGCCTCGTAAGCCGGTTCCCACTCATATTTGAAGAGCGGCGAATAGCCGTTCTTCCAGGTCTCGCCGGCCGGCAGCATCCCGGGTGCCGCCCAGCGATAGGTCGAATCGTTGACCGGATAGCCAACCGCCTGGTGCAGGTCCTTGTGCACGCCGTAGAAATTCGCCTCCAGCGCGTTGGTCAACGGGATGTCGAGCCCGTCTTGCCAGATGCACTCGGTGCCATCCTCGGCGATCGCATGCTCGTGCCAGGTGCCATTCGGCGTCAGCACGAAATCGTTCGGCCCGAGCGTCATCTTGTGGCCGTCGACGATGGTATAGGCGCCCTGCCCCTCGATGATGAAGCGCAGCGCGGAGGCGGCATGGATGTGGGCGGAAGCGCGCTCGCCCGGCTTCATCACCTGCAGACCGGAATAGAGCCAGCCGACGGCGGCGGCGACATCGGTGCGGCCGGGATTGTTGAGGTAGATCACCCGCCGTCCGGCCTTTTCCGCCGAGACGAGCTCAAGCGACTTCAACACCTTGTCGCGGAGATCGGCATAGCGCCACAAAACCGGCACCGACGACGACACTGGTTCCCACGGCTCGATCTTGTTGGCCACCGTCCACAGCGCGGCCGTGTCGGCCTCGGCCAGCTCCTCGTAATAGGCGACCAGCTCCGGGGTGTCCTCAACGTTCGCCCGACCGGCCACGTCCTCGCGATACGTGTCGTAAGCCTTCGTCATCCGAAAACCCTCTTAGCTGTGCCGCCGAACGGCAGAATCTAGCCTCGTTCCCTGACCGAACGACGGGCCTATTTTCCTTCGATCGCGGCGGACCTCATAACGTGCGAATGGTCTTGAGCGCCCCATCGAGCATGTCGCCCTTCTCGTCCTTCAAGGACGCCTCGATCAGACGGTTGAGCCAAGTGGCGCTGTCGTCACGGCCTTTCAGGAGCGGCACGGCCGACAGCACCCGATCGAACTTGGATTCGCCGCGCACATGGGTATCGCTGTAGCCCTTGATCAGCCGGCGCGCCCGCAAAACCTCCACGCCGAGCCCATAGTCCTCGGCAACCGTTTCGCTCGCAAGCGCCAACCATTTTTCCAGGTGCGCCACTTCCATCTCATGGCGCAGGGTCCGGCGGCGATATCCGCGCAAACTGCCGATCGCATAAAGCGTCAGGAAGCCACGGATCGTGTCGGTGCGCACCCGACGCCCCTTGTTGATGAAACGGTCGAGACGCTTGGAAAGGCCTTCGTTGGCCAGGATCCGTCGGCCGAAGGAGGCGGGCAGCATGCCGCACATTTCCTCCAGACGCGGATGCATGAACTCCGTGATCTGCAGCACCTGCTCCGACGTGACTCGCACGTCGGCGCCCACGCGCTCAATCCGACTTCCCCGCGTTTTCAGGTCGGCAACCCGGATCACGTCGTCATAGGCCATGGCGTTGGCGATATATTTCGCCGCCGCGACGGTGAAGTCATGATCGCGCTCCGCCCCACCGGCGGCTTCGTCGATGCGCAGCATGGCGGCCAGCCGATCGAGATATTCCTTGCCGTAGCGCACGTCCTGAAAGTCGACGACCTTTTTCAGGCCCGCACGCGCCATCATCTGGGCTTCGGCCGGAAACTCGCGCTCGATGCGCTGAAGCAGCGTGTCCCACGCTTGGCGCATCTTTTCAGGCCCGGCTACCGCCGGCCCGGCGGGCGCAGGCGCGGCGATATCCGGCGCTTCGGAAGCCCGCGTCGCCTCTTGGACACCTGCCGTTCCCCGAACGGCATCGAACCCGGCGGCGAAGGCCTTCAGGCTCGCCTTCACGCCGCGTCCGCTTGCCTCGATGGTCTGCTCGAAGGTCTCGCGCGGGAACGGCAAGGCACCCGATCCGGCCAGCGCGCCGAACAGGCTGGAGGAAATGACGCTGCCGCTCTGGGTCGCCAGAAGCTCCAGCCGCGCGGCATGAACCTCCTTCGCCACCTCGCGTGCGGCCTCCATCACAGGGACGGAGTCGGCGATCCCATCGCCCGGCACGATCTTCTCGGCGACCGCCATGGTGCGATCGGTGGAGAAGATGAGCGTGGTGCGATCGGGGCTCACGAAGCCGCGCTGGATCGCCCGGCCCGCCTCCATCAGCTCCGCGGCCATGACCACGTCGACATCGCCGGGCGACGGCATCATGCCGAGCACCGGCGTGCTTTCGCCTTCCGGCACCATCTCCACATAGTAGACCGTTGCGCCGGTGCGCTGGGCGACGCCGGGAACCGAGGTCGACTGGGCATACCAGCCATTGCGCTCGGCGAGATCGACGATCCAGCTCGTGATGACGCCGCCGCCCTGGCCGCCGACGGCCAGGATGGCAAGCTTGATGGTCCGATCGCGGTCCGGAACCTGGTCGAACGTTTTCGGAGCGATTGCGTCCATGATGCTCACGCGCCTTCCGCCGCGAAAACGAGACGGCGGGCGTCGCGCCGCTTCTGCAGCCACGACATCACGCCCTGCCTGAATTTGGCGATCCGCCGATCCCACCTGGTCGGATTGTGGACCACATCCGCCCGATAGAAGGACGGACACAGCACGGCCGCGTCGGCGACCTCGCCGCAATTGCCGCAGCCCACGCAGTTCTGGTCGATGGCGGCGATCGGATCGTCGCGTAGCGGATCGTCGAGTTCCTTCACCGACAACGACGGGCAGCCGGAGAGCCGCATGCAGGCGTGATCGCCGGTGCAGACGTCTTCATCCACACCGAATTTCGGCTTCACGACCCGCTCTCCGCCGGAGATGGCCTTGGCCATTTGCGGCTTCTCGCGGCGCTGCCGGTTCAGCATGCATTCCGACGAGGCCACGATGACCTTGGGACCCTTCTCGTTGGTGGTCAGCGCCTCGCGGAAGGTGTCGCGCACCTTCGTCACGTCATAGGTGCGGTCGATCTGGCGCACCCATTTGGCCCCGACGCCCTTCACCGCCTCGGTGATCGGATGGGCAGTCGAGCGCGACTTGTTGTTCGCGCGCGAGGAGGGAATGTCCTGACCGCCAGTCGCCGCCGAATAGTAGTTGTCGACCACCAGGATGACGCCGTCATGCTTGTTGAAGACGGCATTGGTGATGCCGGTCGACAGGCCGTTGTGCCAGAAGCCGCCGTCGCCCATGACGGAGATCGACCGCTTCTTCGCCTTGACGTTGAACGCCGACGCCGATGCCGGCCCGAGACCGTAGCCCATGGTGCTCGCACCGATATTGAAGGGCGGCATGATGGAGAAGAGGTGGCAGCCGATATCGGCGGCGACGTGGTGCTCTCCAAGCTCTTCCTGGACCAGCTTCATGCCGGCGAAGATCGGTCGCTCGGGGCAGCCGACACAGAAGCCCGGCGGGCGCGGCGGCACGGTCTTGGAAAGGTCCGGCAATTCCATCTGCGGCCGGTTCGGCGCGCGATCGGAATCGCTCAGAACGGCCGGCGCATTCTCCAGCAGGAAGCCCCGGATCGCATCCAGCATGACCGGACCGGTATATTCGCCGGCGACCGGGAACGGGTCCTTGCCGAAAAGCTTGGTCTCCAGGCCCGCCTTGTGCAGCATCGCGCCGAACGCCTGTTCGATATGGTTCGGCTGGCCTTCCTCCACGACCAGGACGGCATCCTTGTCGCGGGCGAAGTCGAGAAACTGATCGTCGACCAGAGGATAGGTGACGTTGAGGACATAGAGCGGAATGTCGGTGTGGCCGCGGATATCGGCCAGGCCCAGCCGCTGCAGCGCCCGCATGACGCCGTTGTACATCCCGCCCTGCAGGACGATGCCGACTTTTCCGTCCCCGCCGAAGAACTCGTTGAGACCTCGTTCCTTGATGAAGGTCACCGCGTTCGGCCAGCGGCTCTCCACCTTTTCCTTCTCGTGCAGGAAGGAGGCCGGCGGCAGCACGATGCGGTTCAGGTCGCGCTTTGGGTTCTCCAACGCCTCGGCCAGCGACATCTTCGGACGGACATTGTCCTGCGCCATGAACCGGCCGTGCACGTGGCAGGCGCGGATGCGCATCTCCAGCATCACCGGTGTGTTGGACACTTCCGACAGCTCGAAGCCGTCGCGCACCGCCTTGACGATCGATTCCAGGTTGGGACGCGGATCGAGCAGCCAAAGCTGCGACTTCATTGCAAAAGCGTGGGTGCGCTCCTGCATGATCGACGCGCCCTCGCCGTAGTCCTCGCCGATGATGATGAGCGCGCCGCCTGTGACGCCACCGGAAGACAAGTTGGCGAGCGCGTCGGAGGCAACGTTGGTGCCGACCGGCGACTTGAAGGTCACCGCGCCACGGATCGGATAGTGAACCGAGGCGGCAAGCGTCGCGCCGGCGACCGCCTCGGAGCCCGACTGCTCGAAGTGGACGCCGAGTTCCCCAAGAATGTCCTCGGCATCGGACAGGACGTCCATCAGATGCGAGATCGGCGCGCCCTGATAGCCGGCGACGTAGCCGACGCCACATTCGAGCAAAGCCTTCGTGACCGCGAGGATCCCCTCGCCACGAAATTCCTCGCCCGCGCCGATACGCAGTTGCTGGACTTCTTTTGCGAACGAGCGTTCAGCCATGGAATGCTCCCATACTTGTCGGCGCTACCGCCCCACGATCATTTATCTTGATCGCGAGGAGACCAGAGGACCGTGCCTCCGTCCTTTTCGTAGGCCATGCCGTTTGGATACGAGATCGCCTCGAGCTGCAGGCCCCAAGGCGCAAGGAAGTACATGATGGACTGGCCGGCGGCGGAGCCGTCCTCGATCGGCACCGGACCCATCATGGTCCGCACGCCCTGATCGCGCAGGTAGGTCGCGGCCGCGTCGATATCGTCCACGTAAAAGGCGATGTGATGCCCGCCGACATCGCTGTTTTTCGGCGGCTCGGTGGCCTGATCCGGCGCCTGATACTGAAACAGCTCGATGTTGCTGCCGTTGCCGCACCTCACCAGCGTGATGGTATCGATCACCGCGCGCGGGTGGACATTCACGAGGTCGGTCATGAAGGTGCCCTCGTCGTCGCGAAACGGGCCGAACGACATTGCCTTCCGGCAACCCAGCACGTCGACAAAGAAGCCGACCGCTTCATCCATGTTCGGGACGGTGACGCCCACATGGTCGATGCCTTTCATTCCCGGCAGACCATCCGCCGAGGCCGGCGCCGCAGCCATGATGGCCGCCGCGAACGCACCGCACAGACCGGAAACCCAAGAGCGACCCTTCATCGCCTTCCCCTCCACGATGGACACCGCGACCGATGCCAATGCGCCTCAGAAATCGTGATGCCGAATGTTCCTCAAGACCCGCGTCAGCAGCGTAATCAGCGTCTCGTATTCGTCGGCGCTGAAGCCCGCGAACATGCGATCGAGCGAGTCGTGCATTTCCGGCCAAACCTGCCGGAAGGCTTCCCGGCCCGCGGAGGTGAGATAAGGTTCGCGCACCCGCTGATCGCCTTCGCGCCGGCGCAGCGTCACCAGGCCGTGCCCTTCCAGCGCGTGCAGCGTGCGGCTCATGGTGGACTGTTCGGTGACCGCGAAAACCGCGAGCTCGTTGATCGTGATCCCCGGCATCACCGAGAGGATGGCCAGGACCCGCATCTCCAGCGTCGACAGGCCATGCTCCTTGAGCCGCAGCAACATGTCGGCATTCCAGCGCGCGGAGATCCGGTTGATGAGATAGGGCGCGAAATGGTCGAGCCCGATCTCGCCAAGCGTGCGCGGCGTGGAGTCCCGCCGGCGCTCGACCTCTGCATCAGCCATCGGAAAATCCTGCCTTTGATCCATTCGCCGGTTTCCCAATAGCCCCTCACCTCGCCCGCGCCGGAACGCGCGCAGCCAAACGCCCACTCTCTGCCGCGACCGATCTCCCCCTGATCTGTCGATCCCACCCGGCCAGACCGGGCCACGTTTCAACTCGTCGTTTGTCGCAAGTCCGAAAGAGGACCTGCGTTCCACTCACCCTTAATTTGCCGGAGGCACTTCGCCGAAGCGAAAGACCTTCCGATTCCATCTCGCCGCAAATCCGGACGGAAAACCGGTTCCCACTTTTCCTGGATTTGCGGGCCTCCCAGCGCCAAACCGGCCGCTGCGAAATTCCAACTTCCTTTTTTCTCCCGCAAATCCGGACGGAAAACCGGTTCCCACTTTTCCTGGATTTGCTCTTAAAGCCTCTCAGCAAGCGCGAAGCCCGAACCGCCGCCGAGGCCCGGCCCCGGATGGGTCGAGGCCCCAATATGGTAAAGGCCCTTCACCCGTGTCCGGTGGTTCACCGAATTGGCAAACGGCCGCCAAATGAAGAACTGATCGATGGTGGCCGATCCGCCATAAGGATCGCCGCCCACGAGGTTGATGTTCATTGCCTCCAAATCGGCGGGCGAATAGACGCGACGGCCGAGGACATTGTCGGCAAAGTCATCGATGTGGCTCGCAAGGATCGCCTCGACGCGATCGGCATAGGCTTCGCGCAGCGCTTCCGTCCAGGCGCCATCGGCGGGCGCTTCGAGCCCACCGGCCGCGTCGCCCTTCACATGACGCGGGATTTCGGGAAGCTGCAGCCACAGCACGCCCGCACCATCCGGACACCGGGACGAATCCAGCGCGTGGGGCTGACCGACGCAGATCGTCGGCGTTTCCGGCAGCATCCCGCGCTCGCACTCGTTGACCGCCTTCGACACCCCATCGAGACCGGGCGTCAAATGGGTGAGCGCCACCTTCTCCAGTCCCGGCGTCTTCCACTTAGGCGGCGCTTTCAGCGCATAGTGGATCTGCATATCGCCCTTGCCGTAGCGATAGGCCTCGGTATGGCGGCGCGTATCCTCATCCACCTCGGATGCGGGCAGCAGACGACCGTAGAGCTGTGTCGGCGTGACGGAGCAGATAACGCCCTCGCGCGCGCTCAGCGTGGTGCCGTCGGCCAGACGAACCCCCGTGGCCCGCCCATCGGACAAGACGATCTCGGCAACATCCGCGCCGGTACGCACCTCGCCACCATATTCGTCGATCAGGCTGGCGAAGGCGGCCGGCGCCACGGCGGAGCCACCCTTGACGATCGGAGCCCCCGCCGCCTCCAGGGCGAAGGCGATGATGCGTGCCATTTCGCCGGAAAAGGCCGTCTCCGGACCGAGCCCGGCATGCAGCACCCAAGGCGCGAACAGATCGCGCGCTAGCTCGGACCGGAACGAGGTCTCCAGCCAGGTCCGGCCCGGTCGCATCGCCTCGCCCAACCGGGCGGCAAGCCCGCGCGCGCCGCGCTTTCGCACTTCGCGGAACAGGAGCTTGGCCGTATCCCAGCTCCAGAGACTTCCGCCGAGCAAACCGAACAGGAGTTCCGCGTCCTGCTCGACCACCCCGACCTCGCCGCGCAGGCGATCCCCTTCGCCCGGCGCCAACGCGTCGAAGCGGGCGGCATTGGTCGCGCGATCGGTGGTGAAGACCAGGCTTTCTCCATCCGGCCGGACCACTGCCGTCGGATGGTCGGTATGGCAGAATTCCAACCCGTGCCGCGCCAGATCGTCGCCGAGCTTGGCGAAGGCCGGCGAAGTGATGAACAACACGAACGTCGCCGCCATCACATCGTGACGATAGCCCGGCACGGTGATCTCGTCGGTGCGCATGCAGCCGCCGACCACGTCTTCCCGCTCGAGCACGGCCACCTTTTTGCCGCGCTTGCCGAGAAGCGCGGCACAGGTGAGGCCGTTGATGCCCGATCCGACGACGATGTAGTCCGCCTCAGCCATGCAACACCCGCTTTACCGTAGCCCGGGCCCGCCTCAGGCCTTCGGGACCAGGGCGAGCGCCCGGATCGGGCTGCCCGTGCCCTTCACGAACTTCAGCGGCGCCGCGATCAGGATCGCGCCCTTGGCCGGCAGCTTGTCGAGATGGGCGAGGCTGGCCAGGCCAAGACGCTTGTTCTTGTGCAGGAGATTGTGCGCCGGGAACGGCGGCTCGAACCCGCCGGCGGCGCCGGCGTCGGTGCCGACACACTCCGTACCCCAACCGCAAATGCCCTTATCGATCAGGAACTGGATGGCCTCGGCCGTGGGCCCAGGGGAATGCGGCCCGTTCTCGTCGACGTTCAGGAAGTCGTCCTGGCTACGGTTGCGCGGCCACCAGTCGGTGCGCATGACAACCCAGGTCCCGGCCTCGATCTCGCCGTGCTCGGCCTCCCAGGCCTTGATGCCTTCAACGGTCAGGAGAAAGTCCGGATTCTCCGCGGTCTCCTTGGAGCAGTCGATCACATTGACCGGCGCCACGAAGCTCTGCGGCGGCAGCGAGTCGGTAAAACCGTCCTCATAATCCTTGCCGGTGATCCAGTGCACCGGGGCATCGAAATGGGTGCCGGAGTGCTCGCCCAGCTCGTACCAGTTCCAGGACCAGAACGGGCCGTTGTCGTCATAGTTGGAGATCTCGTGAACCTTGACCGGCGGCGTCTGCTTGAACTGGTCAGGCAACTTGATTAGCGGCGTGTCCGGCCCGAGCGGCACCGCAAGGTCCACCACCTCAACCTGTCCCGACAGAAGCATGCTCGCCACGTTCTGAAGCGCGTCCGACGCCGTCATAGTCGACTCCTCCGATTTGGTCGCCGTCTGACCATTCCTTGGAACCAGACTAACGTCGATTTATGTATTTGCAAGTAAATTCACCACCCGGTTAGAGTGCCCAATCACTGGGCCGCTGCGGCGAGAGGAGCGCACGACACCATGGAATTCGATGCAATTTTCGTCGGCGCCGGACACAATGCGCTGGCGGCTGCGGTGCATCTGGCCAGCAAGGGCTGGTCGGTCGGCATATTCGAGCGCAACGACCGGCCGGGCGGCGCGGTGCGGACCGAGGAGGCTACCCTGCCCGGCTTCCGTCATGACCTCTACGCAACCAACCTGGGCATGTTTGCGGGCTCCGCTTTTTTCCAGACCCACGGAGAGGCGCTGCAAAAGCATGGGCTCGCGTTCGTGCCGGCGGAGCATTGCTTTGCCTCTCCCACCCGCGAGGGCACCTGGTTCGGCCTGTCGAAGGATCTGGAGACCACAGCGGCGCGCGCGGCGGGCTTTTCCGCCGCCGATGGCGAGCGCTGGCGGGCGATGGTGCAGCGGTTCGGCGAGGATGCGCCCTTCCTGTTCGGCCTGCTGGGCGCGCGAATGACGTGGCGGTCGATCGCCGCTTTCGGCTTCAAGGCCTGGCGCAGGAAAGGCGCGCGCTGGCTGCTCGACACGGCCCGCCTGATCGCCTCGTCGCCGCGGGAATTCGTGGAGGAAAATTTCGAATCGCCGGAGATCCGGACCGCGCTTGCGACCTGGGGCATGCACCTGGATTTCAGCCCCGACGTCGCCGGCGGAGCGCTGTTTCCCTACCTGGAATCGATGGCCGATCAGAGCTTCGGCATGGTCATCGGCCAAGGCGGCGCCGACACCATCATCAACGCCATGGTCGCCCGCGTTGAGGAGCTTGGCGGCACGGTCAAAACCGGCGCGGAGGTAACCGCCATCCGCCACGAAGGCGGCAAGGCGACGGCGATCGAGCTGGCGGACGGCACCGTTGTCCGCGCCAAGCGCGCCGTCGTTGCAAGCGTGACCCCGAAGGCGCTGGTGAAGCTCGCCGGCGGCAACTCCGGCGATCGCCGCTTCGACGAAGGCGCGCGGAAATTCCGCCACGCGCCGGGCGCGATGATGGTGCATCTGGCGCTCTCCGACCTGCCCGACTGGACCGCCGGAGAGGAGCTGAAGCGCTTCCTCTACGTCCACCTCGCCCCGGATCTCGACATGATCTCGCGCGCCTATTCCCAGGCACTCTCGGGCCTTTTGCCGGAAGAACCGGTGCTGGTCGTCGGCCAGCAGACCACGGTCGATTCGTCGAGGGCGCCGGACGGCAAGCACACGCTTTGGGTCCAGGTCCGCATGGCGCCTGGAGAGATCAAGGGCGACGCCGCCGGCCAGATCTCCGCGCGCACCTGGGACGAAGCGCGCGAGCCGTTCGCGGACCGGGTGATCGACATTCTGGAAGGCTATGCGCCGGGCACCAAGGACAAGATTATCGGGCGCTACGTGGAGAGCCCGGCGGACCTGGAGCGCCGCAATCCCAATCTGGTCGGCGGCGACAGCCTCGGCGGCAGCCACCATCTGTTCCAGAACTTCCTGTTCCGCCCGGTGGCCGGCTACGCCGACCATCGCACCCCGATCAAAGATCTCTACCTGATCGGCGCATCCACCTGGCCCGGCGGCGGCACGGGAGCCGGCTCCGGCTTCACGCTCGGCCGGATGCTCGGCGGCGCTTGAGACAACACGTCATAGCGCAATTTATATGCAGGTGCATATTTATTGAGCCACCCTCCGGCTTCCGCTGAAAGCCGGGTCGGCGCCCCCGATCGCCGCTCCGGGGGAGGCAATAACCGGCGTGCCCCAAGCCCCGCTCAGGCCTCCGCCGAGGGCGCGCCGAGCCAAGCCGGATCAATTTCCGGTAGCGGCACGGCCTCTATGAGGGCGCGGGTATAGTCGGCCTTGGGTGCCTCGAAGACCTCGGCGCAAGGCCCGCGCTCGACGATCTCGCCATGGAGGAGCACGACCAGCTCGTCGCAAAGCGCCCGGACCACGGAAAGGTCGTGGCTGATGAAGACGAGCGTAAGCCCCATCCGGGCGCGCAGCTCCTTCAACAGGATCAGGATCTGCGCCTGGGTCGAGACGTCTAGGCCCGAGACAATCTCGTCGGCCACGATGAAATCGGGTTCCAGCGCGATCGCCCGCGCGATGCCGACACGCTGGCGCTGGCCACCGGAAAGCTCGTGCGGATAGCGGTCGACGAACGCGGTCGGCAGGCCGACCAGATCCAGCAGACGGGCCGCTGTGTCGCGCCGGGAGCCATCGGGAAACGGCACGCCGAACGCCTCGAACGGCCGGGTCAGGATGGTCGCGAGCTTGAGCCGCGGATTGAGCGACGACATCGGATCCTGAAAGATCATCTGCATCTTCGGCCGAAGCGGGCGCAGCGCCCCCTCCTCGGCCTTGGCGATGTCGGTGCCGTTGAAGAGAAGCGACCCGGAAGCGATCGGAAGCAGGCGGATCAACGCCCGGCCGAGCGTGGTCTTGCCGGAGCCGGATTCGCCGACTAGCCCGATGGCCGCCCCGCGCGCGACGTCCAAATCGATGCTCTTGACCAGGGTAATGGTGGGCGGGGGGCCGAACACCTTGGATTTGGCCCGATTGGGGAGCGCGACGGTCAGCCCCCGCGCCTGCATCAGCGGTGCGTCGGTCATCGCGCCCCTCCCGGATGCTGGGCATCCCAGCTCGCCGCTTCCTTCCAAAGCGAGGCGGCGAGCTCGGCCGGCACCGGCGCCAGCACCTCGCCCGGACGGTCGAAGCGCGGCGTCGCGGCGAGCAGTGCCTGCGTGTAGGCGTGGTGCGGGTGTTCGATCACCTGCGCGCAGCTCCCTTGCTCCAACACGCGGCCGGCATGCAGCACCGTCACCCGGTCACAGATCTTCGCCACCACGCCGAGATCGTGGGTGACGAACAGCAGGGCGGCATCGTGGCGTGTCTGCAGGTCCCGGATCAGCGCAAGGATCTGGCGCTGGACGGTGACGTCGAGCGCCGTGGTAGGTTCATCGGCGATGATCAGGCGCGGCGTGGTGGAAAACGCCATCGCGATCAGCACGCGCTGGCGCATGCCGCCGGAGAGCTCATGCGGGTAGCGCTCCAACACACCTTCCGGATCGCGGATCGCGACTTCTCCGAGCAGCGAAAGCGCCCGCGCCCGGGCCTCCTGCTTGGAGAGGCCGAGATGGCGGGTCAGCGGCCGGATTATTTGGGCGCCGATCCGCTTGACCGGATTGAGCGCGGTCATTGGGTCCTGCGGAATGAGCGCGATCTCCTTGGTCAGGAGCTTTCGCCGCTCGGCCTCGCCCATGCCGACGAGATCGACCCCATCAAACATGACGTAGCCACCGGCGATCTTCGCCGCTCGCGGCAATAGGCCCAGCACGGCCTTGCCGATGGTCGACTTGCCGGCGCCGGATTCACCCACCAGGCCGTGCACCTCGCCCGGCGCCACACGAAGCGAAACGTCGCGCAGCACCGGCGTACCCTTGATGGTGACCACCAGGTGGTCGACGGTCAGGATCGGTGTCGTCATCGCCGATGCACCGGGTCGAGGGCGTGGCGCAGGCCGTCGCCGGTCAGGTTGAAGCCGAGCACGGAGACCACAATGCAGGCGATCGGCAGCCCAAGCAGCCAGGGCGTCTGGTAGACCACCTGTCGCCCCTCCGCGATCATGCCGCCCCAGGTCGGAAAGTCGGTGGAGACCGACAGGCCCACGAAGGAGAGGATCGCCTCGACGACGATCGCGATTCCCATCTCCACCGACAACAGCGTGATGATCAGCGGCAACACGTTGGGCAAGACTTCCTTGGCCAGAATGAATGGGCCGGAAAGGCCCAGTGTGCGAGCGGAGGCAACATATTCCATCTCGCGCTCGACCATGGTTTCGGACCGCACCACCCGAGCGAAGCGTGTCCAGTCGACGACGACGATGGCGACGATGACCGAAGAGAGCCCCGCGCCCAGAACGGCGGCGAGCACGATCGCGAGCAGCACCGGCGGGAACGCCATCCAGACTTCCACCAGCCGCGACACCGCCTGGTCGACGATGCCGCCGAAATAACCGGCCGAAAGCCCGAGCAGCGAGCCGATCGCAGCCGCCAGGAGCGCTGCGACGAAGGCAACCGTGAGCGCAACCCTGGTCGCGTAGATCAGTCGGGAGAGGATGTCGCGGCCGAGATTGTCGGTTCCGAAAAAGTAGCCGGGCTCGCCGCCCGACTGCCATGACGGAGGCAGCATGGAATAGAGCAGATCCTGCTCCAGCGGGTCATGCGGCGCTATTAGCGGCGCGAAGGCCGCGATGATCAGCAGCGCGCCGACGACGATCAGACCGATCACCAGCCGCGGTTCGATCGGGTGGGAGGGACGCCGGGGTGCCGCGGGCGCGGCATCGGCGGCAGGGGAAGAAGCCGGTTCAGCCACGACGCAGCCTCGGGTTCAGGAAGGTGACGAGAATGTCGATCGCCAGATTGATGGCGATGAACAGGATGGCGAAGGTCAGCACGATCCCCTGGATCAGCGGCAGATCGCGGTTGATGACGGCATCGACCGCCATGTTGCCGATCCCCTCATAGGAAAAGATCCGCTCGATCAGCACCGTACCGCCCACCAGAAAGGTGAACTGAACCCCGGTAAGCGTCACCGTCGGGATCGCCGCGTTCGGCAGCGCCTCCTCGATCAGCACCGAGCGACGGGAAAAACCGCGCGCCGTCGCCATCTGGGCGTATTCGGCACTCTCCGCCACCGCGAGCGACGACTTCAGCACCCGTGCGATGATTGCCGACAGCGGCAGCGCAAGGGCGAGCGCCGGCATCAGCATGTGGGCGAGCAGCCCCTTCAAGATCGTGAACTGTCCGGTGACCAGCGATTCCACCAGATAGAACTGGGTCGCGAAATCGGTGGAGAGCCGCGGGTCGATCCGCCCGGAGATCGGCAACAGCGGATAGACCACGCCGAACACCAGGATGAAGATCAGGCCCCAGAGGAAATCCGGGATCGCGACGACAAAGCCGATCACCCCGTCGACGATCCATTCGCCGGCGCGCCGGCGATAGAACGCGCCGATGAGTGCCAGAAACCCGCCGAGAACGACGGCGATCACGGTGGCAAAGGCCACCAGCTCCAGCGTAGCCGGCAGCCGCCCGAGGATCAGCGTCGCCACATTCTGGCGCAGACTGATCGACGTGCCGAGATCACCGGTCACCAGATCGCCGAACCATGCGAAAAGCTGGACCAGGATCGATTGGTCGAGCCCGTAGAGCGCGCGCAGGCGATCGATGTCCTCGGCGCTCGCGCCGGGCGGAATCATCATGGCGATCGGGTCGCCGGGGACGACCCGAAGCAGCACGAACACGACGATGGCGACACCGATCAAGGTCGGCGGCACCAGAAGAAGGCGGCGAAGAAGGGCTGTGCGGCCCATGCGTCAGAAATTCCCGCAACGGAAGAGAACGATCGGATCGGCCGAATTCGTGTGAATACGGCCCAAGCCCACGTCGACTTCGGAGCTTCGGCTCCGAAGTCGAACCGTGTGGGCGGCCGGCTGATGAGACGACTTGCGACGAGAGCATTTCCAGGCCAAGTGGAAACCAGTTGACCGTCCGGAAATGCGTGAATGCAAACGGTTAGAGCCGTTCGGCGCTTCCATGAAAAGCTGAACGGCTCCAGCCAGGCAGCAAGACGCGTGCCCGTCAGCCTTCCGGCGTCATCTTCTGCGGCAGAAGCATGCCGTTTGCCTGCGGCACGACCGCCACCTTGTCGGTGTGCACGATCGGCTGCACGAACTGCAGGAGCGGGATCACCGCGCCCTTGTCGGCGATCAGCTTGTCGACCTTCTTCCAGCCGGCGATGCGCTTCTCTTCGTCCTTTTCGGCCCAGAGCGGCGCGATCGCATCGAACACCTCCTGGCCATCCCAGACGGAGTGCGGCGACGGGCCGAACATGGCAAAGCCCGTTGAGGTGCCGGGATCGCCGATCGCATTGCCCCAGTTGTAGAAGGCCGCCTCGGCCAGCTCGTCGCGGGCACGCAGCTCGTAGTGCTTGGCGATCTCGTAGACCTCGATGGTCGCGTCGATACCCACCTTGCGCCACATGCCGACGATCGCCTGCACCATCTCATAGTCCTTCGGCTTGAAGCCGCGAGTGGTCTGGATGGTGAACTTGACCGGGTTGTCGGGCGAATAGCCGCTCTTTTCCAGAAGCGCCTGCGCCTGGTCGGGATCGTAAGGCACCTTGATGGAGGGATCGTAGGCGTCGTATTCGGGCGTTTGCAGCGTATCGAGCGGCACGCCGTAGCCCCGGAGAAGTCGATCGACGATCGCCTTCTTGTTGATCGACATCGCCGCCGCCCTACGGACATTCTCGTCCTTCATGACGCCGATATCGTTGATGAAGATCATCGCGATATCGGAGACCGGAATGGTCTCGCCGACGATGCCCGGCTTGTCCTTCAGACGATCGAATTCCTCGTACGGAATTTCGAGCGTGACGTCGGCAGCACCTGACTCGATCTCCGCCACGCGGCTGGTGGCATCCGGCACGAACTTGAAGATGACCGTCTCGAACGCCGGCTTGCCGCCCCAATAGTTCGGATTCGCCTTCAGCCGCAGGAAAGCGTTGCGCTCGAAGGTGTCGACCATATAAGGCCCGGAACCGACCGGCTTGGCCTCGAAGCCTTCCGGGCCAACCTCCTCGAAATATTTCTTCGGCAGCACGTAACCGGTGAGGAAGGCCATCCACTTGAACAGGGTCGGCTCATATTCCTTCACGTCGGCGGTGACCGTGTTCCCGTCGATCTGGAAGTTGCCGATCTTCGACCAGACGAACTGGATCGGGTTTCCGCTTTCCGGATTGCCGGCGCGCTCCAGTGACCACACCACGTCTTCCGGGGTGACCTTGTCGCCGTTGTGCCAGACCGCGTCGTCGCGGACCGTCATATGGACCTTGGTCTTGTCCTCGTTCCAGCCCCAGTCGGTCAGAATGCCCGGCTCGAAGGACAGATCCGGCGCCTGACGGATATAGGGGTCGAACACCGCCTGATAGATCGTCTGGATCGTCGGGTTGACCGCCGACGCACCCACCGTCGGATCGAAGGACGGCAAGTTAACGTTGTAGGCGATGGTGACGGTCGAGCCGTCCTGGGCCAGCACACGGCCAGCGAAGCCGAGCGGCAGCGTGAGAGCTGCGGCGCCCGCGCCCGAAAGTTGCAGAAGGGTGCGGCGGGAAAAGGATGGTCCGGTCATGGCGGCCTCCGATGGATGAAAGGCGGTCTGGATGGGTTGTTTTTAATTATATGCGTTTGGATAGATCGATATTCGTAGTCGGACTCGCGCGAACGAACAAGCCCCACGATGTCGCGCGACCCGCGGCATCGCGGCACGCTTGGCATGCTGTCGCCACCACATCGCCACGCCGGACAGGAACACCAAAGCGCCCTGCACGCGTGAAAATGCAATTAACTCGTTTGCGCAATTCGAACGCGGATCTGCGGCCCCGACGACAAAGCCTGCCGTGGAATCGAACGAAGGGCAATCCGTCAGGAGATCGGCGGCATCGGTTTCATAGGCTTGGGCTGATCTGCCCGCCCAGGACGCTCCGGGGCTATCGAGCCTCTGCCTGAGCGTCGCAACCTATGGATTTTCGGGGCAGAAAAAAGAAAAGCCGGGCTCCGAGGAGCCCGGCAGTTTCGCAAGCGATAAGCGCCTGCGTCACCTTCCAGAGGGGAACAGCTGCCTTCATCAACGGGTCGCAGGGAGGAGCGCGTCCCGTGTCATCCATCAGCTGCGAGTGATTTGGATCTTTTGCGCTGCACAAACAAGACGCATGCATGCATGCCAGATATGCAATTCCTGCCTCAGCCCTAACCAAAGCCCCGTCAACCGGTCGATTCCGCCCTCTTTAAAGGGTACGCAGAAGACGCAACGCCTCATAGATCGCAGCATGAGTGTTGCGGGCCGCGACAGCGTCACCGATCCGGAAGAGCTGATAGCGCCCTTCAGAATTGCGCAAAACCGTTTGTGACCGGCGCGCGATCAGCGCCTCGTAGTCGACTTCCCCCAGATTGCTGGAACCGTCCTTCAGCTCGAAATAAAGCTCGTCGAGCGGCCGCGTGCCATGGTTGACGACGACCTGGTCGACACAGCGCTCCCGCGTGACGCCCCCGTAGTCGCTACCGAGGGTCGCGACGAGCCCGTTGCCGTCGCGGCGGACAGCATCCACCCGCCACGTCGACGTAAAGGTCACATCCAGCGCCTGCAGGATGCGCAGCGACGGGGTCAGCGACATCGCCATCACCTCCGGAACGATCGCCCGATCGCGCGCCACGATCTCGACCTTCGCTCCGGCCTTCGCGATTTTCTCCGCCGCCTGCAGCGCGGGATAGTCGCCGGCATCGTCGTAAATCAGCACGGTCTCGCCCGGTGCCGCATCGCCGGACAGGATGTCCCAGGCCGACACCACCAGCTCGTTGCCCGCACTCAGCACCTCCGTGTGCGGCAGGCCGCCAGTGGCGACCACGACGACGTCCGGCGCGGCGGCGAGCACCATGTCGGCATCGGCCAGGCTGTTGAAGTGGAACCGCACATTTGCCCGGACGCACTCCGCCTGGCGCCAGTCGATGATCTGCATCATCTCCCTGCGGCGCTCGGTCTGGGCCGTCAGGCGGATCTGACCGCCGGCATCGTTGGCGGCCTCGAAGACGGTCACGTCGTGACCGCGCGCGGCCGCGACCCGCGCCGCCTCCAGGCCGGCCGGTCCGGCGCCGACGATCACCACCTTGCGCAATGTCTCGGCCCGCTCGATCTGGTGCGGCTGCTCCAGTTCGCGGCCCGTGGAAGGATTGTGCAGGCAGAGCGCCATGCCGCCTTGGTAGATCCGGTCGAGGCAGTAGTTCGCGCCCACGCAGGGGCGGATGCGCTCCTCCTCCCCGCGCAGCATCTTGGCCACGATGTGCGGATCGGCCATGTGAGCGCGCGTCATGCCGACCAGATCGAGCTTCCCCGACGCAATCGCATGGCGGGCGGTGGCCACATCCTGGATCTTGGCGGCATGGAAGGTCGGGAATTGGGTTTCCGCGCGGATCTCGCCCGCGAAATCCAGATGGGGCGCCGACGCCATACCCTGGACCGGAATCACGTCGGTCAGACCGGCATCGGTGTCGATATGGCCTCTGATGACGTTAAGGAAGTCGACGAGACCGCTCGCCTTGAGACGGCGGGAGATCTCCAGGCCATCCTCCTTGCTGAGGCCGCCGGCAAGCTGCTCGTCGCCGGTGTAGCGTACGCCCACGATGAAATCGGGCCCGCATTGGCGGCGGATCGCCTGAAGCACCTCGAAGGTGAAGCGCAGCCGGTCGTCCAGGCTGGGGCCGCCATAGGGCGGCGCCAGATCGTTGGTGAGCGGCGACCAGAACTGGTCCATCAGGTGGCCGTAGGCCTGGATTTCGATGCCGTCGAGACCGGCCGCCTGCATGCGCGCCGCCGCACCGGCATAGTCTGCAATCAGGCGCGCGATATCCCAATCCTCGACCTTCTTCGGGAATGCCCGGTGGGCCGGTTCGCGCTCGTAGCCGGCCGAGACGACCGGCAGCCAGTCCGCCTTGTCCCACCGCGTGCGCCGGCCGAGATGGGTGAGCTGGATCATCACGGCACAGCCATGATCGTGGCATTCGTCGGCGAGCAGGCGCATCCAGCCGACCACCTCGTCCTTCCAAGCCAGGATGTTGTTGAACACCGGCGGGCTATCGCGGGCCACCGCCGCCGAGCCCGCCGTCATGGTCAGTCCGACGCCGGCGCGCGCCCGTTCCACGTGATAGGCGCGGTAGCGCTCCTTCGGCATCCCGTCTTCCGGATAGGCTGGCTCGTGAGACGAGATCATCAGCCGGTTCTTCAGCGTCAGATGCTTAAGGGTGTAGGGCTGCAGCAGCGGATCGTTTGACATGGCGTGTTCCAAGGGCCGCGGATCAGGCATCGATCGTCACGCGACCATTTCGGCGTCCCCACACACGAATGGCGTCGGAGACGATCGTCTTTGCGGGAGGTCACCGTTCGGGCCGACCGTCTCGAGAGACAGGCACGAACTTAAGTGATTCCAACCAGCATCTTTGCGCATTCGACGGGGCAGCGCTGTTCTGGAAGCGACCTGTTGCGATTGCCAGCCTAAAGGGCGGCAATCGGCGCGCATTCCAATTGCCGAAATCCCGACGGAGCGGTAGGAAGCGCCCATTGTCCTAGGGTCAGGACCCATAAATCCAACGGAGCGCACATGACGCAGCACGGTCGGAAGATCGCGGTAATTGGTCTCGGCTACGTGGGATTGCCCGTCGCGGTTGCGTTGGCGCGCTCGGGAGCGCCGGTCGTCGGCTTCGACGTCAATCCGCGACGGATCGAGGAGCTACGGTCCGGCCACGACCACACGAGAGAGATCAGCGAGGCGGAGCTGACCTCCGCACCGATCGTCTTCAGCGACGATCCCGCCGATCTTCGCGACTCGGATTTCTACATCGTCACGGTGCCGACCCCGATCGACGCCGCCCGCCGGCCCGACATGTCCGCCGTTCTCAAGGCAAGCGAGACGGTCGGCAAAGTCCTCTCCGCCGGCGATATCGTCGTCTACGAATCCACCGTCTACCCGGGCGCGACGGAAGAGGAATGCGTCCCCGTCCTCGCCGCCCTATCCGGTTTGACCCCGAGCCGGGATTTCACCGTCGGCTATTCGCCGGAACGCATCAATCCGGGCGACAAGGCGCATCGGCTCGACACCATCGTCAAGGTCGTTTCCGCCGAAGACGACCGGACCCTGGACATCGTGGCCGAGGTCTACGGCTCCGTGGTGACGGCCGGCATTCATCGCGCGCCATCGATCCGCGTGGCCGAAGCCGCCAAGGTCATCGAGAACACCCAGCGCGACCTCAACATCGCCTTCATGAACGAATTGTCCGAGATCTTCGGACGCATGGAGATCGACACCTATGACGTGCTGGCGGCCGCCGGCACCAAGTGGAACTTCCTGCCGTTCACGCCCGGCCTCGTCGGCGGCCACTGCATCAGCGTCGATCCCTACTATCTGACTCACAAGGCCCAGATGTTCGGCCTCCACCCGGAGGTCATCCTGGCCGGTCGGCGCACCAACGACAATTTCGGAGCCCGGATCGCCCAGACTTGCGTCCGGCTGCTTTCCAGTCACGGCAATCGCGGACACCGGGTCACCGTGCTGGGCGTCACGTTCAAGGAAAACGTGCCCGACATCCGCAATTCGAAGGTCGTCGACGTGGTCCGCGAGCTAAAGAATTACGGCATGGACGTGACCGTCGCAGACTGCCTGGCCGATCCGGACGAGGTTCGCCACGAGTACGGGTTCGACCTGGTCGACGAGCAGGCGATCGGCGAGGCGGACGCAGTGATCCTCGCCGTCCCCCACGACGCCTATCTCGCGCGAGGCTGGTCATTTCTCCATGGACGCCTTCCTGAGGGAACCGGCATCGTGATGGACCTCAAGGCGCGTCTCGATCGCGCGGCCAAGCCCGAGTGGATCCAGCTTTGGCGCCCCTGAGCGGGTACCAGCCAGCGCCGAGGGCGAATTGCAGTGGATCGGCGGTGCCCTTCCGCCTGAAATTGTATTAGACGATCCCATCGACGCAGCGACCGCCCACCGAGACGGCGCGATATCAAACCCAATGGCCGTTTCGCGGCTGCTTCTGGACCCTGCCCCATCGACGAAAGCGGAGACGGATGAAAATACTGGTGACGGGAAATGCGGGCTTCGTCGGCTTCCACACGGCCAAGCGGCTGTTGGAGCGCGGGGACAGCGTCGTCGGGTTCGACTGCGTCAACGACTATTATGATCCCGACATCAAAGAAGCGCGGCTGCGCATTCTAGAAGAAACGGCCCAGACGTCCCAGGGCAGCTACACATTCCACCGGGCCAATCTCGCCGACCGAAGCGCGGTGGATGCCTGCTTCCAGGAGCACAATTTCGACCGGGTGATCCACCTCGCCGCCCAGGCCGGTGTGCGCTACAGCCTGGTCAATCCCCATGCCTATGTGGAATCCAACCTGATTGCCTTCACCAACATTCTTGAGGCTTGCCGCCACGCCGGAACGCCGCACCTGACCTATGCCTCGACCTCCAGCGTCTATGGCGCCAACACCAAGATGCCGTTTTCCGAGCACGACGGCGTCGATCACCCGCTCCAGTTCTATGCTGCGACCAAGCGCGCCAACGAGTTGATGGCCCACGCCTACAGCCATCTTTACCGGTTACCGACCACGGGGCTGCGCTTCTTCACGGTGTATGGCCCCTGGGGTCGGCCCGACATGGCGCTGTTTCTGTTCACAAAGAACATTCTCGCCGGTGAGCCGATCAAGGTCTTCAACCACGGCAACCACACCCGCGATTTCACCTACGTCGACGACATCGTGGAAGGCGTGACTCGGGTGAGCGACCAGATTGCCGAGCCGGACCCGGCCTGGGATCCGGCCGATCCGGATCCCGCCACCTCGAACGCGCCGTTCCGGGTCCTCAACATCGGCAACAATGCCCCGGTGACGCTGTCGGCCTATATCGAAGCCATCGAGGCCGCACTCGGCCGCACGGCGATCAAGGAGCTGCTGCCGCTTCAGGCAGGAGACGTGCCGGACACCTACGCAAACGTCTCCGAGCTTCAGAAGGCGGTCGACTACCGCCCCGCCACATCCGTTCAGGACGGTGTCAACGCCTTCGTCGCCTGGTATCGTGACTACTATGGCTGCTGATCGGCAGCCCGGTGCTGCGGCTAGCGAAAGGCCACTATAGGGGTCCTACGTTTGCGTTACGTTAACTTGTCGCACTTGAAAAAGCGCTTTTAAAGGATGATCATCTCAGGGCAATTTTGTTCTGCGAAGTGTAGTTTCGCATTCTAAGAGACGCACTTTTAGCAGTTCTTTTCTCACTAGATGGGACGATCATAGGAGAGAAAACATTCAAATAAGCAATTATGTCTGAAAATGGCAGTCCAGCATGAATGGCGTTTTCATTATTTCTCTAGACTTTGAGCTGCTTTGGGGTGTCCGAGATCACGCCGACCGCGACTCCTATGGAAAAAATATTTTGGGCGCTCGTGACGCTATTCCCCGCATTTTGGAACTTTTCGAAAAATACGAAATTCGAGCGACATGGGCCACTGTTGGCTTTTTGTTTTGCGAAAACAAAGATGAGCTTCTGGAAATTCTTCCGCGGGACCGGCCAAAATATAACAAAAAATATCTATCAAACTATGAATACATCTCAGAAGTCGGCCCTAATGAATCAAAAGACCCTTATTATTTCGCCCCCTCCCTCATATCTCAAATACTTAAAACTCCGAAACAAGAAATAGGAACACACACTCTTACACATTATTATTGCCTAGAAGAGGGGCAAAACCTTGGTTCATTCCGATCCGATCTAAACGCTGCAATAACCCTCGCTCAAAGGCGAAATATTAAAATAAAATCAATTGTTTTCCCAAGAAATCAATTTAATGAAGAACATTTGACTGCAGCACAGAAACTTGGGATTGACAGATATCGCGGAAATCCGGCCGATTGGGCATACCGAAAAACAAAAACAGAGGACCAGACACCTCTCCGTAGAGGAGTCCGGCTCATAGATTCATATTTCGGTATTTTCGGGGACCAAACCTACTCCCCACCAAAGGACCGACCCACTAATGTTAGAGCAAGCCGCTTTCTACGTCCCTATGCAGGAAGACTAGCTCCTTTCCATTCCGCACACACAGGAGCCATTAGACGACAGATGACGTCGGCCGCTCTAAAGAGAAATGTATATCATCTCTGGTGGCATCCGCATAATTTTGGAATAAATATAGAAGAAAACCTATCTGCACTAGAAAAAATACTTGTACATTTTGATGTTCTCCGTTCTGAATTCGGATTCTCTTCGGCATCAATGGGCGATATTGGATGACCCAGCCGACGATTGCAATCGAAAGCTTAAATTCGGAAATCTGTCACGCTTATTCGAGCGCAGACTTAAGCCGAGGAGCGTCAGGCCCCGACGCAATTGCCTGGACCTTTCGGGACAATCCGGAACCATTCTCCGTCGCAAGAGAAGCCGGTTCAATCGTGGGCATTTCTGGATATATCAAGTCGCGTATGAAGTTCGGCCCGTCAACAGGCCATTCCTACCAAGCCATTGATTCATATGTTTCCCCGTCAATGCGCGGAAAAGGAGTTTTCACAGCACTCGCTCAGGCCTATGAGAGCCACATAAAAGACAGAGGGGGCGCCGCTGTCTGGGGCTTTCCAAATGACAATGCAGCGCCCGCTTGGTTTTCCAAAATGGATTGGCGGAAGCATGGCCAAACGCCATTTATGATCAAGCCGCTACGCACAGGTTATTTTCTCAAAAAGGCCAAAATTGATATCGATTTTCCGATATCAATTCATAAAAATCAAAATTTATCATCTATAGATTATATCGACGATAGCGTTTCAGAAATTTGGGACCGCTTTTCAAAAGGAATTCAAGTTTCCAATATTCGTGATAGAAGCTACCTATCACATCGACTTACAAATTCTCCGTGGTCCACCGAATATCGCATTGTCGCGGATACAAAAAATGCATTCGGGGCCATCGTTGCGTCGCGCGTTCTGACCAAACATGGAGGACGCATCGCTTATATAATGGAGTCTTTCGGTTCTTCTTCTTTGACTGACCTTTTGGCATCCGAACTCGGATATCTACGTGAAGAGGAACAGTGTGATCTGGCTCTTGCATGGGCCTTTCCATGGTCACCAAACTACAAAGCGTTGCGGAAGGTCGGATTTTTTCCGCTCCCAGAGCGAGTTCGACCTATCTCTATATGGTTTGGCGCTAAGCCGCTTTCAGCACAAGCAGCACTGGTCAATGACACTAGGAATTGGTATTTGAGCTATCTTGATAGCGACACGGTATAAAATTGGCACGCTACACTCTATAAATATGAATATGGCAGCACAATTAGCCAAAAAAACAATTTAGAGAAGAAATAAATGCTTAAAAACATACTAATAGCAATATTTGTGCTTATACTATTTTTTTCCATGTTTATAACATTTGACTACTTCGAGCGGATGCAGTCCACAGTCAGCGCAGGATCGCTTCCCAAGACCGCCGTGGCGGTCACCGGCCAGTTCGACCGGGTCCAGTACGGCCTACAGCTGATGGCGGATGGCGCGATCGACGAGCTTTTCATCTCCGGCGTGAACAAGGGCGCCGGAATGACCTCGGCCACGTTCGCCGACCAGTTTCACCTTTCCCCGCAACTCAGGGCTGACGAACAGGCAGGCCGGATCGTTCTGGCGCCCGACGCGAACACCACATTGGAGAACGCCGTCGAAACCGCCTGCTGGCTGGAAGCCAATTCTGACATTGATCGGATCGCGCTGATTACGTCGGATTGCCACATGCCGCGAGCCTCGCTGGCGATGGCCCGTGCAGTTCCATGGCGTGTGACGGTCGAGCGGCTCGACGTGCCGCATCCGGCCGGTGGCGATGCTCGCTCTTGC
Source organism: Amorphus sp. 3PC139-8 (assembly GCF_040750475.1). Taxonomy (NCBI): domain Bacteria; kingdom Pseudomonadati; phylum Pseudomonadota; class Alphaproteobacteria; order Hyphomicrobiales; family Amorphaceae; genus Amorphus; species Amorphus sp. 3PC139-8. The sequence continues at coordinate 26,124 of NZ_JABJVY010000017.1, read as the reverse complement.
TCGATTACCGACTTCGTGAAATTTGCCGCGACTTGGGCGATCACCCTCCTCCCGGATCGATTCTGGTCGCGCGACGTCATTCAAACATGTCTGATGGTGAACGATTCCAATGGGACCGGTTAACCCACTGTTGGCTGGGTTTTTGCTGCCGCCGCTTTATCGAAAAGCGATAGGACGAACAGCATGCGGGTGATCGCAACCGCGAATGCGGCCTGGAACATCTGGAATTTTCGCCGTCCCGTCATCAAAGCCCTTCTTGGAGACGCTCACGAGGTCTTGGTTTTAGCCCCTCCGGACGACAGCGTCCCCGACCTTGAAGCTCTCGGCTGCCGCTTCGCACCGCTTGAGATGAAAGTGAAGGGGCTCAATCCGCTTGAGGATTTGAAGCTGATCCAGAGCTTCAAAAGGTTCCTCCGGACAGAAAAGCCCGACGTCGTCCTCAGCTACACGATCAAAAACAACGTCTATGGAAGCCTCGCGGCTCGCGCGACAGGGACGCCGTTCATACCGAACGTGACAGGGCTGGGAACCGCTTTTTTATCCAGCGGCCTGCTGCAACAGATCGCCGAGGCGCTCTACCGCCGCGCCTTCGACCGACTGCCAGTGGTGTTTTTCCAAAATGCCGATGACCGCGATCTATTTCTAAATCGAAACCTGGTCCGGGAAGATCAGGCGCGCCTCCTCCCCGGTTCCGGGATCGATTTGGCTCACTTTGCCGTCGCTCCCTATCCGGAAAATGACGCCGCCCCCATCTTCCTCATGATCGGGCGCCTGCTCCGCGACAAAGGCGTACTGGAATATGTCGAGGCAGCTCGACGCATAAAATCGCAGGTGCCGACAGCAAGGTTCCAGATCCTTGGTGCGATCGGGTCCGAAAACCGTACTGCGATTGCCCATGAGATCGTGGAGAGCTGGCAGAAGGACGGAACGATCGAGTATCTCGGCACAACGTCCGACGTACGCCCCTATATTGCCGCGGCGCATTGCGTCGTCCTGCCCTCCTATCGCGAAGGCGCCCCGCGAACCCTGATCGAAGCCGCCTCCATGGCGAGGCCGCTGGTCACGACCGACGTACCCGGCTGCCGCACCGTGGTCGACCATTGCCGCACCGGCTTCCTATGCGACGTGAAGAGCAATGAAAGCCTCACGGCCGCCCTCTTCGAATTTCTAAATCTCCCCAACCCGGCCAAAAAGAAGATGGGCTTAGCCGGCCGGACCAAGATGGAAACCGAATTCGACGAAGCGGTCGTGATTGACGCGTATCAGGCCGCGATCACGGAGGCCGCCAGGCAAGCGTAGGCTCCACCGCAATTGACTAAGCCATAATAGGATAAACGACATAAATACACCTAATACAGATATCTTGTCACATCTGGCCAACCAAAAATCCAAGTTTGATATGGCACATAACAGCCGTAAAAAAGCTGAGACAATGAGACCCAAACAATAAAAACCAAAGCAAGCCCGAGATAAGGCGCCGCAGAATAAAACTTTCGATTTTTTCCCACAGGCAAATACGGAATCCGTGCAAATATCATCGTCTGGATCGGAATCAGATAGTATCCTAAACGATCAGCAATAACCGTCGAAAGCGGAACAAGAACGACAAGAGCACACATAATTAACGCTCCAACGCTTACCAGCTTATGGTCTCTTGGAAAGACAACGCGCCATTTCTTTTCGAGAACCCGGAAGTAGAATGCTCCTGTGATACATAAAAGCCCGACGCGGAAGGCGGATCCTGCCGCATCAACACCGCTATCGATATATCGATCCGTAGCCTGCTCTGCAGCAGATCCACTCAACAGCGCGACCGCACCAGGGATCGCCAATAACCCCGCCGCAAGAAGCCGTCTTTTTGTAAACTCACCTCGCACCAATGGCGTTAAGAGCAGAAAAATGATTGCACTATTGTGGACAGTACTAGAAAGCAAAACAAGAACAACAAAGCGTACCAGCCTTCTATCGACGAAAGCGTTAAAAGCAAAAAGCAACACGCCAACTGCAGCGCCCTGACGAATTCCGGACATCGGCATATTGATAATCAATATCGGAAATAAAAGAACAAGAAACCCGAGCCTGTCCGGCTGCCGACGAGCAGCGGCATGCACCCCTAGAAAAAACAATGCTGAGGAAAAGACATTAAGCCAAGGGTATGATAGCCCCGCCGCCTGCAAAGCATCCATAGCGGCCCACCAAACCGGCTCGGTTTTGGTAAGAGCTAAATCGAAACTGGAATATTCCTGATTATTCCATTGGTTTAAATATCCACTCCAATCACACCCTACTTCAAACCGAAAGGCTGTAAATAAAAATAACGAAATGAGAACCGTAGAGTATACTTGAGATCGAGCCCCAGAGCTATCCTTTAGGACATAGCGCAAACTAAATAATAGAAAGACGACTGAGACATACAAAAACATATACAACAATTCTCAAAAGCGGCATGAAGGAAATCAAGGCTTGCATGCTCACACAGCAAGAGCGAAAATGGATTTGAGGTCACAAGTGGCTCAGCGACACAGTCTCCGACGTCATATGCCCAGCCGCATCCACGAGCAGTTTCGCGAGCTTAGGAGTTTGAACCTGTAAAGAGTACTCGGCAGCAACCTTTTGCCGCCCTGCCTCACCCAAGCTTCTGCGAAGAGATGGATTGCCAAGCAACATTTCCACGAGATGGCGCCAATCCGTCTCGTCGCCCGCCAAATAGCCGTTGACGTTGGGGTCCACGATTTCCACATTCACACCGACAGGCGTTGCCACAACTGGCAGCCCGCACGCCATATATTGAATTAACTTATAACCACATTTGCCCTGCGCCCACGGCGTGTCGGGAAGGGGCATAACACCGATGTCCATCCCGCGAATAAGCGCCGCCTCGCTTTTTTCGGACCAAGGAACGACTTCAAGATTGTCCAGTTTGTTAAAGGAACTTGCGGCACCCACGGCTCGAAATAACGCACCGGTTCTTGTTAATACTGGTCGGAGAGTCTCGTATATGGGCTCACCGAATGCCTGCCATGTCTCCGGCGTCCCAATCCAGCCGACAACACCAGATCCGGGACCTTCAGACCAGTTCTTCACCATATAGGCGTCGAGATCCACGACTGTCGGCACGATTTCAATACGCGAAGCCCCTGCCTTTCGAGCCCGCTCTGCAAGATAGGGATTTCCCGCGATCACCACGGCCGATGCCTCCATCACCCGATCGATCTTCTGCCCCAATATCCGGCGCACAAGTCCCCGGCGATGAAGATCGTAGCGATGGAAGATCGCGTCGTCATAGTCGCTCGCGATTGGCACATCCGCCGGTAACAGCGCGTGCTCGATGGCCCAGGGTAGCCACGGAAGCGCTTCATACTCGACCCACAGAAGATCGGGCTTTGGCCGTGCCCTTAACGCCTTCAACCGATGTCGATATGAGTCAAATGTCGCTCGGAGCGATTTATTCCCCACGTACATCGACGTCAGATAGGCATCGTCGAAAAGCGACGTCACCTCCACGTCGATTCCAACCGAGCGCAGATAGGGCAGGTACTGCATGGTCCGAAGCCGGCTCGAGGCACCGAGACGACTGTAGCGGGAGAGCAATTGTACCTTCACGGCTAGGTCCAAGCCTCACGCCACGCCTGAAGCATCAAAATCACCCAGATCTTAGCGGATGCATCGCGGCGCCCAGATAAATGGTCCTGCCAGATCCGGCGAATGGGGCCCGGATCGAGCAGATCGTCCCGCGCGAGCTTTTCCGGCGCGAGAAGAGAGTCGGCCCACTCGCGAAGCGGACCGCGAAGCCAAAGCCCCATCGGCATGGCAAAGCCAGCCTTGGGACGTTCGATCAAGTCCTTTGGAACATGCCGGTATAGGACCTGCCGCAAGATCCATTTGCTGGAGCCAGCGCGCACCTTCATCCGGGCGGGAAGTCGGGCGGAAAACCGCAAGATATTCGGGTCCAGGAATGGAACACGGGTCTCCAGGCTAATCCCCATCGCCGCCCGGTCAACCTTGCAGAGGATGTCATCGGGAAGGTAGCTCCGCATATCCTGGAGCATCATCCGGGCGGCCGGATCGTCCGCGCCGGCATCGGGCAATTCATCCCCAAGCGGCCCCTTCGGTTCATCGGTCAATCCTGGGACCAAATCGAGCGGCGCCATCCATTGGCTGACGATATTTCCGTAAAAGTCATCGATGGTTCCGGCATCGCACAGGCTTGAAGCGACCCGATGGGCCTTACCGCCGAATTGCAGCACGTCTCCCTTTCGGCCAGCCGCGCGCCGATACGCCGTTCCGACATCGTCCCACAGCTTGATCGGCATCGAAGAAGCCGCCCGAGCCAAAGTGGTTCGAATGGGTTTCGGCACCGCCGACGCCCGTTCCCAAATGCCCGGCCCCCAGACATAGCGGTTGTAGCCGCCGAACAGCTCGTCTCCCGCGTCTCCGGAAAGCGCCACCGTTACGTGCTCGCGCGCCGCACGGCAGACGAAATGGGTCGGGATCTGAGAGGAATCGGCGAACGGCTCGTCATAAAGGAACGGCAGATTTGGAATGACGGCTTGCGCGTCGGCTTCGCTCACGCGCAGTTCGTGATGATCGGTGCCAAGATGGTTCGCGACGGCCGCCGCATGCGCCGATTCATCAAAATCCGGCACGTCGAACCCGATGGTAAATGTCTTGACGGGATGCGCGCTGCGCGACTGCATCAGCGCGACGACCGTGGAGCTGTCGACACCGCCGGACAGGAACGCCCCGAGCGGCACATCGGAAATCATCTGCCGCTCCGCCGCCTCGCCGATCAGCCGTTCCAGCTCGTCGATGGCCGCCCCTTCGTCGACGATCCGATGGGAGGCACCGGTCTCGATCTCTGCATTCAGCGACCAATATCGCTCCAACGAGATGTTCTCGTAGCGCTCGCCGGGCCGGATCGGCGTCGCAGGCGGCGACACCGGAGCGCTTCCATCGACGACCAGAACCGACCCCGGCTCCAGCTTGTAGATCCCCTTGTAGATACTGCGAGGGCTCGGCACGTACCCGAACCGAAGATATTGCGCCAACGCTCCGCGGCAGATCTCGGCCGAAGCAGCCGGATGGGCTCTCAGCGCCTTGAGTTCCGATCCGAAGACCAACGCATCCCCGGCCCATCCCCAATAGAGAGGCTTTTCGCCGATCCGATCGCGGGCCAGGACAAGACAATCCTCTCGCCGGTCCCAGAGCGCAAACGCAAACATGCCCGAACACCGTTTGAGGGCTTCGGCGACACCCCAGGGTCCGATCGCGGCCAAAAGCGTTTCCGTATCGGAATGACCGCGCCACGCCGGAGCGAGCCCGGAGGCCTCAAGCTCCTGGCGCAGATCCAGGTGATTGTAAATTTCCCCGTTAAAGACGATCACGAACCGCCCATCGGCGGAATGCATCGGCTGTGCCCCGGACGCGCTCAAATCGAGGATCGACAGCCGACGATGGCCCAAAGCAACCGGACCATCCACCCAGCTCCCGCCGGCATCGGGCCCCCGGTGCGTGAGCGTGTCGGTCATCGATCCCACCCGCTGCCGGGCTTCGCCAGTGGACAACCCGGAATGGTCGAGAAACCCTGCCAGACCGCACATTAGCGCTGCTTTTCGCGCAGTGAGGACCGCAAACATCCCAACTGCCCAGATACCTTGAGAGATACCCGTCCAATCGCCATCATTTGGCAGCGCTCGAGATCAACCACAGTGACCCTCGCAGCCGACGATCTGACCGCTCGTCGGCGAAACTGGAGATCAAGACATCAAAGCCGTGCGTGAAATCCAATCGGATTGGCTGGAAACGACCAGAAACGAGGCGCAAACTGCCCGCTCCGATCCCCACTCGGGCCGTCGCATTTCGACTATCGCTTGCAAAGACCAAATCGTCCCACGCGCTTGACGGATTTAGCAGAGCCCGGAGACCCGTTCAACAAAGCCGAGCCGTCACCAGCTCTATTCGATCACACGTCAAAAGAACTGCTTGCCGGAGGACACCCCGGGACAATCGGTCCGCTCGACGAGCGGCCAACGAAAGGCGATCTCAAGCGAACGCACAACGCGCTCGCCATCCGGCGCAGAATGCCAACCGACGAGGAAAAAGCAATGTGGGACGATCGCTACGGCAGCGAAGGCTACGTGTTCGGAACGGAGCCCGCGGACTTTCTCCGTGCGCGCGCCGATCTGCTGGCGCCCGGTCAGACGGCGCTCGCGGTCGCCGACGGGGAAGGCCGTAATTCCGTCTTTCTCGCGCAGAAGGGGCTGAGCGTCACCGCTATGGACGCCTCGTCGGTGGGGATCGAGAAAGCCAAGCGGCTCGCTGCCGAGCGCGGTGTCTCGATCGATTTCCAGATTGCCGACATTCATCGCTGGAACTGGACGCCCGAAGCCTATGACCTGGTGGTGGCCGTGTTCATTCAGTTCCTCACCCCCGCCGAACGTCCCGCCGTGTTTCAGGGTATGATCCGCACGCTCCGTCCGGGCGGGCGCTTAATGCTGCATGGCTACCGGCCCGAGCAGGTCGACTACGGCACCGGCGGCCCGCCGCACCGGGAGAACATGTACACCGAAGCGCTGTTGCGCGAGGCGTTTTCCGATCTGGTGATCGAAGAACTCGACTCCTATGACGCGGACATCAACGAAGGCCATGGCCATGTCGGCCGCTCCGCCCTGATCGACCTGGTGGCGCGAAAGCCCTGAAGCCGCCAAAATCGAAGAAAAGCGCGAAAGGGGTTTCGGACGGCAACCCGCTTTTCCCCCTCGCGTCACCCTGATCTAGCCAAAGCGAAGAGACGCCTCGCGTCTCTTGAGGGATGCGCCGCCGCCCCCTTCCCGCCGTCAATGCGGTGTCATCGCCTAGTTTTACGTTGCGCCGCACACTCCGGCAGGTTCGGTCGACAACAGACAGTGGTCCAAAGGAAGAAATCGACCGGATCCGCGCCGTCGATCTCGCCCTGGAGATTGCCGGATCCGTCGATGAATTGGATCGCGCGACGATTGCCATGTTCAGCCGAATTCAGGGCGTGTTACGCACGCTTGCCCGAGATTGGCGCGAGCCGGTGGGATGTCGGACGGCGGCGCGGCGGCCCAATAGGCCTGGGCGGCGCGCGCAAGCGAAAGTGCGGGTATGAACGCGGCCAGGTTTCGGATCTTCAAGTGGACTGTCTACGGGCTCCTGGCCCTCAACACGGTGCTGTTCCTGAGCGTTGCGGGCAAGGTCACCGCGTTCATCGACAGCGCCGCGTGGCTCGTGCTCCTGGGCGTGATGGAGTACGAGTCCAGCTCGCTCGACCAAGGCTATTCCAGCCGCCGGGAAAAGGTGATCCTGACGGTGCTCAACATCTTCGCCTACTCCATGATCGTGCTGGCGTTCCGCGGCTACGTTCTGGAGGGAGAGTGGCTGGACGCGGTCAACGCCGGCACCTGGCTCGGGGTCTGCGCCGTGCTCGTCTACCAGATGTACGCGCCGGGCGACTATGAAGGGCAGGAATATCGGGCCATCACCGCCATCAAGATCGGGCTCTACACGGTCCTGGTGGGCTGCGCGCTGGTCTGGACATTCAGCGACAACAAGTTTCTGGACACGGCCGATGCTTGGCTCTGGCTGTTGTGCTTCGCCGTCATCGAGCTGAACGTCTTCGGCTTCGAAAACGACGTGGCCGAGGAGCAGGCGGCCGTGCCGGAAACTGTCTCTTCCTAACCTCAGATCCGCCTCCTCAAGTCGCGTCTCCGGAACGGACAGGCGCAGGTTCGCCGCGCTGCCGCGCGCCGGCGAAGCGCGCAACCAGCCAGCAGGCCATGGCCCAGGCCGCCCCCATGCACCAGCCGGCCAGCACGTCGGTCGGCCAGTGGACGCCGAGATAAATCCGGCTCAGGCCGATCACGAGCGTCAGCGCGACGGCGACCGCGATGGTGTAGGCCTTCAACGTCCGGTTCGGCTGGGCGCGCGCCACCAGCGCGCCAATCGTGAGATAGGTGACCGCGGAAATCATCGCGTGGCCACTGGGCAGGCTGAGCGTCTGGACCTCCACCAGATGCGCGACGAGGTCGGGGCGCGGTCGGCCGAAGGCGTGTTTCAAGGCTGAATTGAGAGCCGCGCCGCCGGCAAGCGAGACGAACACCAGCACCACCGACGGCCAGCGCCGCAGGATCAGCAGGTAGCCGATGGCAACGACGGCGATCAGGGTGATGACCGCATAGCCGCCGAGCGCCGTCAGGTCGCGGATCGCCTCCTCCATCGCCGGCGGGCCGATCGGGTCGGCATTGTCGCCGGGCACGCGCAGCGACAGCAGGATCGCCTCGTCGAACTCATGGGCCTCGCCCTCCAGCACCTCGTCGACGATCGCCGCAAAGCCCCAGAGACCGCCGGCAACGACAAGCAAGGCGGCCAGCACCACGAACTCGTTCCAACCGATCCGTTGCCTGAGACCGGATCCGATTTCGCGAAGGGTGGCCCATGGTCTGGATGGGGGCATCGTTCTGTGCGACATGGAACCTCGTCGACGATAGGATCGGTGACTGTGAGCCGGAGTGATATAGCGCGGACGAGCCGCCCGCGTCATCGGCGCGCGGTTTCGCAGCTGGTAGCAGGCTTCAGAGCCATTTCTTATCGCTCGGATGGACCCATCTGAGCGATAAGAAATGGCACGAGATTCAAATGCTTGAGCAAGTCCTTGTCGTTCAAATTGCATCCATTTGAACGGGACGCTTTCTAGGAAACGATGGAGCGCCATGGCGCCGGACAAACAGGAAAGCCGGGTCCGCGTCGACCTGACCGCCGTTGTCATCAGCGTCGACGATCGCGCGCCGCACGTGCTCACCGTCGAACAGGAGCCGCGCCCGGCCCTTCCCTACGGGCCGCTGCGCTCCGATCACCGCACACTCCAGGCCGGCCTGCGCAGCTGGGTGGAAAAGCAGACCGGCTACCGGCTCGGCTATGTCGAGCAGCTCTACACCTTCGGCGACCGCACGACGACCGGTGCCGAGGCCGCCGAGCATTTCGCCCATCGCCGGGTCTCGATCGCCTATCTGGCGCTGGTGCCCGTTCCCGGCGAGCGCGCGCCGATCCAGGGAAGCTGGCGGCCCTGGTACGATCTCTTGCCCTGGGAGGATCGGCGCGACGGCGACCCGCCCGCGCTCGCCAGCGTCCTCGAACGGCTCTCCGATTGGATCGGAACTGGCCGCAACCGCGATCCGGCCCGGGCCGAGCGTGTCCGGCTGGCATTTGCCACCGAAGGCGCGGCCTGGGACGAAGAGCGCGCCCTGGAGCGCTACGAGCTGCTCTACGAAGCGGGCCTGGTTTCCGAAGCGGCCGTCGACGCCGGAGAAGAACCCACGGCCGGGCTGGCGCCCGTGCCTGGCGTCGCCATGACCTCCGATCACCGGCGGATCGTGGCGACCGCCGTCAGTCGGCTGCGGGCCAAGATCAAATATCGCCCGGTGCTGTTTGAGCTGATGCCGCCCGCCTTCACCCTGTCGGAGTTGCAGCGCACCGCCGAGGCGTTGTCGGGCGTGCCCCTTCACAAGCAGAATTTCCGCCGCCTGGTGGCAAGCCAGGGTCTGGTGGAGGAAACCGGCGGCGTCGCCGTGCGCACCGGCGGCCGGCCGGCCAAGCTCGTCCGCTTCCGCAAAGACGTCATGCTGGAACGGCCCGCCCCCGGCGTGCGGCTGACGGCCAGCCGGCGCGCAAGCTATCCTTGACGGCGAGCGCTATTATACTCTAATTGAGCATAAGGACGGTTTGGCGAGGACAAGGATCGCCGGCCGTCATGACATGCGGGAGCGGCCATTGCGCCGTCCCAATCCTTTCTCGCGGCCGCCGGCACCTTGCGCCTGACGTCGATGGCTGCCCAAGAAATGCTCACTATGAGCAAAAGGAGGACGCCATGGCCGTTTCCGTCGAACATGACGTGCACGCGCCGCTTCCCTTCACTCCGGCCGTTGCGGAACGGACCGAGGCCGCCAGACAGCGGCTCGACGGGATCATTCCCGCTTTCGAATGGCCGTTGGTCGCGCCGGAGATCGACGCGATCGCCCGGTTGAAGCGCGAGCGCAACGCGATTGTGCTCGCCCACAACTATCAAACGCCGGAGATCTATCACGGCGTGGCGGATATCGTCGGCGATTCGCTTGCGCTTGCGCGCAAGGCGGCGGAGACCGACGCCGATGTGATCGTCCAGGCCGGCGTCCACTTCATGGCGGAGACCTCCAAGATCCTCTGCCCGGACAAGACCGTGCTCATCCCGGACACCGGCGCCGGCTGTTCGCTCGCCGATTCCATCACCGGCGCGGACGTGCGCGCCATGCGGGCCGCCTATCCGGGCGTGCCGATCGTCACCTACGTCAACACCTCCGCCGAGGTGAAGGCGGAATCCGATATCTGCTGCACCTCCGGCAACGCCATCAAGATCGTGGAATCCCTGGGCGTGAAGCGGGTCATCATGATCCCGGATCGCTATCTGGCGAGCTACGTGGCGAGCAAGACGGACATCGAGATCGTCACTTGGCAGGGCCAGTGCGAGGTGCACGAGCGCTTTGACGCCAACGACATTCAGGGCTACCGCGATGCCGTCGACGGCGTGGTCGTCATCGCCCATCCGGAATGCCCGCCGGAGGTGATTGCGGCCTCCGACTTCGCCGGCTCGACCGCGGAAATGGCGACCTATGTGAAGGAGAAGCGCCCCGCCCGCGTGCTGCTTCTGACGGAATGCTCCATGAGCGACAACATCGCGGCGGAAGCGCCCGACGTGGAGTTCATGAAGCCGTGCGGCCTCTGCCCGCACATGAAGCTGATGTCGCTGCCGAAGATCCGCCGGGCGCTGGAAACGCTTCAGCCGCAGGTGACCGTGGATCCGGCAATCGCCGAAAAGGCCCGCGTCGCGGTGGAACGCATGCTGGCGGTGAAGTGAGGACCACGTTGATGTCGCTTCCCGATCTCCTGATCGAACCGATCGTCCGATCCGCGCTTCTGGAGGATCTCGGCCGCGCCGGCGATCTCACCACCGACGCCCTCATCGGCCCCGAACGCACCGCCAAGGCGGCGATCGTCGCGCGCCAGCCCGGCACCGTCGCCGGCGTGCGCTGTGCCGAGATCGCCTTTGCGCTCATGGACCCGGCCGCGCGGCTGACGGTCCACGCCCCGGACGGGACCCGGGTTGCCCCCGGCGACGCGGTTCTCACCGTCGAAGGCAAGGCACGGGCGCTGTTGTCCGCCGAGCGGGTCGGCCTCAACCTCGCCTGCCGGCTTTCCGGGATCGCGACGGCGACGGCCGCGCTGGTCGAAGCGGTCGCCGGTACCAAGGCCAAGATCACCTGCACCCGAAAGACCACGCCTGGTCTCAGGGCGCTGGAGAAGGCGGCCGTGCGCGCCGGCGGCGGCGCCAATCACCGGTTCGGGCTCGACGACGCCGTGCTGATCAAGGACAACCACATCGCCGTGGCCGGCGGGGTCGCGATTGCGATCGAGACGATCCGCGCCCGGGTCGGCCATCTGGTGAAGATCGAGGTGGAGGTCGACACCCTCGATCAACTCCGCGAAGCCATGCCGGCCGCGCCGGATGCCGTGCTCTTCGACAATATGGGGCCGGAGGCGCTGGCTCAGGCGGTGGACATCGTTGCCGGATGCGCCATCACCGAGGCTTCCGGGGGCATCACCCTGGAGAGTGCTCCGGCAATTGCCGAGACCGGCGTCGACATCCTGTCGGCCGGCTGGCTGACCCACTCCTCCAAGGCGCTCGATCTCGGCCTCGACATCGTCGTCGACTGAGCGCTTGCGGCGGAGCTCGAATCCGGTATCCGGAACATAGTCGTGCCGGTCCCGTTCATGCGAGCGGGAAGATGTTTCCAGGACACCAGATATCCGTCCGGATCCCTCTACTCGGCCGCGTTCGCCCTGCCGAGAGCGGCCACCTCTTTGGAGATGTCGACGAGGTCCGCCTCGTCGAGGGTCTCCTTGGCGAGAAGGGCCTTGGCCGTGCGCTCCAGAAGGTCGCGCCGCTCCTTTAAGAGGGCCACCGTCCGCTCGAACGCCTGGTCGACGATCGTCCTTACCTCCGCGTCGATCGCGTCGGCGGTTTTTTCGCCGTAATCGTGCTGGGCCGGTGCCGCCATCGGTCCCGTCGGAGCCAGGAAGGTCTGCTGCTCTCGATCGAGCGCGACATGACCGAGCGTGTCCGACATGCCGTAGCGGGTGACCATGGCGCGCGCGATATCGGTCACCTTGACGAGATCGTCGGCCGCACCCGTCGACAGGTGGTTGTAGACGACCCATTCGGCGGCGCGCCCGCCCAGGAGCACGGCCATCTTGTTCTGCAGCTCCTCGCGGGTCATCAAAAAGCGGTCTTCGGTGGGCCGCTGGATGGTGTAGCCGAGCGCCCCGACACCGCGAGGAATGATCGAGACCTTGTGCACCCGGTCGGAGCCGGGCAGCGACATGGCCACCAGCGCGTGCCCCATCTCGTGATAGGCGACGACTTCCCGCTCCTTCGGGTTCAGGAGCCGATTGCGTTTCTCCAGCCCGGCGACGATCCGCTCAACCGCGCGCGTGAAGTCGTCCATGGAAACCGCGTCCGCCCCCCGGCGGGTGGCAAGCAAGGTCGCCTCGTTGACGAGATTGGCGAGGTCGGCCCCGGTGAAGCCCGGCGTCAGTTCGGCGAGGGTCTCCGGGTTCACTTCCGCCGCGATCTTCGCCTTTTTCAGATGGACGTTGAGAATCTGGACCCGGCCGACCTTGTCCGGCCGATCGACCAGGATCTGGCGATCGAAGCGGCCGGCGCGCAACAGCGCGGGATCGAGGATTTCCGGCCGGTTGGTGGCGGCAAGCAGCACCAGCCCGGTCGACGAATCGAAGCCGTCTAGCTCCGCCAGGAGCTGATTCAGCGTCTGTTCCTTCTCGTCGTGGCCGCCACCGAGCGGTCCCACGCCACGGGCGCGCCCGAGCGCGTCCAGCTCGTCGATGAAAATGATCGCCGGCGCCCGTGCCCGCGCCTGCTCGAACAGGTCGCGCACCCGCGCAGCGCCCACCCCCACGAACATCTCCACGAACTCGGAGCCGGAGATGGAGAAGAACGGCACCTTGGCCTCGCCGGCGATCGCCTTGGCCAAAAGCGTCTTGCCGGTGCCGGGCGGGCCGACCAGCAGGATGCCTTTCGGCAGTCGCCCACCAAGACGGCCATAGTCGGCCGGATCCTTCAGGAAGGCGACGATCTCCTTCAACTCGTCCTTGGCCTCGTCGACCCCGGCCACGTCGTCGAACGTGATCTTGGTGTCGGACTCCACGTAGACCTTGGCCCGGCTCTTGCCGACCTGCATCAGGCCGCCGCCCGCCGCCCCGCCCATCATGCGGCGGATCAGGAAAAACCAGACCCCGATGAACAGCGCCGTCGGAACCACCCAGGACAGGAAGTCGCGCAGGAAGGTGTTTTCCACCTCGCCGGAGAATTTGACGCCGTATTTCTCCAGATCGGCGGCGAAGGCCGGGTCGACCCGGGTCGTGATGAACCGCGTCTCGCCGTCCGGCAGCGGCGAGGTGAGCTTGCCGCGGATGAACTGATCGGAGATCGAGACCTCCTCGATCCGACCGTCCTGCAGATATTGGGCGAATTCGCTATAGGGCACCCGCGCGGTCTGCTCGACACCAGCGACCAGATATTGAAGCATGATGACGCCGAGGATCGCGGCAATCCAATAGACGATGTGGAACGGCGCGTTTTCCTTGACGTGGTCCTTCATGAGCCTGTCCAAGCGGTGTTCGAAATCGGTTTCGCCGCGACGCTGACACGACGGCGGTCCGGCGACATTGGCATTTCTCAATCGCCGCGATCCCGGCCGCGTGCGGATTGATCGCCGATCGCCGCTATACTAACGAAAACAACGGCCATCGTCCGCGTTTCCGAGCGCAGGCGCCCGCCGTCCCCGCAACCGCACAAGGTTCATCCGACCCGTCATGACCAATCGCCTTCACGATCGCGATCTTCCCGCCCCGCTCGGCGACGTTGCTAGCGTCGCAATCGACACGGAGACCATGGGGCTTAACCCGTTCCGCGATCGGCTGTGTTTGGTTCAGCTCTCCGTCGGCGACGGCAACGCCGAGCTGGTCCAGATCGCCAAGGGGCAGCAGACGGCGGACAATCTCGTCGCCCTGCTCGGCGACCCGTCGGTCGTGAAGATTTTTCACTATGCCCGCTTCGACATGGGCATCCTTTACAAGACCTTCGGCGTGATGCCGGAGCCGGTGTTCTGCACCAAGATCGCCTCGCGCCTGGTGCGCACCTACACCGACCGCCACGGCCTCAAGGATCTGGTGCGCGAGCTGGTCGAGGTCGACATCTCCAAGCAGCAGCAGAGCTCCGACTGGGGGTCGAGCAAGCTCTCCGACGCCCAGCTCGCCTATGCCGCCTCCGACGTGCTCTATCTTCATACCTTGAAGGACCGGCTCTCGACGCTGCTGGAGCGCGAGGAGCGCATGGCGCTTGCCCGAAGCTGCTTCGACTTCCTGCCGACCCGGGTGAAACTCGATCTGGCCGGCTTCGCCGAGGACGACATTTTCGCGCATTCGTGATCCGCAGCGGCGTGCGCAAACGCCGACATGGTCGCAGCTTCGCCGAAAATCCAAGCTAGTTTTTCATAGTTTGGATCTTAAATGCGGGGGCAAGACCTCGCTTCTTTGTGTGACGGCTCCGCCTCAAGCCGACGCAACGCCGGTTTTGGAAGGACGATGACCGCCAGCGATATCGGTTTCCTCGATCAGCCCAACGACCGGGCCGCCGGTGCGCGCCGCGAGCGCCAGCGCCGTGCCGCGCGCCGTCACACGCGTCTGGTGAAAACGCTGCGTCTGGTGCTGCCGCTGACGGGGCTTGCGATCGTTGTGGTGACGTTCGGCATGGCGGCGGTGCAATCCTTCCTGCCGATTCCGGGGATCGGGTCGATCAACGTCACCAGCGAAGGGCTGGAGATGAACGATCCCAACCTCGCCGGCCGGCTCAACGATGGTCGCGCCTATCACGTGCGCGCCGGCAAGGCCGTGCAGAGCTTCGCCGACACCTCCCGGATCGCGCTGACCGATCTGGTGGCGACCCTGGCGGAAAGCGACGACCAGACCGTTACGATGAACAGCCGCAGCGGCCTGTTCGACACCGACGACGAATGGCTGACGCTCAACGACGGCATCGTTCTGACCACCACCGACGGCTACAAGGTGGACCTCTCCAACGCCACGCTCGACTTCAAGGCCGGCTCGATGGTGTCGGACGAGCCGGTGAACATCACGTCGGAAAAATTCGACCTTTCGGCGAATTCCGTCGACATTCAGGACGAAGGCAAGGTGGTTCGCTTCGTTGGCGACGTCCACCTGACGCTCCGCGGTCAAATGAAAGGCATGCCATGACCCCGCGCCGACTGATCGCTTTCTTCGCCATGGCGCTGGTCTGGGCGACGCCACTCTCCGCCCAGACGTTCGAGACGGGCTTCTCCGGTCTGGGCGGCGAATCGAACGAGCCGATCCAGATCGAATCCGACGAGTTGGAGGTGCGCGACCAGGAGGGCTTGGCGATCTTCTCCGGCAGCGTGGTTGTGGTTCAAGGCGACTCCCGCATGAAGGCGGCCAAGCTCATCGTCCACTATGAGGGCGGCGGCGCGGCCACCAGCGGCGAAAGCGGAACGACTGGCGGCCAGGACCAGCAGATTTCGAGCCTGGAAGCCACTGGCGGCGTCGTGGTCACCAGCAAGGAGCAGACCGCGACCGGCGACACCGGCAACGTCGACATGAAGACCAACATCCTGGAGCTGAACGGCAACGTGACGCTGACCCAGGGGCCGAACGTGGTGAACGGCGACAAGCTGACCGTGGATCTCGCCACCGGGCGGGCGAAGGTTCTGTCGGATTCGCGTGTGCGGGTGCTTCTGGTTCCCAACAGCGCCAAACAGGAGTAGGCGCCGGTCAGACGATCGGCACCCGCGGCGCGTTCTTCACTTCGCGAATCGTCAGTGCGGTGCGCACCGTGTCGACGTTATCCACAGCCACGAGCTCGCTGAGCACGAAATCGTGAAAAGCCTTCAACGTCGGTGCGACGCACTCCAGCATGAAGTCGATATCGCCGGACATGATCCAGGCATGGCGCACGATTTCCCAATCCGCCACCCGCGATTCGAACGCCTGCAGATCGGCCTCGCTCTGCCCGGTCAGGCTCACCATCGCGAAGGCGGAGATCTCGAAACCCAGCCGGTGCTCGTCCAGAAGCGCCCGGTAGGCGCGGATCGCCCCGGCCTCTTCCAGCGCGCGCACCCGGCGCAGGCAGGGCGGCGCGGAGATCCCGACACGCCGGGCAAGTTCCACGTTGGTGATCCGGCCGTTCGACTGAAGCTCCTTCAGGATCTTCCAGTCCACGGCATCGAGGTGCAGGGTCATCGCGTCGCTTCCGCCAATTCGCAGCCCCTCAAGAACCCGAGAGCGGGCGTCGCCGCAAGCCCGGAGCTTGTCTCGGCCGCGTGTCGGGCGCGATCGGCCCGTGTCGGATGAGTGACGCGCCCTCCACCCTGGTCATCGTCCCGGCCGGCAAAATGGGCCACGAGGTCCAGTGCGTCGGCGTCGCCGAGGCACTCGGCGCGACTCCGGACATCCTACGCGTGACCTTGCGTCCGCCCTGGTCGTGGCTGGCGCCGCATGGCCCGGCGCAACCGTCGCTGTCGCACCATATCGCCACCGATGCCGACCTCGTGCTCGCCTCCGGCCGCCAGGCGATTCCCCTGGCCCGGGCGATCGCGCGCCGGCAGTCCCCTCGCCCGCTGGTGGTGGCGATCCAGGCCCCGCGCACCAATCCCGCCGATTTCGATCTGGTCTGGGCCAATACCCATGACCGGCTTTCCGGACCGAACGTCATCACATCCGTAACGAGCCCGAACCGACTGACAAAGGACGGGCTCGCCGTCGCGGCGGCTCATCTGCGAGCCCGCCTCCCCGACCTGCCGACGCCTTGGGTCGGCGTCCTGGTGGGAGGCACGAGCCAAAGCTATCGGTTCGGTCCGGACGAGGCAGCCGCCCTCGGTGACGCGCTGGCCACCTTCGCCGCGCGCCACGATGTCAGCCTGGTGATCACCCCGTCGCGGCGGACGGGAGAGGACAATGTGGACGTCCTCGAGGCCCGGCTCGCGGCCACTCCGCATTGGATCTGGCGCGGCGAGGGCGACAATCCGCTTTTCGGCATCTACGGTGGTGCAGACGCTTTCGTGGTGACCTGCGACAGCGTGAATATGATCGGCGAGGCAAGCTTTACGGGGAAACCCATCCTGGCCTGGCCGCTTCCGGGCGGACGGGCAAAATTCGGTCGCTTTCACGAGGCCATGGTCGCGCATGGCGCCATGCGCTGGTTCGACGGCACGTGGCCGGCGGCTTCGTATCCGTCGTTCGACACCACCGCGGCAGTTGCCGCGGCGATCCGCGAGCGGCTTTTGGAAGCGCCGGGCGGAAATGCCCCGGGGCAAAATGCGGGTGCCGGTTTTTCGCGAAAACCGGCACGACCGTGATGAAGGACGAGAGCATCGGGCGATGCCGACTAGGCGCCGGGTGCTCTCAGGAGACGCGTTCGATGGGCGCGGCTTGACAAGGCACGCTCCGGGTCGCCATTCCGGCAATTCGGGTAAGCGTCCTATATATGCTGGAGGAGCTGGGGCTCGGTCCCGCAGCCGGAAGGCGCGTGACCCGTCCCGCTCGATTTGAGACGGGAGACGAGAGCGATGGGCGACACGCTGCACACCAAGCTTCTGATCGTCGGGTCCGGCCCCGCCGGCTACACGGCCGCGATCTATGCCGCGCGTGCCATGCTCGAGCCGGTGATGGTGGCAGGCATTCAGCCGGGCGGCCAGATGACCATCACCACCGACGTGGAAAACTATCCGGGCTTCGCCGACGTGATCCAGGGCCCCTGGCTGATGGAGCAGATGCGCGAGCAGGCCGAGCATGTCGGCACCAAGATCCTCTATGACGTGATCACCTCCGCCGATCTCTCCAAGCGTCCGTTCACGCTTCAGAGCGACTCCGGCACGACCTACACCTGCGACGCGCTGGTGGTGGCGACCGGCGCCCAGGCCAAGTGGCTCGGCCTGGAATCGGAGACCCTCTACAAGGGCTTCGGCGTGTCGGCCTGCGCCACCTGCGACGGCTTCTTCTATCGCGACAGGGAGGTGCTGGTGATCGGCGGCGGCAATACGGCCGTCGAGGAGGCGCTTTACCTGACCAATCACGCCAGCAAGGTTACGCTCGTCCACCGCCGCGACCATCTACGCGCGGAAAAGATCCTGCAGGATCGACTGTTCAATCATCCCAAGGTCGAGGTGGTCTGGGACTGCGTGCTGGACGAGGTGCTCGGCGGCGGTGAGCCGCTTGCCGTTACCGGCGCACGCTTGAAGAACATCAAGACCGGAGAGACCACCGAGCTTTCCGTCGACGGCGTGTTCGTGGCGATCGGCCACCAGCCGGCGACCGAGGTGTTCAAGGATCAGCTCCAGCTCAAGTCCTCCGGCTACATCTGGACGGCGCCGGACTCCACGGCCACCAACATTCCCGGCGTGTTCGCGGCCGGAGACGTGACCGACGAGACCTATCGTCAGGCCGTGACGGCGGCCGGCATGGGCTGCATGGCGGCGCTCGAGGCGGAACGCTTCATCGCCGAGCATGCCGACACCGACGCCGCGGCGGCCGCCTGAAAAGCGCTTCCCGCTCGATAACAAAACAACCGAACAGGGACGAACGCCGCGGGGAACCGGCGTCCGACGGGGCCGATGGACTGGGACAAGCTCAAGGTCTTCCACGCCGCCGCGCAGGCCGGCAGCTTCACCCATGCGGGCGAAGCGCTCAACATGAGCCAGTCGGCCGTCAGCCGGCAGGTCTCAGCCCTGGAACAGGAGCTCGGCGTGCCCCTGTTCCACCGCCATGCACGCGGTCTGGTGCTGACGGAACAGGGCGAGCACCTGTTCCGTACCGCCCGCGAGGTGGTCATGAAGCTCGACGCGGTTCAGGCGCGGCTAACCGATTCCCGCGACCTGCCGACAGGCACCTTGCGCGTGACCACCACGGTCGGGCTCGGGGCCTCCTGGTTGACCTCGCGCATCAACGAGTTCGTCGACCTCTATCCGGAGGTGCAGCTCCACCTGATCCTGGACAATGACGAGTTGAACCTGAACATGCGCGAAGCGGACGTGGCCATCCGCCTGCGCCAGCCGGTCCAGCCGGACCTGATCCAGCGTCGCCTGTTCACCGTCCACTTCCACATCTACGCCTCGCCGACCTACCTGAAGCGGTTCGGCAGCCCGGAGAGCCTGGAGGACATGGACGACCACCGCATCGTCACCTTCGGCGAAACCGGCCCCACCTATCTACGCGAAATGAACTGGCTCGAAACCGCCGGACGTCCGGTCGACCAACCGCGCAAGCCGGTGCTCAAAGTCAATCACGTCATGGCGATCAAGCGCGCCGTCCAGCGTGGGGTCGGGATCGCGCTCCTGCCCGACTATCTGATCGAGCCGGATTCCGGGCTGGTCCGCGTGCTGCCGGAAGAAACGCTTCCGAGCTACCAAAGCTATTTCGTCTATCCGGCGGAACTGAAGACCACGGCTCGCGTGCGCGCCTTCCGCGATTTCCTGGTCGCCAAGGCCGAAGCCTGGACGTACTAAGCAATTCCAGGAAAAGTGGGATCCGGTTTTCCGTCCGGAATTGCGTAGAAAAAATCCCCCTCACGCCGAATTCGCTTCGCGAACCGGCTCCGGGTGGGCGGCCCCCGGCCGGCGCGCAGTCGCGCGCTGGTGGGTCAGCAATTCCAGGAAAAGTGGGATCCGGTTTTCCGTCCGGAATTGCGTAGAAAAAATCCCCCTCACGCCGAATTCGCTTCGCGAACCGGCTCCGGACAAACGGACCCTATCACCGCCTGGACGCTGCCCAAGTTGAAGCGTATCAGGGCGGCCATGGAGCTTTCGCCCGCCTCCCGCCCGAGCCGTATCGACCTTGTCGACATTCTGCGCGGCATCGCCATTGCGGCGATGGTCGTCTATCATTTCTCCTGGGATCTGAGCTTCTACGGCTTCGTTCCCTGGGACGTGGACAGCGATCCCGGCTGGCGCTGGTTCGCCAGGCTGATTGCCGGCAGCTTCCTGTTTCTCGTCGGCGTGAGCCTGGAGCTGGCCCACCGCAAAGGGATCCGCTGGAGCCCCTTCTTCACCCGGTTGGCGGTGCTGGTCGTGGCCGCCGCCCTGGTCTCGGTGGCGACCTACCTCACCTTCCCGGACGCCTGGATCTATTTCGGCATCCTGCACTGCATCGCGGCGGCCAGCCTGATCGCGCTGCCGTCGGTCCGTGCGCCTCTGATCGTGCCGATCGCGCTTTCCGCCCTGTTCTTCGCGCTGCCCTTTGTCGTCCAGTTCGACGTCTTCGACGCACCTTGGCTCGCCTGGGTCGGGCTCGGCTCGCTACCCCCGCCGCCGGCCAACGACTACGAACCGATCTTCCCCTGGGTCGGCTGCACCTTCGCCGGCGTGGCGGTCGCCCGCATCGCGCTTGCCGTACGGCCACGCGAAGCCTGGAGCCGCTTCCGCGCCCGCGATGGCGCCACCCGAATGATCGCCTGGTCGGGCCGCCAGTCGCTGTGGATCTACCTCGCCCATCAGCCGATCCTGTTCGGCCTTGTCGGGCTCGTCGCGCTCGGCGTGCCGAGCCAGCGCGCGGCAACGGACCAGGAGCGCGCCACCTTCGTCGCCGCCTGCGTGGACCGCTGCACGCCCCTGCTCGGCAACCGCACCTCCTGCCGCTCGATCTGCGTCTGCGCCGCCGACGACATCGAGGAAGCTGGGCTGTGGCAGCGCACCGTCAACCAGACGCTTCGGCCACAGGACCAGGACCGGATCGACCAGATCGTCGAGGCCTGCGGACTGCAGATCCAGGGCGAACCACCGAACGTGTCGGGTCGGCAGTAGCAGCCGATCCCTTTCACGGCGGGGCCGTCCGTTCTATATTTGGTCTCATGACCTCCGGCTCCCCCTCCCCCTCCCGCAAGCGCTCCGGATCCGGCCACAAGACGGCCGGTTCCGCGGCTCAAGACACCTCCGGCTTCGAAGAGGCGCCGCAGGCGTCGTTCGATACCGGCGAGGCCTTTTCCGGCCCGGTCGGCGACTGGGCCCGCCGGATCGAGGAGTTGACCGACCAGGAAGCCGACACCGCTAAGCCGGCCACCCCGAAGCCGGCCAAACCGAAATCCGGTGGCCGTTCAAAGAAATCCGACGGCGCCACCAAGACCGCCCGCGGCACCTCCATGGGCGGCAAGGCGACGGCCAAGGAGCGTGCCGCCGGTGGCCTCAACCCCGTCGCGGGCCTCGATATCGGCCTGGAAGATGCCGAGGCGCTGCCGGAATCGGCCGTCACCAAGACCGTCGCCGCCCTGGAAGAGCTGATCCAGACCGGACGGCCCGAATTCAAGGACGGCACCTGGACCCCGCATCGCCCGCACCGGCCGGAGAAGTCGGAGGGCGGCGTCCCGCTCGTCATCAAGTCGGAATACGAGCCCAAGGGCGACCAGCCCACCGCCATCAAGGAGCTGGTGGAGGGCGTGGGCGAGCACGAGCGCATGCAGGTGCTGCTCGGCGTCACCGGCTCCGGCAAGACCTACACCATGGCCAAGGTGATCGAGGCGACCCAGCGCCCAGCGCTCATCCTCGCCCCCAACAAGACGCTGGCGGCGCAGCTCTACGGCGAGTTCAAGAGCTTCTTTCCGGACAATGCGGTGGAGTATTTCGTCTCCTACTACGACTACTATCAGCCGGAGGCGTACGTACCGCGCACCGACACCTATATCGAGAAGGAATCGTCGATCAACGAGCAGATCGACCGGATGCGTCACTCCGCCACCCGCGCCCTCCTGGAGCGCGACGACGTCGTCATCGTCGCCTCGGTGTCCTGCATCTACGGTATCGGCTCGGTCGAAACCTACACGGCCATGACCTTTTCCATCCAGGTCGGCGACCGGCTGGACCAGCGCCAGCTTCTGGCCGACCTGGTCGCGCTGCAATACAAGCGCGCCGACATCAACTTCATCCGCGGCACCTTCCGGGTGCGCGGCGACACCATCGAGATCTTCCCCGCCCACTACGAGGACCGCGGCTGGCGCGTCTCGCTGTTCGGCGACGAAGTGGAATCGATCACCGAGTTCGACCCGCTCACCGGCCACAAGACCGACGAGCTGGAGTTCGTGAAGGTCTACGCCAACTCCCACTACGTCACGCCCAAGCCAACGCTGAACCAGGCGACCAAGGCCATCAAGGCGGAGCTGCGCGCCCGCCTGGCCGAGCTCAACGACGCCGGCCGCCTCCTGGAGGCGCAGCGGCTGGAGCAGCGCACCCGCTTCGACCTGGAGATGATGGAGGCGACCGGCTCCTGCCCCGGCATCGAGAACTATTCGCGCTACCTCACCGGCCGCCAGCCGGGCGAGCCGCCGCCGACGCTGTTTGAGTATCTGCCCGACAACGCGCTCGTGTTCGTCGACGAGAGCCACGTCACCATCCCGCAGATCGGCGGCATGTACCGGGGCGACTTCCGCCGCAAGGCGACGCTGGCGGAGTTCGGCTTCCGCCTGCCGTCGTGCATGGACAACCGGCCGCTGCGCTTCGAGGAATGGGATGCCATGCGGCCGCAGTCGGTCGCCGTCTCCGCCACCCCCGGCTCCTGGGAGATGGAGGAGGCCGGCGGCGTGTTCGTGGAGCAGGTGATCCGCCCCACCGGGCTGGTCGACCCGCCGGTGGAGATCCGCGCCGCGCGCCACCAGGTCGACGACCTGCTCGGCGAGGTCCGCGCCGTCGCCCAGGCCGGCTACCGCTCGCTGGTGACGGTGCTCACCAAGCGGATGGCGGAGGACCTGACGGAATATCTCCACGAGCAGGGCGTGCGGGTGCGCTACATGCACTCCGACATCGACACGCTGGAGCGCATCGAGATCATCCGCGATCTCCGCCTCGGCGCCTTCGACGTGCTGATCGGCATCAACCTCTTGCGCGAGGGCCTCGACATCCCCGAGTGCGGGCTGGTCGCCATCCTGGACGCCGACAAGGAGGGCTTCCTGCGCTCCGAAACCTCGCTGATCCAGACCATCGGCCGCGCGGCGCGCAACGTCGACGGCAAGGTGATCCTCTACGCCGACCGCACCACCGGCTCCATGGAGCGGGCGCTGGCGGAGACGGAGCGCCGGCGCGAAAAGCAGCTCGCCTACAACGCGGAAAACGGCATCACGCCGGAATCGGTGAAGCGCTCCATCGGCGACATTCTGGAGTCGGTCTACGAGCGCGACCACGTCCGCGTCGACACCGGCTTTGCCGAGGATGGCGCCCGCATCGGCCACAACCTGGAAGCCACCGTCGAGGACCTGGAAAAGCGCATGCGCGACGCCGCCGCCAACCTCGAGTTCGAGGAGGCCGCCCGCATCCGCGACGAGATCAAGCGGCTGAACGACGCCGCCCTCGCCTACGCCGACGATCCCGGGACAACCAGGACCTCCCGCGGCGCCAGCGCCGGCATGGCCGGTTCCGGCAAGGGTGGCTCAGGCGGAGGCAGCCGCGGCTCGGACGGGGAGCCCAAGACCCGCGCCCGCAAAAACACACTGGACGAGATGACGGTGGGACGCACCGAAAAGCCGAAGCGCAGGGGGCCGTTGCCGAAGCGGGAGCGGTAGGGGGAGTGATAGGGGCCATCTACTGCTACGTGGGCATTCTCTGATATGCTACGCTACGAAGGCAATGGAACAGAAAACTGACCGATGAGCTGGCGTCATAAATTTACGTTACCTGCAACGCGTCAGCGAATCGCGAGATATCTCCTCAGTGCCCCAGATCTTGCTAGATATACTTTTAAATCTCGAAGAGTTATTTGGCCCCCGCATCCCAAAAGCATTCTTATAGCTTTAAATAAGTCCGCTGACGCGGTCATCGAAGAGATCGATAACCAACGATTTGCGTATCCGATCAAGTGCTCACTATTTGAACATGACAATATCTCTGAAATTGAGTGGTCCGTTCTCCTACTCGAAGATCGCCGATTTTTAGTTCACGCTGGAGTGGATTTCCCCCGTGCGTGCCTACGAGTTGTTCGCCAGCTCGTCACTTTTCGTCGAGTTGGAGGCATAAGCACTATCGAGCAGCAGTTGGTTAGAACCGTGCTCGATGATCGCCGAAGGACAATTTCTCGGAAAATAAGAGAGAGCATTGTCGCGAACGCTGTAAGCTATAGAAAGCGGAAATTCACAATTCTTCGAACCTATTTGTCCATTGCATATACAGGCTACCGTTTGACCGGCATAGATGCCCCTTCGATAATGCTATTCGGCAAGCCGGCCGCCCAATTACAAAAGGATCAAGCTGACTTTATAGCTAGCCTATTAGTATACCCAATACCAAAAAAAATTGTTATTCCTGTACATAAAGTATGGGCTTCCAAAGCTCCACCCTTCGGATCCACGGAAGAAATATTCACCCTCTTTGAAAAAATCGAACCGCGATGGGTCGAGCGGATGCGCCGGCGGGCCTCATATGCGGCGAGGCTTCGTACTTATACCGTAAAGCCTCTTTACAAGATATACTGATGACAATCGATCTGCATTCTCGTATTCAATAGCATCCAAATCTTCAAAATGGGGAAGATTTCTCTCTCTTATAGGCCCTTTCAAACGAGCAGTGAATTTATAAGACTTGCTAGAAAGAACGTCCAAACGCCTCTGAAGGGCTGGACTCGGCACACACCTGCCACGGAGAGCACGCTCCAACAGAGACCCTATACTCTGGAATTCAGCATGAATTTCTTCTTCGAAATTAGTAACACAATCGAAATTGTAGAGAGATAATAAATTCGCCCTAATATAACCAAAACTATCGTTCCATTCAAAGACAGATTCTCTATAATCATTTAAAGCGCGATCTCGGCTAATAGAGCTATTCCCCTCCAAGCTCCAGCAAAGGCGCCGAGCCCTGTAGATCCTACGATCAGCTAGATGTACTATTTTGTCCGAAAGTTCCTGAGCTCGAACAAGCTGAGCATCTTCTATCGACCTTCTGTTTTGAACCTCCCATGCCTTGTGCTGGAGGGAACTTGCAACAGCAGCGCCGACAATCGACAGAACGATTGTTATCAACAAGAGCAACAATCCTTCGATCATGTCGGCCTCCAAAACATGGCTTACAGCGAAATTTTAGCGTCCCGTGTTAAGAGCGGGAAGCGAGATTTATTATTTCTGGTTATCATACCAGCATGTAATGTGGAGCCTACACACTCCGCTCATTCCCGCGAAAGCGGGAATCCATCATGAGGCGGCGGCACTCAAAAGCACTCGAGACGTCCGTTCGGCCGATCCGGATTACCGTTCTCCGAGCCGCCGGGCCGATGATCCCCGAGAGGCCCTATGGATTCCCGCTTGCGCGGGAATGAGCGGGTGGGGCTTACGCCACACGTACCTGTTCCGGCGGACTCTGGGCTGGCGCCCGCAAACAGGCATAGTGGAGAGTGGACGGAAGCCGAGCGCACCTGCACCCCCCTCCGCATGATCACCGTCCACGGACGATCGGCAGATGAACCGCGAGCCTCCATGCCCTCCGGTTCAATTCTGAAGCGTTTCGTAGAGGTCAGTCCATTCCGGGTTCATGCGCTGGATCAACTCGATCTTCCAGGCCCGCCGCCATTTCTTGATCTGCCGTTCGCGGGCGAAGGCCGCCTCGCGAGTGTCGTGCATCTCGTACCAGACGAGCCGAGTGACACCGTAGGTCCGGGTGAAGCCGCGGCGCAGCTTCTCCCGGTGCTCGTGCACACGGCGCGCAAGATCGTCGGTCATGCCGACATAGAGGGTGCCCGATGGTCCGCTGGCTAGAAGATAGACTGTGAAGGCCATGGGGCGAGCTTACGCCCATATGTGCGGAAAGACGCGCCGGATGTGCGGAGTGCTCGCCCTCCTCTGCTGCCGTTATTGGCTCGGCCTCCCCTCACACTCCGCTTGTGTGTTTGATTTGTGGTTTGCTTGAGCGTCGGAAGGCGTGGCGAGGCCTCCCGACGCGGTCAGGCGGCCGTCACTCCGCGGGTCGTGTCTGTCGTGACGCGACCGAGGATGAGTTTGGCCCT